>DURH01000068.1 GCA_012837385.1 Bacillota bacterium
ACATCCCGCCAGCACCGAAGCTATCAGCAACACTACTAAGAAAGACCCGAATCTCCTCATGAATTCGTCCTCCTCTGCCCTCTCTACAATATATGTCGCAGCACATATTGCTTTTACGGGCTTAGTCTCCTTTTGTCTTCATCTTACCGGTAAATTCTTCCTTTGGGAAGGGTAAGATTGTCCCTCCTTTCTCCAGAGAGTAAAAAATTCGCCTCGAAATCGTTCTCCACTGAAGATTTTTTCTTGACAGCTATATCGGCTGGTGATATAGTTTATTACGTCAGACGATATAACCTCACACGATATATCGTCGCAGGATATACAGAAAGGGGTGAAACCATGGCCCTCGAAGAGCAAGGTGCCCTCACTGAAGCGGTCTTCTACATTCTCTTAGCCCTCCACCAACCGCTCCACGGATACGGCATTATGCAGGGGGTGCAGGAACTTACCAACAACCGAGTAGTCCTGGGTCCCGGAACCCTCTACGGCGCCCTCAACACCTTAGTGGAAAAGGATTGGATTAAGCCGCTGGCTGAATCTGGGGATTCTAGGCGCAAGCAATATGTCATTACTGAACAGGGAGAACTTGTCTTTCAACAAGAACTGGCCCGGCTGGAAGAGCTGGTGCACCATGGTAAACTGGTATTAAGGAGTGCAGATCATGAAAAAGACAGTGATTAAGTTCTACTCCAACTTCGAAAAGGAAGAGCAGTGGCTGAATAGGATGGCAGCCCAGGGCTGGCACTGCACCGACTACGCCCTCGGACGCTATGTGTTCGAAAAGGGCGAGCCTGGTGAGTACATCTACCGCCTCCAGCTCTTGGATTATCCGGCAGCTCATGCCGAAAGTGCAGCCTACCTGGCGTTTTTAGAAGAAACGGGGGTGGAAGTGATCGCCACCTGGTTCCGTTGGGTGTTTCTGCGCAAAAAGGCTGCCGACGGACCGTTTGAGATCTTCTCAGACCGCGAATCCCGCATCTCCCATTACAAAAAGGTCATCGCCATGCTTCTGCCCATTACCATCTTCAACCTGATTATGGGAATGAGGGCGCTGCTGGACGGGCCCCGCCTGTACTCTGTGAACCTGTTCGCCGGGGTAATAGCGATCTTTCCTCTGATCAGCTACTATCAGAGAACCCTCCTCCTCCATAAGGAAGGCCGCATCCGAGAGTAAGCAAAAGCGACTAGACTGGTTTCAGCCATAGTCGCTTTCTTGTTTTAATGGGCTTTTACTTCCGTCCAGATGCGGTCGTAGATGCTCAGGGTCTGGCCTAGATTAACGAATACCTCAGCGTTGACCAGATCCTCTTCTTCAGGATAGACGCTGCGGTCCTCACTTATTTCAGGCCGAATCATGGAACGCACGCTTTCGTGGGTGACGGCGTACCCCGTGTAATCAGCATTGCGGTAAGCTATCTCAGGATCCAGCATAAAGTTGATGAAAGCCATAGCCCCTTCAGGGTTTTTGGCATTCTTGGGCACAGCCATCACATCAAACCAAAGGTTGGTCCCCTCTTGGGGTATGGCAAAGGCCAGATCTGGGTTCTGCGATTTAGCCACCGTAACTTCCCCTGACCAAACCACTGCCATGGCTGCTTCCCCGGCAATCATCTTATCCTGGCTTTCATCTACCACATAGGCCAAAACCAGTGGTTTTTGTTCCTTGAGCAGCTCGCCTGCTTCCGCCAGTTCATTCTCATCCAGAGTGTTGATGCTGTAACCCAGCCTCAACAAGGCCACCGCAATTGAGTCACGCTGGCTGTCCAGCATCAGTATTTCCTTCTCATATTTCGGATTCCAGAGGATATCCCAACTGTCCACGGGATCACCAACCATGATGGTGTTGTACAGGATACCAACTGTTCCCCAATAATACGGCAGTGAATACTCGTTAGCGGGATCATAATCCCAGCCTAAATGCCGCTTCTCAATATATTTCCAATTCGGAATCTTGGACAAGTCCAGTTTCTGCACCAAGTCCTCTTCTATCATCCTAGTCAGCATGTAATCTGATGGGAAAATGACATCATAGGCGCTGCCACCTGCCTTGATCTTCACGTACATGTCTTCGTTGGTGGCATAGGTATCATACACTACCTTGATCTTCGTTTCCTTTTCGAATTCCTCCAAGATGCTCTCGTCAATGTAATCTCCCCAGTTGTACACATAGATAGTTGGCTTGTCCCTGGTGCAGCCGCTTAAGCCCGCAGTGAGCAGTACAAGCGCGACAAAGAGCGCTGCTGCTTTACCGATTCTGCCCAAGCTCTTCACTCCTTTCATATATTTGGGTTCTAGGCAGGCCTTAGAAAACCCTTTATACAAAAAGAGCCCTCCACGAGGGAGAAGCTCTTACTGCCTAATATGCCTTGACTTCAGTCCAAATACGGTCATACTCCCTCAACGTCTCGCCCAAGCTCACGAAAACTTCTGCACCGGCTATATCTTCATCAGTGGGATAAGCTCCGCGGTCATTGCGTACCTCTTCTGGCAGCATGGCCCAGGCGGCCAGATTAGGAGTTGAGTATCCGGTGTACTCTGCGTTGCGCAGAGCGATTTCCGGCTTGTTGAGAAAGTTCATGAACTTGAGGGCGCCCTCTACGTTCTTGGCCCCTTTGGGGATGGCCATGACATCAAACCACAGATTGGTTCCTTCTTTGGGGATGGCGTAGGCCAAATCGCTGTTTTCCCCAATGGCGTACATAGCTTCCCCAGACCAAGTCAGGGCCAGGGCCGCTTCTCCGGATACCATCTTGTCTTTACCCTCGTCCACAACATAAGCCAAGACCAGGGGCTTCTGCTGTTTGAGGAGCTGAGCGGCTTCCGCCAGTTCTCCAGGATCCCTAGTATTGATGGAGTAACCCAGTTTTAAAAGGGCTGCGCCGATGGAATCCCGTTGGCTGTCCAGCATGAGGATCTCTTTGGAATACTTGGGATCCCACAGTGCGTCCCAGCTGTCGATGGGTTCATCCACCATGGTGGTGTTGTAGAGGATCCCCAGAGTTCCCCACATATAAGGAAGGGAATACTCATTGTTGGGGTCATACTCCGCACCCATCAGCTTCGGATCGATATGCACATGGTTGGGGATTTTCTCCAAGTCAATCTTGAGGATCATGTCCTCCTTAATCATCCGAGTCAGCATGTATTCCGACGGAAAAATCACGTCATAGCTGCTGCCGCCTGATTTGATCTTCACATACATATCTTCATTGGTGGAGTAGGTGTCGTACACTACTTTGATGCCTGATTCCTTCTCGAACTCCTCGAGAATGTCTTCATCAATATAATCTCCCCAGTTGTACACATACAGCACAGGCTGTTCCTTGCCGCACCCTGTCAGGAGCAGGCTAAGCACTACCAAACTTAGGATCGTAAGGGCTAACCTTTTTGGGGCCACGCTTCCCATTTCTTCCCTTCCTTTCTTCTCTGGCCTGCCGTACATTGACGATGATCAACAGTGCCAAGACAAATGTAAACATGATGGTGGACAGAGCATTGATCTTGGGATTGATTCCCCTTCTAGCCATGGAGTAGACAGTAATTGACAGCGTGGATACTCCAGAACCGGTGGTAAAGAAGCTCACCACAAAGTCATCGATGGACAGTGTGAAGGCTAGAAGCAGTCCGGTGATAATGCCTGGCATAATCTCTGGGATGATAACTTTCCAGAGCGCCTGCAAGGGTGTACAGCCCAGATCCAGCGCCGCTTCGTAAAGATGCTTGTTGAGCTGGCGCAGTTTGGGCAGTACAGACAAAATGACATAGGGTACATTGAAAGTAATGTGCGACAGCAGCAGGGTGAGATAACCCAAGCGTACCCTGGTAAATACGAAGAGGATCATCAGGGAGATAGCTGTCACAATTTCAGGGTTCAAAACAGGCAGATAAGTTACATTCATAATCAGTTTCTTCTGTACGCCCCTGGTGTTATGAATACCGATGGCGGCCATGGTGCCGATAATGGTGGCGATCACAGCCGAGCTCACACCGATCAGGAGCGTGGAGTACAGGGAACTCATAATGGTGCGATCCTGGAACAGCTCCACATACCAGCGCAGGGTGAATCCTCCCCACACACCCCTTGAGCGGGCATCATTGAAGGAGTACACCATGAGCACGGCGATGGGGAGGTACAGGAAGGCGAACACCAAGTAAATGTAGCTGCGCTTAAGGAACCTTACCATAACGCCACATCCTTTTCTTCCCCTTCGAAGAAGGACATAATTGCCATGCTGAGCAGGATCACCACAATCATCACAACTGAAATGGCTGAGCCAAAGCCCCAATCTCCCACAACGAGGAACTGCTGTTCAATTAGGTTGCCGATCAGCGTAAACTGGCCGCCGCCCAAAAGCCGGGAGATGACAAAGGTGGTCATGGCTGGCATAAACACCATGGTAATGCCGGAAACCACCCCAGGCAGGCTCAAGGGCAGAATCACCCTCATAAACACCTGGAAAGGATTGGCCCCCAGATCCCCTGCAGCTTCCACCACACCTTTGTCGATCTTGCTCAGCACCGAGTAGATGGGCAAAACCATAAAGGGCAGGAAGTTGTAAACCATACCCAACACCACCGCGGAGTTGGTGTACAAGATGTTGAGCCGCGGCAGGTCGAAAAAGGAAAGCAGGGCGTTGATAAACCCGTTGCGCTCCAAGATGGTGAGCCAAGCATAGGTGCGCAGAAGGAAGTTCATCCACATGGGAACCACGAAAAGCAGCATAATCACATGCTTACGTTTGAAGGCGTTACCAGCCATCACCATAGCAGCAGGATAGCCAAGGATCAGGCAGAGCGCTGTACTGATCACCGCCAAGCGGATGGAACGGCCCAGCACCCTGAGGTAGATGGGCTCAAAAAACCTGGCGAAATTCTGCAGTGACCAGGTGACTCCGCTTTCAGTGGGAACGGTGAAAGCGTAGTAGAGCACCAGCACCATGGGCACCACAGTGAACAGAACCATCCAGATCAGGTAAGGGATGAGAGGTGAACGCTTCACTAGTCTCTCACCTTCTTCATAATGTGGATGTCCATGGGCTCCAAACCCAGCCCCACCGTTGTTCCCACAGGTTCCATCAACGTGGAGTGGACCAGCCAGGAGGTTCCATCTTCAGATTCCACAATCATCTCATAGTGCACGCCCAAGAAGTTCACCGAGCGAACCTCCCCCTTGAGCTTAGCTTGATCAGGGGGAATGAGCGCCAAATCCTCAGGGCGGATCACCACATCCACTTTCTCATCTTGGTCAAAACCAAAGTCGGCGCATTCAAAGGTAGTCCCGCCAAAGTCTACCAGGTAATCTCGGCGCATAATGCCGTCCACAATATTGCTTTCCCCGATGAAGTCGGCTACAAAGGCGTTGACGG
Organism: Bacillota bacterium; assembly: GCA_012837385.1. GTDB lineage: Bacteria > Bacillota > Limnochordia > Darwinibacteriales > Darwinibacteriaceae > DTU010. The sequence goes on from DURH01000068.1 coordinate 5,367, forward strand.
GCTCGTTGTAGATGCTCTCTGGGGTGCCGATCTGCTGAATCTCCCCATCCTTCATCACCACAACTGTATCGCTCATGGATAGCGCTTCTTCCTGGTCATGGGTGACAAAAAGGAAGGTGATGCCAAGCTGCCGCTGCATGTTTTTCAGCTCATGCTGCATCTCGCGGCGCAGTTTGAGGTCCAAAGCGGCGAGGGGCTCATCTAGAAGCAGAACTTCTGGCTCATTCACCAACGCCCGGGCAATGGCCACCCGCTGCTGCTGCCCGCCGCTGAGGGAGTTGACATCCCGCTGTTCGTACCCCTCCAGATTCACCAAGTGCAGCATCTTAGTGACCTTTTCCTTGATCACGTTTTCCTTCATTTTCTTGATTCTAAGGCCAAAGGCGATATTCTCAAAGACATTGAGATGGGAGAACAGGGCGTAGCGCTGAAATACGGTATTAACCTGACGCTTATGGGATGGAACATTGCTGATATCGGCGCCTTTAAAGGTTATGCTGCCACTGGTGGGCTTCTCGAAGCCTCCGATTAAGCGCAGCATGGTGGTTTTTCCGCAGCCGCTGGGCCCCAAGAGCGTCACAAACTCGTTTTTCCTGATGTATAAGTCGACGTCTGTTAGTGCGGCCGTATCATCGTAGTATTTGGAGACACCTTTCAGCTGAACAATGATCTCGGACACCACAGTCCCCCCTTTAAATTACATGTCCCTAAAAGCTTGGTGGCGAAGAGACCCAAAGCACAACTGCTTGCCTCTTGCCTGCATTAGAAATATAATGGCCTGCTTGAGCAGGGAAATAAAAGGATTCCCCAGCTCGCACCTTAACTACCTCCGAACCAAAGTGAAGCTGGATCTGCCCCTTGATCACGTAGCCAAACTCTTCGCCATCGTGGGGATCATCCAGGTAAGTGCGGCCCTGGGGCTCCAGGTAAACCACGATGGGCTCCATGGAGTTCTTCTGGGCATTGGGCACCAGCCAGTGGATCTCGCTTTTCAACTCTGGGTCGCTCTTTACCGCAACATCGTTCTTGGTAAACACCAGCTTTTCCGGTGCCTTTTGATTAAAAAAGTCCTGCAGGTTAGTACCTAAAGACTCCAAGATATCAACAAGGGTTGCGATGGAGGGTGAAGTGAGCTCGCGTTCTACCTGAGAGATAAAGCCTTTAGAAAGCTCACAGCGATCTGCTAACTCTTCCTGAGTTAGGTTGTGCTGGATGCGCAGACGTTTAATTTTCTCGCCTATCTTCATCCCATTCCCTCCTTTCCTTGGTTTTGTGTTACTAAACTTTAGGTTTAGGAAGACTAAACAAGTGTATTGTACCGAGTACCCCTATCTATGTCAATACCCTGGGTGGAAGAATTTCGTCTCCAAAGTGCCATATTTCATTTTCCCGTGAAATAGGCATGGAATGGGAGGTCGAGGGGAGGGCTTGGGGTGTGGGAGCTGGCCAGAATCGTCTTTTTGGGTACCATGGCAGGTGTACTGGGTACAGGTGCAGGGGGAATACTCCTGGCCCTGGGTAGAAGGCCCAAGGGATCAGAACTCAGTTTCTGGCTTGGCTTGTCTGCTGGCGTGATGCTGGCGGTGGTCTTTCAGGACCTGCTCCCGGAAGCACTAACCCTGCAGGGGGCGGGAGTTACCTTTGGGGGTCTTGTGCTCGGCATGTGTGCCCTGATGCTGCTGGAGCCGCTTGTGTTCCGCGGCCGTCCCCGGGGCTTGATCCAAACAGGGCTGTTCCTGGGCCTGGGCATCGCCGCCCACAACTTCCCAGAAGGCTTGGCCATCGGTGCGGGCTATTCCGCCTCCCAGGAGCTGGGTTTCAGCTTAGCCCTCGCTCTCTGCCTGCACAATGTACCAGAAGGCATGGCTATGGCCGCTCCCCTTTTAGCTGGTGGAGCCGGCCGTACCCAAACGGTGCTTTGGACCATTGCCGCTGGGCTGCCCATGGGCCTTGGCGCCTTGGTAGGCGGCCTGTTCGGAAGCCTTACCGCCAGAACTTTGGCTGGAACACTGGGCTTTGCCGCGGGGGCCATGCTGTTCCTGGTTTTCCACGAACTACTCCCCGAAGCCAACTGCCTGGACTTTCCCTACGCCACCACCTGCGGAGCGGTTTTTGGCATCATGCTGGGCTTAACCCTGCTAGTGGTCTTCTAAAGCCAGCGCTCCCCAAAGCCGATAATAGAGTATGGCAGGGGGTGGGGCTGTGAACCTCTTTTACTTAGCTGGATTACGGGCCGTACGTGCCTTTCATCAAGCTCAGCAATCCTACGCTGTATCCCTGGAACGCATTGCCACGGGACGGCGTATTAACCGCGCCGCGGACGACCCTGCCGGTTTGGCCATCTCCGAGAGAATGAAAGCCCAGATCCGTGGGCTCAGACAGGCCTCCCGCAATGCCCAGGACGCCATTTCCCTGCTCTACGTAGCCGATGGAGCCTTAAACGAAACCCACGCTATCCTGCACAGGCTCAGAGAAATCGCGGTCTACTCAGCCACCGGCACCCTGACAGAAGCGGAACGTGAGGCCCTACAGCTGGAGTTTAACGAGTTAGTGGGAGCCATTGATGACATTGGCAAAAACACACAGTTTAACACCATCAACCTCCTAGATGGAACTAGAGACGAGAATAACCCGCTCATGATCCAGATTGGAGCCAACGCGGGTCAAAACACAGATATCGTAATCGGGGATATGCGGGCTGGGGGCCTGGGGCTGGTAGACAGTGATGGCAAACCCATCTCAGTATCCACTCAGGAAGACGCCGATACGGCCATCGGCATTTTGGATGAAGCCATTTCTAAGGTGTCATCCCAAAGATCGTATCTCGGGGCCAAGGTGCGGCGGCTGGAGCACACCATCAATAATCTGGAAAACACCGCCCTCAATCTGGCTGAAGCGGAATCCCGTATCGCCGATGCCGACATTGCCCTGGAAGTGATGAACATGGCGCAGGCGCAAATGCGCATGCAGGCAGCCCTAGCCATGATTGCCCAGGCCAATGTTGCCCAGCAGATGATCCTAAAACTGCTCTGGCCGACCTAAAAAAGCTGGCCGCAGTCAATAATCCAGAAGCAAATCCCAAAAGGAAGCCTGGTACCCTCAAGCGAATACTATAGCAGCTTTGGTGAAAGGTAGTGACAACAGTGATCAAATTTGGGACAGGCGGCTGGCGGGCCGTAATCGGCGAGGAGTTTACCTTTGGCAATGTGCGCAGGGTGGCCCAAGCAACCGCTCTCTACCTCAAGGAAATTGGACAAGCCCATAAACCCGTTGTGATCGGGCATGATCTCCGCTTCCTATCAGGGCGGTTCTCCCGGGCTTTTGCAGAAATCCTGGTGCACAACGATATTCCCGTCTGGTTTATTGAACCAGTGGTGCCCACCCCCATGCTTATGTTTGCCGTGGAACAGGAAAAGCTGGCCTTAGGGATCATGCTTACCGCTTCCCACAACCCCTCTGAATACAACGGCATTAAGGTGATTGTGGAAGGTGGAAAAGATGCCCCTGTCCAGGTTACGAATCGCCTAGAAGAGCTTTGTAAGTACATCCCCCAACTTGAGGCGCCGCCCCTCTCCTTTTTTGACGCTTTGGAACAAGGGAAAATCGTGCTTTACTCCAATAAAAACGCCTACATTGATTCCCTCCTTGCCCAGATCGATGTTAAGGCAGTGCAGCAGCTCAATCTCAATGTGCTGTTCAACCCCATGTTCGGCGTGGCTAAAGACATCATGGCCATGTGCCTAGCTTCACTGCGCTGTTCAGTGGATCTGATCAACGCTCAAAGAGATACCATGTTCGGTCAAAGGGCCCCTTCCCCTTCCAGGGAAGCGCTCCAAGACATGGAGTACCTGATGAAACAGGGCGGGTACCACATCGGCATCGCTACCGATGGCGACTCAGACCGCATCGGCCTCTATGACGAAAAGGGCAACTATATTACCGCCAACGATATTCTCAAACTGCTCTATTATTACCTTAAGGAGTACAGGGGAGAAAAAGGCGGATTGGTGCGCAATCTCACCACAACCCATGTGCTGGACCGCATCGCCCACTCCTTTGGCGAGCCGGCCTACGAGGTACCGGTGGGTTTCAAGCACATCTCCCATAAAATGGATGAGGAAGATCTGCTGCTGGGTGGAGAGAGCAGCGGAGGCCTGAAGATCAGAGGGCATGTCAATGGCAAAGATGGGATCTTGGCTGCACTTCTAGCAGTGGAAATGCTGGCCAAAACGAAAAAAAGCCTCAGCGGGCTTTTGAAAGAGATTAACGAGAAGTATGGGACCCTGCATTTTGGCGAAGTGAATCTCACTTACCGAGCTCAGGATCGCAGCCGCTTAGAGAAGATTCTGCTCCAGGATCGCTATGTCCCGGCTTTTCCCTGGAGGCTGCACAGAACATCATACATGGACGGAGTGAAGTACTACTTCACCAATGACAACTGGTTCTCCATCCGTTTCTCAGGCACAGAACCTATTCTGCGCCTCACCTATGAGACCAATACTGAGGCCCAAGCCCAGGAGCTGAAGCGCACGATTATGGGCGACAAAACCCTGAACTTGCCTGCTAAGGAGGATTAGTAAAGGCGGGTCGTGGTCTATCGTGCTGAAGCAGGCAGACGCGGCCAAGAGGGCGCCAGGTTATGGCGCCCTTTTATTTCGCCTGCTAAGGCTGCTTTCTCAGCTTCCTGATATATTTAAACACAGCAATAATGGTCTTGGCATCGTTGATCTCGCCTTGATCGATCATCTCTTCCACCTTGTCCAGGGGTATCCAGCGCACATTAATGTCTTCGCCCACATCCAGCTGTTGTTCACCCTTGGTGAGCCCGCTGGCAAAGAAGAGGTGCAGCACCTCATTGGTGTAACCTGGGGTGGGATAGATGTGGCCGCAGGGTTCCCAGTTTTCCGCGCGGTAGCCCGTTTCTTCCTGAAACTCCCTTTGGGCACACTCGAAGGGTGATTCGCTGCGGTCTATTGTACCTGCGGGAATCTCCAGCATATTGCGTCCAGCCGCGGGCCGGTACTGCTCCACCAGGAGCACTTTCCCATCGTCAACAACCAGTACTGCCGCTGCTCCTGGATGATCTACCATTTTAAAATGCCTGACTCTGCCGCCAATCCACACATCCTTTGTTATAAACCTGAACACAACTATCACCTCAAATGAAGTAATTCTGGCAAAAGTTAGAGACTCCTGTTACTGTCCAGCGATTCTTGGGCATACTATCCCAGAACACCTATTTGAAAGGAATGGTGCTCCATGACTGTCCAAGTGCTGGTCTATCCCGTGCTCATTGTCTTGGTAGGCGGATTTGCACTGCTCACCGTACCTAGAGAGGATCTGCGCCTGCTGCTACCCTATGGAGTAGTGCTGGGCGGGCTTTATGATTATATCCATGGAGTGATCACCGGAGATCTCTTAAAAATCGGCACCTTCCAGAACCAGCACATCTTCGCCGTCGGCGATCACTTGATCCTCACCCCGATCGCCTGGACGTTTATTATGGTGCTCTACCTGTATTACTGGCCCCAAAGAAACAAGTATATAGGCTGGCTCTACTTGCTGTCCTGGGCGCTCTTGGCCACGGGGTACAGCCAAGTGGTGCGCAGCGCAGGCCTCTTCACCTATTTACCTTGGTTCTATCCCATCCCCATGTTTCTCCTTTTCCTCATCCGCTTCGCCCTTGCCACTTGGGTGGCCCAGCGCTCCAACCTTTTACAGTAGGCTGCCCGCGCCACAATTTGTTCACAAATGGAAGGAACCCCATCTCATCTTGGAGAAGTCTGACGCTGAAGCTACTTACTTCTTGATGGGGTGGAATTGATGAGAAGAATTTGCACAGCCGCCGTTCTCCTGGTTTTAGTGTTGGCGCTGTCCGCAGCTTCTGCCCAAAGCACGAATGTGCATGATCTTGCGGCGCTGGAAGCTTTTTTTGACGGGATTTTCGCGGTTCAGCTCGCTGGAAACAAGGTGCCCGGTGCCGAAGTTGTGGTAGTATCCGATGGCCAGATCCTCTTTTCCAAAGGCTATGGATACGCAGATTTGGAAAACAAAGTCCCCATGGTGCCTGGAATAACGCTGCATCGGCCAGGCTCCAACTCTAAGCTTGTGATTTGGACTGCAGTAATGCAGTTAGTGGAACAGGGCAAGCTGGATTTGTACACGGATATCAACACCTACCTGGACTTCTCCATTCCCTCCGATACCATTTCCAGAAAAGACGTCCCTCCCATTACCCTGCATCACCTCATGACCCACACTGCAGGTTTCGAGGATGAGGTGGCCATGGTGTTCGTGTCCAGGCCAGAACTGCTTAAGCCCTTTGGGCAGTATCTGAAAGAACACCTTCCAGCCAGGGTGTTCACGCCGGGATCGGTAATGGCGTACTCTAATTACGGGACTGGGCTCGCAGCTTACATTGTGGAGCTGGTGAGCGGGCAGCCCTTTGCAGAGTATGCCCAGGAGCATATCCTAACACCCTTGGGGATGGATTCTGCCACTTTTGACCAGGAATTTTCCCCCAGCCTAGCCCAGCGTTTGAGCAAGGGTTACCGCTATGAAGCAGGCAGATTTGTGGCTGGCGATATGGAATACGTCCAGAACTACCCAGCAGGCGGCCTCATCGCCAGCAGCCATGATATGGCGCGCTTGATTATGTCGCTGCTCAGCCTAGGCGAGCTTCCTCCTGCCGCCGAGCCTGCCGAGGAACTGGAAGAAGGGCAGGAGCAGGAAGGGGAGTCCATGGCGCGCCTTTTGACAGAGGAAACTGCCAGGAAGATGCAGACCCAGCAGTTTGCAGGGCACCCTCAAATTCCCGGAATGACTTATGGCTTGATTGAGTCAGAATATAATGGTTATAGAGTGCTGGGCCACGGCGGAGCTACCCTCCTGTTCAGCACCGGCCTCTACTTCCTACCTGAAGAAAACATAGGCATCTACGTGGTGTACAACTCACCTGGGCAGAGCGAACTGCACAGCTCTCTGATGGCTGCCTTTATGGACCGCTATTTCCCAAGTGAGGCTGCCGGGCAGGAACCCCGCCCCATTACCCAGGGTACAGAGGCAAACTACACAGGCGTGTACCATAGTTCCCGCAGCAATTTCACTGGCATCGAGTCTGTGCTGCGCGTCTTGCAGCCTTTGACAGTGACGGTAGATGCCGAGGGGTACTTGGTGCTCAGCGCCTATGGAGAAACCAGGCGGTTTGGCGAGATCAGCCCTGGGCTTTTCCAAGAACTAAATGGAGCAGGGAAAGTTGCCTTCAGCTTCCAAGACGGAAAAGCAGAGCGCATTGTCATGCCTGGCCCAAGCACCTGGCTGCGCACGCCTTGGCAGCAGAGCCCTGGTTTCCTAATCCCCCTCACCTGTGCCGCAGTCCTCTTTATGCTGGGGACTATAGTAGGTTGGATCAAGGGGCTGTTTAGAACCAGGCCCCGGCGCAGCTCGTTTTTCCTGCCCAAGGCCGTGGCCTTAGTGTTTATCCTCCTCTTCATAACCATTGTGGTCATGTGGGGAGAGCTCCTGGCTGCCACTCACCCTGCCTATGACATCCCCCTGTTGGTGTTGGAGCCGTCCTCTACCCTTAAGGCGGTGCTGCTGCTCACGAAGATTCTTATGGGACTGGGCACACTGATGCTGGTCACAGCAGTGTATGTGATAGTGGCCAAGAAGGGCACCGTCTGGCAGAGAATCCACTACGCGCTCCTCACCTTGAGCGCGCTCAGTGTGAATCTGATCTTGTGGCAGCTTAACCTCTGGTAAGAGGGGTCCCTCTTAGAGAGGGGTCAAATTCTGACGGATAGGAGAGCGCCATGGCTTTAATCAGGGAGTTCATCGAAGACTATAGGGGTAGGATAGGCCACTTTCAGCACTTGGCAGAAACTTGTGCCTACCAGTGCGAAAGGGCCCTGAAAAGGCAGGGCCTCAGGGTTCTCGTTACCTCTAGAGCCAAAAGGCTGGATAGTCTCGCCTTGAAGGTTGAGAACAGGGCGCAGGAGAAGAACTACCAGAATATACAGGAAATCTACGACGATATAGTGGACCTGGCAGGGGTACGTATCGCCCTATACTTTCCCCAGGATCGCAAGGAAGTAGATCAGTTTATCCGTACCCATTTCACAGTGGAAAGTGTGAAAGACTTCCCGGAAGCCCTGGGGCATCCGGGAGCCTATCAAAAGCAGTTCTTAGGCTATGTGGGGCGGCATTACCGCCTCTACCTGAAACCAGAGTCCCTCCCACCGGAAGAAAGGCACTTGAGCAGCCACGTAATTGAGGTGCAGGTGGGCACCGTACTGATGCACGCCTGGGCTGAAGTAGAGCATGATTTGGTCTATAAGTCCACTGGGGGCTTTTTATCACAAGAAGAATACAACATCTTAGATGAACTCAACGGCCTTATGTACGAAGGGGAAGTGGCCCTAGAGCGCCTGCAGACAGCGGTTAAGAAAAGAGTGAATGCGGAGCACCAGCCCTTTTCCAACCATTATGAACTCTCATCCTTCTTAAGTGATCAAAAGCGCAGAATCCTGCAGCCCGGCCCAGACTGCCGCTTTGCCATAGGGCGTACCGACGTCCTCTTTCAGTTTCTGAAGATGATCGGCCTCAACTCAGTACCTGCCCTGCGGCCCATTGTGCAAGAGTGCAGTTTTGGACCAGAGGAGGAGCCCCTGGCTCAGCAAATCATCGACCGCTTACTCCTCAGCGATTCCGACCTTTACCAGCAATACGATAGCGCCCGGATTGCCGTGGGTTCCTCTGATCCCTTTGGAACCCCCTATGAGGCCCTGAGTGTTTTTGCCGAAGGCAGTAGGCTCTGCTCCTTTATGCGCAGCTGGGTGGCCCTGGAACAGGCTCTAGGGGAAGGGCTGTACAAGGTGCTGAAGGGGGAGCCCACTGGCTTTGCCCTGGATCCAGCCGCGGAGGAGCAGCTTAGACAGGGGAAAAGACTGCGGGATAGAGTGTTGTTTGGCTGCCGGCCGCCAAGCGATGAAGAGTTGGAAGAAGGAGAGGAGTTCCTCAGCCGCTTTACAGAGTTTTTAAGGAGAGAAGCAGAACCCAAACTGCAGGAAAAACAAGCATAACATAATATCACGGATTCTTAACACACAGCAAAACTGCCGGAGTAGGAAAAGCATACCCATTGTGGAAGGTAGTTCATATCTACGCTTAAGAGTTGTAATACAGAAGGAGGACACTTGATGAACGTCTATGAAAGAGCATTGGAACAGCACAAACAGTGGCGCGGCAAGGTAGAAATTGTGAGCCGGGCAACGGTAAAAAACGCAGCTGAACTCAGCCTCGCTTACTCACCAGGAGTTGCCGAACCCTGTCGCCGCATCGCAGCAGACCCCGAAGCAGTCTGGGAATTGACCTGGAAAGGCAATACCATTGCCGTCGTCTCCGATGGTACCGCTGTTTTAGGATTAGGCAATATTGGCCCAGCGGCCGCCCTGCCAGTTATGGAAGGCAAAGCTGTGCTATTTAGGGAGTTTGGCAATGTTAATGCCATCCCCATCTGCCTGGATACCCAGGATGTAGATGAAATCGTAAATATCGTGAAAGCTCTGGAGCCAACAATCGCTGGTGTAAACCTGGAGGACATTGCTTCTCCCCGCTGTTTCGAAATTGAAGAGCGGCTGAAGGCAGAGACCAACATGTTTATCTTCCACGACGACCAGCACGGCACTGCTGTGGTCTGTTTGGCTGGCTTGATTAACGCCCTCAAGGTTGTGGGCAAGGGCAAGGATGCCGTGATCGTAGTGAACGGTATTGGCGCCGCCGGCGGCGCCATCATCCGCCTCCTGCTCCACGACGGATATACCAACATTAGAGCCTGTGGAAGACAGGGCCGCTTGATCCCTGGCGATCCTGAGAACAACGCCATCCAAGAAGAAATTGCCAAGGCCACGAACCCCGAAGGCCTTAAGCAGAATCTCGCTGAGGCCATGACCGGTGCCGATGTCTTTATCGGTGTATCCGCAGCCAATGTGGTAACCCCCGAGATGGTGAAGAGCATGAACGACCAGCCCATCATTATGGCTCTGGCCAACCCAGAACCTGAAATCGCGGTTGAACTCGCGCTGGAAGCTGGAGCAGCCATCGTGGCCACTGGGCGTTCCGATTATCCCAACCAGATCAATAACGTGCTGGGCTTCCCAGGCATCTTCCGCGGCGCCCTGGACGTACGGGCCACCGACATCAATGATGCCATGAAGATCGCCGCAGCAAACGCAATTGCAAGCCTTGTTGAAGAACCAACAAATGAGTGCATCATCCCTTCCCCATTCGACCCCAGAGTGGCTGCTGTAGTGGCAGAGGCGGTAGCGGAGACTGCTAAGAAGACCGGAGTAGCCCGGGAGGTGTAGTTATGGGGTGTCCCTTTGATCTCGTGGTCGATCGGTGCAGCACCCTGTCCTATAAATGGGATGCTCTCTTAGAAAACTTCGGCCGCGAGGATCTGCTGCCCATGTGGGTGGCAGACATGGACTTCCGCCCACCCGAGACTGTGGTAAAAGCAGTGCTGGACAGGGCGGCCCACGGAATTTATGGATACGAAAGACGGCCCTCGAGCTTTGCCGAGGCCGTCTTAAATTGGCTGAAACAGCGTCAGGACTGGGAGATCGATCCCGCCTGGCTCATCCACACCCCAGGTGTAGTGTCTGGACTCACCCTGTCGGTGTTGGCTGTAACCGAACCCGGCGAGGGAGTGGTCATCCAGCCTCCCGTTTATCCTCCTTTCTACCGGATTCTCCAGGCTAACGGGCGCGTCCCAGTGGAGAACCCCTTGGTGGAGGAAAACGGCAGATACGTGATGAACCTGGGCCAGCTGGAAGAGATCTTCCGCTCGGGAGTGAAGACCATGCTGCTCTGCAGCCCCCACAATCCAGTGGGCAGGGTGTGGAGCAGGGCTGAACTGGAGAGCTTAGCTGAACTCATCTTAAAGTACGATGTGACTGTGATCGATGACGAGATCTGGGCTGATCTGGTGTTTCCCGGCGTAAAGCATACTCCCTTGGCCAGCTTGTCTCCGGAGATCGCCCATAGGACGCTCACTTTCAACGCCCCAACTAAGACCTTTAATATCGCTGGTCTCTATGTGTCCAATGGGATCATCCCCAATGAGGCGTATCGGGAGCGCATCAACGAACTACTCCTGGGTCTGTCCGTTGGAACAGTGGGCTTTTTCGGTCTAGTCGCGGCGGAAACGGCCTACACCACAGGGGCCAAGTGGCTGGATGAGCTCGTGGCCTACCTGGAAGAGAATGCCGACTATGTGATCAGAGAGCTTAGCAGAATCGCACCACAGATCAAAATCCTCCGTCCAGAAGGCACCTTTGTGCTGTGGATGGACTGCCGAGAACTGGGTATTCCCCTCGAGGATCTCAATCAATTCTTTGTACAGAAAGCTGGCATCGCCCTGAACGAAGGTTCAGCCTTCGGACCTGTGGGGCTGGGATTCCAGCGTATGAATATCGGCTGCCCCAGGAGCTTAGTCACAGAAGCCCTGGATCGCCTAGAAAAGGCCCTGGCAGCCCTGTAGTAACGTCCAATATGCAAAAGAACCGCTGGGCCTCCCAGCGGTTTCTTTTTCTGTCATCTTACTGAGCGAACAGAGACGATGCTTTGACCAATCGATATACTGCGCCTGTGTCATGGCTGATATAGCCCTGAATCCGTCCATCCGAAGAAGGCGCAGCCCCCTCTTTCCGAAATTCACTTGGAGTCTTGCCCACATGGCTCTTGAAGGCACGGTAAAAGGAGGTGTCATTGCTGTAGCCGCAGTTTTGGCCAATAACGGAGATGCACTGCTCGGTCCGCCTGAGCAGTCTTTTTGCTTCTTTGATTCTCACATGGTGAACATAGTCATTGATGGAGCAGCCCAAGACATTCTTGCCAAAGCGGTACAAAGTGCTGCGGCTCATTCCCAAGGTTCGGCAGATATCTTCCATACAGATGTCTTCAGTATAATGTTCGTGCACATAGCTGCTTAGTTGATCCAGGATATAGGTATCGCTGTCCGCGGCATTGCTATCACTGAGGAAACGCTCGTCATAAATGGTATGGGCAAACAGATCCCCGATCAAGCGGAAGAACTCTGCATGCATCAGGTATTGATAGCCCTTCTTTTTCTCATAGGAATGCAGCCAAATTCGCACCACTGCCTCGATAAACCGCTCTGGCCTGGTCCTAAGCCTGATGGATGGGTCAGCGGTATTTAAATAGAAGTTGTAGATCCTGGCATCACTGCTGCGATCTAGCTTAAAGACATTGGGACTAAACTGCAAGAAGAGGCAGATATTCTGTTGGGTGCCAGAGGCAAAGGCGTGAATCTCCCTGCTGTTGATCAGCATAATGCTCCCACGTTCCAGGGTGTAGGCTGCGCCCTTATACCTTACTCTCACCTGCCCCTCCACAGGAACCACAATCTCGTAGGCATCGTGCCAGTGGGGGCAGGAGCTCTCAAGTGAGGCGGTGAAACACTTAAACCCCAACGTAAATGGATACTCTATCTCTTCATAAAGACTGACCGACTCTGCCACTGTTCTAGTACCTCCCTAGTAAGAGTCTCAGTCACGTTCCCGGCTAAACCAGACAAACCTGGTACTGGACCAGGTACTTTTAGGTGGGGAAGCGGGAGAGTGTCTCCCGTTCCCCTCTTCAGTTATTCTCCTTACACTTTCCTAACACCTGCCTTAGGAGATGGTGACTTTCCCCTGCAGCAGATCTCTGTCAGCACTGCTGGTGCCGATGTAGACTTCGTACTCCATCTTCTCCAGTTCCCAAGCATTGGTTTCCTCATTGTACCAGCGCAGTTTCTCCACTGGGCAGGAGATGGTGACGTCCTTGCTTTCACCAGCTTCCAACTCTACTCGGGCAAAGCCACGGAGGATCTTCACCGGCCGGTGCACCTTGGAGTTGCTGAACCCCACATACATCTGCACTACTTCTGCTCCAGCCCGGCCGCCTGTGTTGGTTACTGTGCACTGGGCAGTTACACTCTGGCCGTCTGTGTTGAACTTGGCATCCTTTACCTCAAAGGTGGTATAAGAGAGGCCAAAACCGTAGGGCAGCAGGGGTTCAACGCCCTCCCTTTCCAGCTTGGCGTATCCATGGTAGTATTCGTAGAACTGTTCAGTGGTGTCCCACTCCACCTGCGGCAGGTCTTCCTCTTTGTAAGGAACCACATAGGGAAGCTTACCGCTGGGATTGACGTCACCAAAGATGATGTTAGCCAGGGCAGTGCCGCCTTCCATGCCTGGATAGTAGGCCATGAGAATGCCGCTGACGTCGTCCTTCCACTCGGTCATCATAATCATGTTGCCGCCAATCAGCACAGCGACAGAGTTCTTGTTTACTGGACCCACAGCTTTAATCAAGTCGATCTCATGCTGGTGCAGGCCTAGGGAGTTCACCCGGTCTCCTCCGATACCGCCGGTGTAAGCGTCAGTTTGATCTTCCGAAACGTATTCGCCTTCGTCATCGTGGTCATAGCCCACAACAAAGACCACAGCATCGGCTTGGCCAGCCAGTTTGCGGGCGTGTTCCAGATCTTCGCCGCTGTAGTAGACCACTTCTACATTGTTAGGCACTGCGTCGGTAATACCCTGCAGCGGGGTGACGATGTACTTGGGGAACACTCGGCTGGAACCGTAATCGCCGATTACACCCTTGTCTGCCAGCTCGCCCAAGACCAAAATCTGGTTCAACTTGTTCTTATTTAAGGGCAGCACATTGTCTGTGTTCTGCAGGAGGGTAATGCCCTTTTCAGCACATTCCCGAGCCAGGGCGATGTGCTCGTCACAGCCCACTAGGCTCATGTCATATTCTTTGTCGTCTGCTTCTGTAAAGGCCAGGAGAGTGCGGATAATGCGGACAGCCGCTTCATCGATTTTCTCTTCTGGAACTAAGCCATCCCGTACCGCCTTGACCAGCTTGTCGCCAAAGTGGATGGTAGCGCACATTTCTATGTCCATACCGCCATTGGCAGCGTCTGCCGTATCCAGGATACCCCAGATAAAGTCGCTGATCACGAAACCGTCAAAGTCCCACTCGCCCTTCAGCACCTGGTTCAACAGGTAGTCGCTGTGCCCGCAGTGCACGCCCTTGTACAAGTTGTAAGCGCTCATTACGCTGGCTGCGCCGGCGTCAATACAGTCTTTGAAATGGGGCAGGTATACTTCCCGCTCCGTGCGCTTATCCGCGTCCACATCAACCTTGAAACGGGAGATCTCCATGGAGTTGAACGCGTAGTGCTTCACGCAAGCAATGACGTTCTCGGCCTGCACTCCCCGCACCAGGGCGGATCCCATCTGGCCTAGATGGAAGGATTCTTCACCATATGTCTCCTGGCTTCTGCCCCAACCGGGGTTGTAAGGCAGGTTTATGCATACTCCGCCGAAGAGGTTGCCGCCCCAAGCCCTGATCTCTTTACCAATGGCTCGGCCGACGCGTTCCTCCAGCTCCACATCGAAAGTGGCACCCCTGGCCATGGTTACAGGGAAGCAGGTGCTCTGGCCCACGCCGCACACTACGCCTCTGGGGCCGTCGCAGAATTTCATGGCGGGGATGCCCTTCTCGTCAATTCCCCCAGCAGGGTACGGAATATAGTTGTAGTGCTTGTTGGGGTCCTCTTTCATACCCTTGACCATTTCTTCCAGGGATATCCGGCCGCTCATCAGGAAGACTTTCTCTTCCAAGGTGAGCCCCTTGACTATCTCTTCAGCCCTTGCGTTGTAACTCAATCTGTGCTCTTTTGTGCACTTCATAATGCTATTTCTCCCTTCTATTTCATCTTAGTGTGTTTCCCGACTCCCCTCAAGCAGTGACTGCTCGTTTCCCAGCTGTGAAGCGGGCAGCTAGGAAGACCAGCCCAATTAACATCAGGCCCTTTACGCCTTCTGCCAGGGCGGCACTGACTCCATACAGGGTGAGCCCGTTGACCAACACTCCGATGGTCAGGGCACCAATGAAGAGGCGGTAAATTCTTGTGGACATGCCGCCTGTCACGGGAACGCCGCCGGTAAAGATGGCCAGCATCACTTCGAGTTCAAAGAAGTTGCCTATGGATACATCCACACCGCCAACGCGGCTGAGGGTGAACACCCCAGCTATACCAGCCATGATTCCGCACAGTACATAGGCAATGATCTTCATCTTTTCCACCGGCACCCCGCTGTTGCGAGCCTTAATCTCGTTTTCGCCGATGGCCTTGGAGAAGTACCCTACCTTGGTGTACTCAAACAGGTAGCCAAAGATGATCGTGAGCAGCACCAGCACAGGGAACATATTCTCAAAGTTATAAAGATCAAACAGCTTAAAGGGAACGTAGATGGGACCCCCCCGGGTAAACACAGGCAGCAGCCCTCGGTAAGCAATGGAAAACGCCAAAGTACAGGTGACTGAAGGAACCTTCAGTTTACTGATGATCACACCATTAAGCAGCCCAAACAGTGCTCCCAGCAGGATTGCCGAGGGGAAAATCAGCCACAAGCCATATTTGTTCACTAAGATGGCACTGATGGTTGCTGACAGGGCCAGCACCGCACCCTGGGACAAGTCGATACTGCCTTGGGCAATGACGAAGATCAGGCCCAGGCCGCCAAACATGTAAAGCACCGTCTGGTTCAAGATGGATTTCAAGTTATACGGCCGCCAGAACTTGTCTCCTACCAGCACGGTAAAGAGGAGGATTAAGCAGACCAGCCCTGCAAACGGGATAATGTGCTCCCAAGAAAGCTTCCTATTCTTCATCAGATCATCACCTCCACTATGCTGTTTTCACTAAACCCTTCTGCCCGCTCAAAGATTCTAGCCACGGCGCCGTTCTTCATAATCAAGATGCGATCCGAGCAGCCGATGAGCTCAGGCAGTTCGTCTGAAATCAGGATGATACCGATTCCCTGCTGTTTCACCTCGGCAATGAGTTTGTAGATGTTGGCTGTAATACCCACGTCCACCCCGCGCGTCGGTGAGTCCAGGATGATGATCTTGTTGGGTCGAGACAGCCAGCTGGCTAAGCTCACTTTTTGGCGGTTTCCACCGGAAAGCTGGTTTACCGCTTGACGAATGCCGCTGGCCTTGATTTCAAAAGCTTCCAACTGTTCCCCCGCGAATTTCTTTCTCTTGCGCGGGCTGAGGAAGCCTAAGGGTCCTACAAAGGCATCTACAGAAGGCAGGCAGAGATTGTCTTCGATCGTGGCCCTAACCATCAGCGCCTCTGTATCCCGATCTTTGGGCACATAGGCGATTCCACTGTTGATGGCTTTACGCAAACTGTCGATGCGCTCCCCTGTATCTGCAAAGATCACCTGGCCTTGGTCAGCTCGGGTAAGCCCAAAGAGAACCTTGCCCAGCTCGTGGATGCCCGAGTCGCTCAGTCCGCCCAGCCCCAAGACCTCGCCGCGGCGCAGCTCAAAGGAGACATTGTGCAGAACCCCATCCACCGTAATGCCGTCAGCCACCAAGACTGGCTCAGCATTTTCGTTCTTAGCCGGGGTGTAAAAGTAGGTTTCTTTAATCTCCCGGCCCACCATGAGGCGCTTCAGCTCGTCCTCCGTCAGCCCTTTAGAATCTAATGTGTCTACCTTCTCGCCATCCTTCAGCACCGTGAGCCGGTCACAGAGCTGCAGTGCCTCAGGCAGGTTATGGGAAACAAACAGAATCAGTTTGCCCTGGGCCTTCAGCTTAGCCAGTAGTTTGTAGAGGGCGGTGCGGTTATTGTGGGAAAAAGCAGCGGTAATCTCATCGAGAATCAGTACATCGGGATCCGTGGACAGAGCCCTGACCAATTCCACCAGCTTCTTTTCTTCCACCGTGAGGGAACTGGCAAAGACATCTAGGGGTACTTGAGAGATTCCCCAAGCGGCAAAAGCCTCTTCCGCAGCCCTATGCATCTTCCTCAGGTTGATCACACCGCGATTGGCGAACTGGTCGGTTTTGCCCAGGAAGATGTTTTCTGCCACAGTCAGCCCATCCACCAGCCCCAGTTCCTGCACTACCATGCTTACCCCCTGCTCATTGGCGTGGGCGGGGCTCACTGGATCGTAGGGCTGGCCCCCTTTAAACATCTGCCCCTTATCCCTGGTATGGATACCAGCGATCATGGACAGCAGGGTAGATTTTCCTGAACCGTTTTCGCCAATCAGGCCGTGGATTTCGCCGGCCCTAAAGTCTAAGGAAACATCAATTACGGCACGAGTCGGCCCAAAGCTCTTTGATACATCAGCTACACTTAAGCTAAACGACTTGGTCATTTTACGACACCCTCCTCGCCCCGCATGGAAACAATGGTCACTGCGATCACCAGCATGCCCAGCACCACTTCCTGCCAGGTCCCAGAAGGCACTCCAAGCAGGGTTAAGGCGTTAAACAGAGCAGACAGAGAGATGGTACCAATCACCACCCCAATGACCACGTTAAAGATGGCCCCCATGGAACTGGCAATGAGTACAGCGGTGAGCGGCTGAAAGATAGTGCTCACCGTGGTGAGCCCAGTCCGAGGCAGGAGCTGCCCCACGTAGCTTTGGTTAATTGCGGAACCTAAACCGATAAACACGCCGCAGACCAACATACTCAGAAACTTGGCGCGGTTAGGATCTATGCCCATTTCCTTGGTAACCCGGAGATCACTGCCCACGGCACGGACATTGAGCCCAATGCTGGTGCGGCAGAATAGGATGTAAACTGCGATCAGGCCAGGCACAAGCATGAGCACATTAAAAGGCAGCTGACCCAAACCCCGCAGCTGGGAGCCTAAGCTCACTACCATTCCACCGCTGCGCACTGCGGCAGTGGAATACACCGCACCGATGGATTCGTAAATCATGGCCATCCCCAGACCCGCCACCCAAGGCGGGATTTTCGTCTTTAGAAAGACAAAACCATTGAGAGCCTGTAAAAGTACGCCAGCCACTAGGCCGCCTAGAATCAGCCCCACATAGCCAAATTTCAGGCCTAGGATTCCTGCAAAGTTGGAGGCCAAGACCACTATGGAACCGATGGAAAGATCGATCATACCGCTGGTAAAGGAGAAGATCAGGCCCCAGGTGATAAAGGTTGGGATAACGGCGTGGGAAACGATAATACCCATGTTTCTGCCAGTGAGAAACCGAAAATTGGTGGCAAAATGGATGATTAGGAAGACGAGCAGAAGCCCTGCTAAAACCAGAACCTGCTGCATTCTTCTTTTTCCAAAACGCTGGAGCATTGGGTGGGTATCCCCCATTGCGTATGCTTTCCTATCCATAAAGTTCAACCCCTTTTTGAAAGGGGGCTGCCAAAGGCGCAAAGCGTATTTGGCAGCCCAGCTGTCGTGCTAGAAGCCGTAGCGTTCCAGATCCTCTTCTGTGATGATACCAGCTTCGAATTTGTCCATAATGCGCTGTTCAACTGAGTAGTTAGCCAGTAAAGTCTCGAACGATTCTGCAGATGCTGCTGGGTTGTATTTTACGCTCAAATTCCTGATCTCTTCTGGAGTAAAGGGCATATTGTTCAGCCACTGTTCCTCATAGGCCTTGTATTGTCCAGCCTCCAGCACGATAATGGGCACATGGAATACCGGCGCCTGCCCATTGGCGTCCTTGATGGGGTTGCCTTCCAAGAAGTTGTGCAGCAGGGCAACGGCTAGGCCGGAGTTGATCCAGTGGGCTCCGTTGGCTGCACTGATCTTGCCTTCCTGCAGTCCTTCCAGGATCGGGGGATCCAAGTCGGTAACGTAGTACTGAATTCCAAGATCGGCGTACTTTTGCAGCACTTCCATGGTGGCCACTGCAGGCTCGCCTGAAGTGGTGTACACAACATCAACATCGGGATAAGCTACCAACAGGTCTTCGCTCTTCTTCAAGGCTTCAGCACGGCCGCCTGTTGCCGCCCAGGCGATGTCCAAAACCTTGCCGCCAGCGCCTTCAAAGGCCTCGGTAAAGCCCTTAACCCTAGCTTCATGGGTGGTGTCGCCCCGGTTGCCGGTGACGAGAACAGCGGTTTTCGCTCCAGTGGCGGCAGCGAATTCGCCGATGGGATAACCAGCATCGTAGTCATCTTCTCCCACTGCCCCGGCAAAATAGGGGTTGTTGCGCAGATGGGCCAAGGTATCTGGTGTGGGCAGGTGGTCGTATAGTACCAAGGGTACTCTGGCATCGGCGCACATCTTAGCCACGATGGCAAATGTGGCATCGGACAAGCCGAAGTAGACAATCCCGTCTACGCCAGAGGCGATCATGTTCTCCACGTTGGAGATGGATTTCTCGATGGTGCCCTCGTCGTTTACCACCATAAGGTCTACACCCAGGGCTTCCGCGCCGTAAACGGCGAAGTTTTCCAGGATGTCCAGGCAGTAGACACCAGAGAGGGCGTTGTTGAACCCAATCTTGTAGTCCGCTGCCAGCACATTAGCACTGAGTAACAAAACTAAAAGCAGGCAAATTGACAGTCTTTTCATTGCGTTTCTTTCTCCTTTCTTTGCTTTTCTGGTTTTGACTTCGGCAACCTGCGTTCCCATTGCTTCAACTTTATCTTAGATCACAATTGAGAAATAAAGTTTTCAGATGGTGTCATTTGCTCTTGCATTATGTTTCAAAACTTAACATCTGTGGTTTCCTGCGAAAAATGGCCAAGCAAAAACGCCTGGACAAATCCAGGCGTTTAGCCAAAGCTTGAATAATCAAGGGTAGATCTTGCGGTTGTGGGCATCGGGGATGTGGGACAGCCGGTAAAAGAAGGTATTGATCACATCCCTCCACTCCTTGGCATCCACCAGCTGGCCTTGGAGCCTCTCGAGGACATGGGCAAAAGTCTCGGGGTCAACCTTGTCCGCAAGCCCCTGCCATTTCGCCAGCATTTCCTCTACCTGCTCCACTCCGAGAAAGTGGGTATCGTAGATATGCTGAATCAGGGTTTTACCCGACTTCAGCACATGGGTGTAGGGAATCCGGTGGAAAAAGAGAAGGAGTTCTTCAGGACAGGTTTCCACCGTTTCATACATCTGGGCATTTTCCAGGTGGTACTGCCCTGCAAAGCCAGTGCCTCCCTGTACAGAACGGTCTACACCAATGGCCAGGTGATCTGCCTTATGATATGTTCCCCACTTGGAATACTCATACCCTTCCGGGTTGGGCCCGTAGTGATGCCCGGGATTGCACATCCAGCCTATTCCCAAGGGAACGGTGTAATTCTCGTAGGTTTCCCAGGAACCAAGCAGCATCTGGCTTACCGTGTCCACCACATCTCCGTCGTGGCCCAAGGTGAGGGTCGCCCACTCCCTGGTAATATCCTCAGCAGACAGCTCCGGATTCCAGGCCAGCCGACCGTACCCGTACAGGTTTGCCTGGGCCAGGGTATGCCCTGTCCAGTTGGGGTCGCTGCCCACATTGGTTACTGCAGCCAAGCCTGTCCAGCGCAGGGGAAAGACGGACCCAGTGACGATGCGGGCCACAGTGGAACCAGGCCCCCTGGCATAGGTGTCAAATTCCAAGATTTCTTTCCATTGGGGAACTAAATAGCAGAGGTGCCGCTGCTGCCCTGTGTATTCCTGGGTAATCTGCAGCTCCAAGAGGTGGTTGGTGCGCTCCAAGCCGCCAAACAGGGGCGAGACAGGTTCCCGCACCTGGAAGTCCATGGGCCCGTTCTTGATCTGCAGCACCACATTATCCCGGAACTGGCCATCCAAGGGCTTGAAGTGATCATAGGCAGCCCGGGCCCGATCGGTTGTGGTATCCCGCCAGTCCTGCTGGCAGTTGTACACGAAACAGCGCCAGATCAACACTCCGCCAAAGGGCTCCAGGGCTTCAGCCAACATATTGGCTCCCTGGGCCTGGGTGCGCCCATAGGTAAAGGGCCCAGGGCGGTTCTCGGAATCTGCCTTGACCAGGAAGCCGCCTAGGTTAGGGACTTCAGCATAGAGCTGCCTAGTCCGCTCCTTCCACCAACTCTGTACCTGGGGATCCAAGGGATCGGCACTGTCCAGGCCGAATTCCAAAGGGCTGGCGAAATTGACGCTGAGGAAGAGGCGGATTCCGTAGTCCTGGAATATGCAGCTGATGGTTCTGGACATCTCTGCCTTAGCGGCAATCAAGTGGGTCTCTTCGCGGTGGACATTGACATTGTTTATGGCTATCCCGTTGATGCCAATGGAGGCCATCAGGCGTGCGTAATCCCGCACCCGATCTAAGTCCTCCACCAGGTGATTGTCCTTGAAAAAGATGGATTGCCCAGCATAGCCCCTTTCAATGCTGCCATCTAGGTTGTCCCAATGATTGATCAAGCGCAGAGGACTGCGGGGCGATTCTTGCAGTTCCCAGCCGGGCTCAACTTCCCCCAGCTGCAGAGCGCGCAGGAAGGCAAAGGTGCCGTAGAGCAGCCCCTGCTCTCCTGGGCTGGAGATGAGCACTTTCAGTAAGCCTTCCCCTGCCCGGACTGTCAGTTTAAAACCCTCAGGACTGCCTGCAGCATCTTCCAGGCGCAGGGCCACCGCGGCTTCGTCCTCCCTTTCCACCAAGTTGGGCACTTGGCCGACAAGGCCGCCAAGGCCCCGCCGCAGCTCTGCAGTTATGGACTGGGTTAAGGCCATACCTCTGGGCACAGCCATGGTTGGAAACTGCTGCTCATACTTGGCCAAGAAAGCAGGAGGCAGCAGATCATAGTTGAGCCAGCACCCGTAGTCCCGAGAATTCTTATAATTTCGCACACTCTAACCCTCCAATACCTTTTTTGTTTCACAATATTATGTTATAATTCCTTACAAGGAAAACAAATAAGAAAGATGGTGTATAAGGCTATGCTGTTTAGGCAAACCGACCTGCCCATGGAAGAAAGGATCCAAGATCTGATCTCCCGCATGACTCTTGAAGAAAAAGTATCCCAACTCATCTATGATTCAGCAGCTGTTCCCCGCCTAGGCATCGAGGAGTATAACTGGTGGAATGAATGCCTCCACGGAGTGGGCCGAGCCGGTGTTGCCACCGTGTTCCCTCAGGCAATCGGCATGGCAGCCAGCTTCAACCCGGAGCTGCTCGGTGAAGTGGCTGAGGTTATCGCCACTGAAGCCAGGGCTAAGCACCACGAGGCAGCCCGCCACGGTGACCGCGGCATCTACAAGGGCCTCACTTTCTGGACGCCCAATGTGAACATCTTCCGGGATCCCCGCTGGGGCCGGGGCCAGGAAACCTACGGCGAAGACCCCTACCTCACTGCTCAGCTGGGGGTTGCTTTTGTCAAAGGCTTGCAGGGCGATCATCCTAAGTATATGAAGGCAGCTGCCTGCGCCAAGCACTACGCTGTACACAGCGGCCCAGAGAGCCTGCGTCACAGCTTCGATGCCCGCTGCAGCCAGAAGGATCTCTATGAAACCTATCTGCCCGCCTTCCGAGCCTTGGTCAAAGAGGCCAACGTGGAGTCGGTCATGGGCGCCTACAACCGCACCAATGGTGAACCTTGCTGCGCCAGCCCCACGCTGCTGCAGAAAATCCTCAGGGAAGACTGGGGGTTCGAGGGCCATGTGGTATCCGACTGCGGAGCCATCCTCGATATCCACGCCCATCATAAGGTAACCAACACACCTGAGGAATCAGCTGCCCTGGCAGTGGAAAACGGCTGCGATCTCAACTGCGGACGGGTTTACCCGGCATTGGTGGAAGCGGTGAAGCAGGGCCTGATCTCCGAAGAGAAGATTGACCTGTCACTAGCCCGCCTGCTGAGGACCAAGTTCAAACTGGGCATGTTCGATCCTGAAGAAGAGGTGCCCTTCGCCCAGATCCCCTTTGAAGTGGTAGCTGCCCCTGAGCACCGCAGCCTGTCCCGGGAAATGGCCCGCCAGTCCATGGTGCTGCTCAAAAACGAGAACAATGTGCTGCCCTTGAATAAGGACCTAAAAACAGTGGCAGTGATCGGGCCCAATGCTCAGGCCCAGAATGTACTGCTGGGCAACTACTTCGGAACATCTACAAAACTGGTTACAGCCCTGGACGGCATCCGCAACAAGCTGGAGCCTGAATGCAGGGTTCTCTACGCTGAGGGCTGCGACATATTGACAACGGAAGTAGGTTTCTGGGGCAACAGTCCGAAAGAGGGTTTTGCTGAAGCCTTAGCTGTAGCCGAGAGATCCGACGCCGTAATTATGTGCATGGGCATTTCCCCTGACCTGGAAGGAGAAGAAGGCGCAGCTGCTAACTCAGACGGCGGAGGCGACAAGATTTCCCTTGAACTTCCTGGCATGCAGAACGAGTTGATTAAGGAAATCGCTGCCCTGGGCAAACCAGTTGTACTAGTAGTGTTCAGCGGCAGCCCCATGGCCCTCACTACGGTGCAGGAGCATGTTCCCGCCATTATTCAGGCTTGGTATCCAGGTGAAGAAGGCGGTAATGCTCTGGCGGACATCATTTTCGGCGACTACAACCCCGCCGGCCGCCTGCCTGTCACTTTCGTGAAATCCCTGGATCAGGTGCCTGAGTTCACCGATTATTCCATGGCTGGGCGTACCTACCGCTATATGGAGGAGGAACCCCTCTATCCCTTCGGTTACGGGCTCAGCTACACCAGCTTTGAATATGACAGCTTGACTGTACCCATCGAAGTAAACACCGGCGAAAACCTCGAGGTGGAAGTAGAGGTGGAAAACACCGGCAGCAGGGCAGGAGATGAGGTTGTTCAGCTCTATGTGAAACATCACTCCGCTTCCACTGCCACTCCCCGTTTCTCACTCCAGGGCTTCAAGAGGATTACCCTGCAGCCAGGGGAGAAGCAGACTGTAACCTTCACCCTTACACCTCGGCAGTTAGCAGTGTTTGATGAAGACGGCCGCTGCTTGGTAGAACCCCACACCCTGGAAATCTTCGTAGGCGGCAGCCAGCCTGACCCACGCAGCCAGGCCCTCACCGGACAGGAACCCCTGTCCCTCACGGTGGAGCTGGTGGGAGAAACCATTGAGCTGGATCGTTAACCGGCACTGAACAGTAACTAAGTAGTAAACCGCTAGCTCAGCCTAGCGGTTTTTTCTTTGCCTATTCGCCGGTAATCCCAGATGTGCCCATGGTCTGCACAATTTTGGCCTGGTTGATCACGAACACGGTAATGGGCACCGCCATCAGGAGCACCGATACCGCGGCGGCCACACCGGCCCGGCCCACACCGCCTCCGATAATCTGGTTCAGGGCGTAAGGAAGCGGCTTCAGTTCCTCCGAGTAGATGAACATCCCGCCCTGGTCGCCCCAAAGCTGCTGGAAGTTCAGGATGATCAAGGTGAGCCAGGCTGGCTTGACGATAGGCATCACGATGCGCCAATGGATGTACCATTCTGAAGCACCGTCGATGCGGGCCGCCTCCAGGAGGGAATCATGCACCATGTGAGTGATAAAATTGCGCATGAGGAACACTCCCAATGTGGCCCCCCAAGCGGGCACAACCAGGGCTGTATAGGTGTTGATCCAGCCCAGGTAAGAGATGATCAGGTACCTGGGGATCACCAGTACGGAACCGGCAAACATCAGGGAGAACAAGATCAAGTTATTGATCAAGTTCCGCCCCTTAAAGTCGTGCTTAGCCAGGGCATAGGCGCAGAGGGAACCCAGAATCACATTCCCTGCACTGCCTGCGCCCACGATGAACAGAGAGTTGAAGAGATACCGCGACACGGGAACCCAAGATTGGGCCATGAGCAGAAAGAGATCGCTGAAATTGCTCATGGTGGGATGGCGCGGCAGAAACTGCGGCGGGAAGATGAACAGCTCGTTGAGGGGCTTGAAAGCCTGGCAGATGGCGTAGAACATGGGCAGCGCCATGTACACTGCACCGAGCCCCAAGAAGATCAAGATGGCCACATCGCCTGCGGTGGAGCGGGCTATACGCCGGTTGCTGATTTTAAGACGCATTGCTGATCCCTCCCTGCTAACCTATGCGGCGCAGAAGTCTCTGCACCAGACGCTGCACCAGCAGCATAGTGATAAACAGCAGCACCGCCATGGCAGATGCATAGCCCATTTCGTAGCGCACATAACCATAGTCGTTGATGTGCTGCACGATGGTCCAGGTAGCCCAATCTGTGGGTGCAGTACCAGTGAGGGCCTGGAGCTGGTCCGCGGCAGCAAAAGAGTTGGTGATGCTGATAATTGCCCCGAACATGAGATGGTGCTTCATCATGGGCAGGGTGATGTACCACAGCTCCTGCCAACGGTTGCGGACTCCGTCGATAGCCCCCGCCTCGTAGTAGATGGAGTCAATACCCTGCAGGCCGGCAATGAAGGTCAGAAAGCTCACGCCCAAGCTCATCCAGAGTACAACCACAATCACAATAGGCATCATCCACCTGGGGTCCACCAGCCACTGCACGGGCTTGTCGATGATGCCCCAGTAGAGCAAGATACCGTTGATATACCCGTAAGCGTCGCCGCTGAACAGAACGGTCCAGATCATAAAGGCATTCGCGGAGATGCTGGGGGCGTAAAAGAGCAGGGTCAACACAGCCCTGATCCTCGGCTTCAGTTCGTTAATCAGCCAAGCGAACACAAAACACAGTGCGTAGCTCAACGGGCCCGTGATAACCGCGAAGAGCAGAGTGTTCTTCACGGCAATAAGGAAAACATCATCTTCTAAAAACAGGGCCAGGTAGTTGGACCAGCCCACCCAACGGGGAGGCTCGATCATATTGAAGTAGGTGAAGCTGAGCCCGATGGCAACGGCGATGGGAACAACGACAAAGAGGGCGAACACCAGCAGAAACGGCGCCACAAACAGATAGGAGACCCTCTTTTCCTTCAGCTCCAGCCACAATGCCTTCATTCACCCTCTCCCCCTTCTAGCAGCCTGTAGCGCTCCAGGATATCCCGGTACTCCTCGCCTAACTGCGGTGCTTCCCAATCCAGGCGCCATACATGGCTGTAGTGATCCCAAAACAGCTCCTTCCAGCGTTCATCCAGCTCTTCCAGTTCCGTTTCATAGTCGAACTCCATGCGCTTGCGGGCGATCTCCTTGTCGATCTCCCGGGCATAGTCCAGAACTGACTCCCTCACGGGCGCGTTCTGCAGCACTACTGCCCTGAAGAGCCAGTCGAACTGCCTGGTCACATAGTACCCGCCGAGGACAGGCGGCACGCCTTCCACCCAATCCCACTGGGCGTTAAGCTGTTCCCGCTCCTCTACCCGCCACGGCAGCTCCTGCATGGCCTCCACATTGGCCGTGGCATAGCGGGCGCTTGCCCCAATCAAGGCTTCCAGCTCTCTACCGAAGCGCACCTGCGTTTCGGTGCTGGTCCACCACTTCAGGAACTCCCAGGCCTCCTGCTTCTTCTCAGACTTCTCTAAAATGATGGAACCAGTGGTGCCGCTGGGCATGATCACGGCTCCCAGCTGGTCTGTGCGAATCTGCAGCGCATCCTGGGCCACAGGTACGGCCCGGTTGATGGTCCCGTCCGGCTGAGGGGTTCCAGGGATGGGAGCCATACCCCACTGCCCCCTCAGTTCCGTGGCAAACACAGACAAGGTGTTAAACTCCGCATAATTGGCAATGGCCAGGGGCATTTCACCCATGCGGAAACGGTTGATGAAGTTGTACTGCAGGGGCAGTCCCGATTGGGTAAAGAGATTGGTCATCTCGGCGAAAATATCTATGGCCGCATGGGCCGTGAGATTGGTCTGAATCACGTCCTCTTTGTACAGGCTGATCCCGTTTTGGTACAGAAACTGCACGAAGGTGTACATGCTGGGCCAGAGGCCGAACTCCAGATGGTGGTTCTGCAGCTCAGGCAGGATCCGCATGACATCATCCCAGGTCTGGGGAATCTCCAACCCCAGTTCATCCAAGATATCCTTGCGGTAAAAGAGCATGGGGAAACTCTGCACTTCCGGCAGAGCAAAGACCTGATCGCGCCAGCGGAAGGTGAGCAGCGCTGACTTTTTAAACCGCTGAGCCACCTCTGGAAAATCGGGGAACTGAGTCAAGTCAGCCACGGCACCGCGGAAGGCCATATCCATATTGGCTGCCCCGATAGCCACATCGGGCTGATTTCCAGCAATGGTCGCGGGGACCAGCAGCTGGTCCATGAAGGTGATCAGCTCCAAATCCACATAGATGCCGGTTTCTGGGGTGAAGCTGTCTTCAATCATCTGCTTGAGGATCTGGGCCTGGTCACGGCCCAAACCAATCCACACCTTAATCTTCTTGGTAGGTGCGGCTTGGCCCGACTCTCCGCCAATGTCGTGGATGGTGGTGTAATCCCGGACAAATGAAGACCAGAAAGCCCGGGCTTCATGCAGCGCAACTTCCCAGAAAGCAGGTTTAGCCCTGGGCATCTGCTGCTCGGGAGACGCCACTACTAAGAAGTCGATCTGCAGGGGCTGGCGCCTGGAAGTCATGATCCAGGTTCCCAGCTGCCCGATGGCATCGCGGTACTCCTGGAGCAGATTGGGAATGGCGTCGGGCTTGTCATACATACGCTCCAGCATGCGGGCGAAGTCCAGCAGGGCGGCGGCGTGGCTCAGCTGCCCCGTGATGCGCTCCAACTCCGCGGCAAGGTAGCGCAGATCCTCTGCTCCCGCTTTGATCCGCTCCAGCAGCTGTGGTACCCGCTGCTCCAGCTGGTAGCTGCGGATGGGATCAGGTGTAGGCGAAGTGATCATGATAATGCTGCGGTAAACGCTGTTGAGCTCGTAGAGGAGATCCTCGGCAAACTCGATGAGGGGCCCTAGGTCCCCTAGAACTGCTTCTAAACGGATCTCATGCTGCCCCTTGGTCAAGTAGAACAGGAAGGGCTCGCCCAGCTCCTCTTCGCCCAGCTGGGTGATTTCATACCGGGAGGAAAAACGGAAAGGGATGGCGGACACTTCCGCGAAGGGCACCTGGCCATCAATGAGCAGCCTGCGGTTGCTCAAGTCTCCCCGGTTGATGTTCTGCTTGCCCTTAATGGCGATTTTGTAATACCCATCCTGGGGGATGTCAACGTGCCAGGCAATCCAGTCCCCCACTTCTGTCCAGCGATGCCCGCCGATGGAATTGAGCCTGGTCTCGGCGTGGTGGTAGGGCACCACCGTTGGATCGCCGGGATCAGCCACGGCAAACAGGGACGGGCTGGAGCGGTAGCTGGACGACTCTCCCTCGATCTGAATGAAGATGCCCCTCAGCTCTTCCGCCTGGGGCTGTTCAGCCCTTACCTCAGAGTACGGCTTGGGAACAGGTGCTTGACACAGGCGCAGATACCCAATGATCATGGGCTCTGCCTTGGAGATCAGGCGGATGGTATTCCACCCCTGCTGGAAATGGAAGAAGAGGGGCTGCTCCTCGTAACCCTGGGCATCGGTGAGCAGCACCGTCTGCCACATGGGCTTTTCCACCTGCCTGGGGCGGATCTCATTGCCCGCGGCATCAAACTGGGAGGGGCCTGCATCGCCGAATATCCTGTGGAAAACCAGGTATTCCGCGCTGCTGAAGGGCAGCTCGCCGTTGATCTCAATGCTGCGCTCCATGGCCGAACTGCGTCCAGGCGCGGGGTAGTAGGCCAGCTCAAGATTGTACAGGCCGGCTTCTTCCACCCAGACTTCCCATTCAATTGTGCCTTGTTCATCAACCCAGACCACCCAGCCCGGGTAGCCTTCGTGATCCAGCAGCAGCTTAGTTCGGGCTGTGGCCCGGGCAAACCCGGACCCGTTGATGCGCACTTCGCGCTGGGGATAGGCCGGCTCCGCAAAGCTGGCCAGATACTCTTGGTAAGTTGGGATTTCCCCAAACCTGCTCAAAGCAGCCTGTGCCGGCTCGCAGTAAGAAACGAACGCTGGCAGGATTAGAAGGCAGCCGAGCACAAGTAGGAAACCTGGTCGCAGGCGCCTCGTGAGCATGATGGTATCCTCCTTAGTCTTCCTGAGCAGTGCCGTATTTCTCCTGGTTCTCCCTCCAAGGACTGGAAGGATCTACAATCGCCCAAAAACTGGGTTTGGGGTTACCCCTGCCATCGAAGAGCAGAGGGTAATCGGGTCGGTTCTGCACAGGGAAGTTGTTCTTCCAGCTGTGGCTGTCCTTCACTCCCCACCACGTAACCCTTTCAATGACATCCGAGTATTCCTTAAACAGACGGAAGATGCCGGCATAGCGGTTGGCCTGTCTGTCCTGCATCGCCTCAGGCAGCCCATCAGGGTACAGGTTCGCCCTATTGTTCCAGGTATAAACGCTGATATCCAGTTCCGTAATATGCACTTTCACACCTAGGGAAGCATAGAGTTCCAGGGCTTCTTTAATGGCGGGCAGGCCCGGGTGCTGCAAATCCCAGTGACCCTGCATACCGATACCGTCCACGCGCAAGCCCTTGTCCAAAAGGCCCTTCACAAGATCATAAATGGCATCCCGCTTCGGTGCATCCGCGGCATTGTAGTCGTTATAGTAAAGCTCCGCTTCGGGATCCGCTTCCTGGGCAAAGCGGAAAGCGTACTCGATGTAATCATCACCGATGATGCGGCGCCATTTCGTATCTCTGAGCTCCCATTTCCCGGTGGCGGGATTCTGCTCAATGGCTTCGTTCACCACATCCCAGCCCTTCACTCTACCTTTAAAGCGGCCCACCACCGTCTTGATATGTTCCTCCATCCTGGCCAGCAGTACTTCCCTGCTCACCTCCTGGCCGTTTTCGTCCAGGAACACCCAATCAGGGGTTTGATTGTGCCACACCAGGCAGTGCCCCACCACTTCCATGCCATGCTCTTCCGCATAGCGCACGAGATTCTCAGCGTGAACAAAGCGGAACTCACCAGGCCGGGGCTGCAATGACTCCCATTTCATTATGTTTTCTGCGGTCACCGAGTTAAAGTGATCCAGCAGAGGTTCATCCATCCAGTAGTTGGACCGAGCTGCAAAACCGATCTTGAAGTGGTCAGCGTAAATCTCCTTCAGCATGGGTTTCCCTCCTGTTTCGCCCCGAGTAGCGGGAATAAGAACTGCACTAAGTACAAGCAGAACCACACCAAAATACCAAATTTTCCTATTCAGCACTATACTCACCTCCGAGGTTTATCCCACAATTCCCGTCCGCTCCACGCTCTCCACAAAATAGCGCTGGAGGATAATGTACAGAATCAAAAGAGGCAGGATGACCATGAGCATCCCCGCGTTGTTGATCAGAGAGTAGAAATGATCGTCCAAAAAGCCGCTGCTTGAAGCTAGGGCATCCGCCTCATCAATGGCCTTGGCCACTCTGGAGGCTGCACCCTCCAGAGCCTGCGGAAGGAAGTTGCGGCCGGCCATGAAGGTGGTCACATACAGGTAGTCGTTCCACTGCCAGACGAAGGAGAACAGAAATGTCGTGACCAAACCTGGTACGGCACCGGGAATCATCACCCGCCAAAAAGTGGTAAAGGGACCGGCGCCGTCGATATAGGCGGCCTCCTCCAACTCCTTGGGCATACCCCTGAAGAACTGCCTCATAATGAAGATATACAGACCGCAGCGAAATCCAGTACAGGTTAGGCTCATGAGGATAAATGGCCAGTAGGTTCCGGTCAAATTAAGCGGCTGGCCTCTGAACAGGCCCAAAAAGTCGAAGAACCGGAAATTGAGATAGCTGGGGGTCATGATCAGCTGAGGCGGGATCATGAGGGTGAAAATGGCTAGCCCAAAGATGATCTGGCTCCCGGGGAACTTGAAGCGGGCTAGGCCGTAGCCCACCATGGAACAGGTAAACAGCTGCAGTACACTGGTTAGGGCCGCCAAAAAGAAGGACCGGCCAAAGGCACTTACGTATTCCATATGCTCCCACATCAGCCTGAAATTGCGCAGGGTGGGCTTCCTGGGGATCCAGCGCACCGACTGATCATAAAGGTCTTCCATGCTCATCAAAGCCGTGGAGAAGCGGTAGATTAAGGGCTGCAGAATCACATAGGCGATGCCGATCAAAAGCACCGTGCGCAGAAGAGCCACAATGCGTTTTCTCCACTTTTCTTTTGCTGCAAGGCTCATGTTTGCACCTCCCGGCTAAACGTGGTAAAAGACACGCCGCGACAACAGGCCGAACACCGCGAGCAGGATCAAACCGATGGCTACGAAATAAATCATGGCCATGGCCATGCTCACTCCATAACCTGCGCCCCGGAGCATGGTTTCCCTGATCAGCACAACCAGCTCGTTGTTCATGGCAGTGAAGGAGTCAATGACGGTGTAGATGACATTCACTAAAATCAAGGGGCTCATCATGGGGAAAGTGATCAGCCAGAACCGCTCCCAGCCCGTGGCACCTTCCACGCTGGCAGCCTCGTACACTTCCCTGGGGATGGACTGCAGCCCCGCCAAAAAGATCAGGATCTGCACCCCAGAGGCCCGAATCACAGTGGGCAGCGCTTGGATGGCGTCGATGACGTAGTCCACCATCCCCGCAGGAAAGCGGGCAGCAGCAAAGAAGCTGCGCACTGCTGCACCACCAAAGAACGGCGCCCCTTCCGCGAGGTGCGTGACCATAATCTGGGCATAGTCCTGGGTCTCCATTTTCAAGACCACCCCAGCACCGAGAATTACCGGCAGGAAAAACAGGGTACGGACGAATGTACGCCCCCGGAAATCGCTGTTCAAAATGGTGGCAGCGAAGAAGCTGAAGCCGATAATCATGGGAAGCTCAGTGGCCAGCTTCACCAAAACCTCAGTGAAGGTTTTGGAAAACTCCGGGTGCACCTGCAGCGCGTAACCGTAGTTCTCCCACCCCTTGGGTTTCAGTTCAAAGGTCTGGGGCGTGAGCACCAGCTCGCTGAAGCTGATCACCACCGCTTGGTAGAAGGGGACAGCAAACAGGAAGATGAAGCCGATGAGAAAGGGGACCGTGAACAAGAACCCGGCCAGCTTCTGCCTCCTGGAAAAACTCATGGGCCGTCTTTTCCTCTTCATCTCAGTTCCCCCCTTGCAGAACCATGTAGCCCACTGCCGGTACAACCAGACCTTCTGGCAGGCGGTGGGGCTGCGAGGTGTAGTTCACCACCACACGGAGTCCGTTATGGTAAGTGGTTTCACACACGTTGTGGGCCAGCACTCTGTGATCCGCGATGGCAGCGGGCCAGGCATCGCCCAGTACTTCCCGGACCGTGTTATATACAGCCAGCACATCCCCTTTGACATCTGGGTAATGGGTGGAAAACAGGTGGTCGAAATCGGTGTTCTTCGTCAAAGACGAGGGTTGCCAGGATAGGGCAAAGTAGGGCGCTGCCCCCGTCTCCAAGATTTTCAAGAGATAGAAATCGCCTCTGTGATCTGAGAGGTTAAACGGCTCGCCCGCGAACTCCATGTAGCCGCTGACTACCATGGGGTAAAAGGGTACCGTCTGGTGGAGAATCGCCTCACCCCTGGCGTACAGGGGTGCCTCTACCAGAACTTCAGCGTAGGGCAGCAGATAGGCGTTGCTGCCGGCGATCATGAGCCGCCTGCTCTTCGCCAGCTTGCCCACTTGCTCGGCGATAATCTCCGCGGCCATAACCCGGTCCACAAGCTTCTCGGGGTTCAGCCGGTAGTCTGCATAGAGCAGCAGCCCCAAATCCCCCAGCGCCAGCCCGGAAACTCCGTGGCGTTCATACCCCTTAAGAAACGAGTCCACTACGCCGCTTAGGCGGGCAGGGGACAAGAGCGCAACCTTCCGGTCGTCGATGGGCTGGTAGGTGGCGATGTGGAATGTGTTGAGAGTAGCTCCACTTCTGTCCAGGCCCCTGGGAGCATGGAGAAACTCAAAATACAGGTCGAGCGGGCTATTGCGGTGAACCTGGAGGAAGTCTACGCTGGGGTATAAACTTACGCCCTGCCCTTCGAGGTACTGGTTCAACCGCTGCCAGTCGCTGGCATTGCCCAGGGCACGCTCAAGGGGAGCCCCCCTGGGATAGACATGGCGGATCCCGCCCCGCAGCCAGCCCAGGTAGCGCACCTTGAGGCTGTCCACTCCTTCGGAGAGCAGATCATCCACCAGGAGCTGGGTCTGTTCATGGGTGGTGAGGGGTTCCACCACATTGGTGGGTATGCCCAGCACCGGCTGCACATGGTCGAAGGAACCGATGACATCCACAATCAGAGGCAGCCCGCGGCCAAGCTCAAGTTTGCTTAAACCGTGCTTTTCCACCAGGTAGTCCTGGTAAGCCCGGGCCATGCCGGCATAGCTGCTCTCTTCCCGAGGCAAAAAGACATAGCGAATGGCGGTATCGCTCTGGTTCAGCCTGGCTTGGTACATGAGTATGGACAGCTGCCGCAGATGGATCAGTTCACCCTCTGCCTGCATGTTCACCCGGGCCGCAGAGCGCACTTCAAAGGACGCCCACACCTTGTTGTAGGAGTCGCGCATGCCTGGCAGCATGGCTTCGATCCTGGCGGCTGCGTCTCCCTCTTCAATAATGGCTAGAAACGCCTGATCGTTCTTCACAACC
The DNA here is from genome assembly GCA_012837385.1 of Bacillota bacterium. GTDB lineage: Bacteria > Bacillota > Limnochordia > Darwinibacteriales > Darwinibacteriaceae > DTU010. The sequence continues at coordinate 38,714 of DURH01000068.1, forward strand.
CCGAAAACTGGGAGATAAATCTGTTCCTTGAGCATGGAAGAGTACTCCCGCAGGGGAATGGCGGTGTGATCCTGACCGTAAACCCTGCGGCTGTACGGCTCCGCCAGAGGGGAAGGCCGGTTGAAGTAGATCAGAGCACCGGCTCCGTCTGGAACAAACATGTAGCCCTGATCCTCCGTACTTCCCGCGCCGAAGTAGGGAAGCACGCTGAGGGCGGTGACGGGATAGGAAACCTCCTGCTCAGTCTTGGGATCCCACACTTTATCAGGGAAGCTGATCTCCTGCGTGGGGATGCGAACCACCAGTTCGTCGCCTTCCAGCAGGTATTCCATGGTAATATCAAACTGGCGCAGGTCGGGATAGGGAGGCGCCGCGCAGTAATACTCGTGATCGTAAGCCACATCCTCCGGCGTATAGCCGGCCGCTTTGACCAGTTCAATGGCGTCCTCAATATCCCACTGCATCACGTTCCACTTCAGCAGCAGCGTTGGCGTATTGCGCAGGCCTACGATCTCTTCGGCCTTGACTTCCCCCAAAGAGTCGTATTTCATGTGATCCCGGATCAAGACCAGGTATTCCTGGAACAGCCTCCGCTTATCGGTGGTTCGAAAGCGCGGTTCGTCTACTTTGATCCCCCAGCCCGCCAAGAGCTGATCGAAGTCCACGCCCATGATGCTCAGATCTTCACCGCTGTCATAACCCTCTTCCAGGCTGAAGAGGCCGTACATATCCCGCAGAAACTTCCGATCCTTCTCCCGGGGTATGTTGGCTAAGATCAGCTCGTTGAACCTCTCTTCAGAAATGATCGTGGGCAGGTAATCCCTATCCTGCCAAACCTTCCCGAACTTGTATTTCACCCTCAGGCCGTTTTCCAGGGGCGTGATCTCATACTGCCCATGGACAACGCTATCATTGAAGCTGTCCATTTGCTGCTGCTGGTTGGCGGAGTAATAGGTCAGTACCAGCTGCGAGCTTAAGCGGGCTTTGGCCGCGCCCCTGGCTAGGGTCTCCTGTTTGTCACGGCCTGGAGGATTGGAAAACCACACTGCCCCCGTCTCCTTGTGCACTACAGCTATCTCCGCTGTATCAGCTTTGTAATACAGCTCCAAAAATTCGTTTTCCGAACACAATTCAAAGCCGGCCAATTGGTCGGCAGCGTAAGCGAAGGATGCCAAGGCAGCCAGTAACACTATAAGCGCCGCAAAATGAGTGAAAATTCTAGAGCGCATAACAGCTCTCAGCCCCTCTCATGTTGCTTCAAGACTACGTACGGTGGATCGCTTCCGTGAGCAACTGTCGGATGAACATGATCACCTGTTCCGTGAGGGCGACGAACAGCAGCCCCAAGAACAGTGCGAAGGCCATGCCCATTAAGGTGGAGATGCAGGTGAAAATAGTCTTGCGGAAGTCGTACTCGTGGGTGACCATGGTGGCACCTACGATGAGCAGCACCACGGCCCAACCTAACCCCGCGGACATGAGCATGTAGTAAAAGGCGCCTTCTTCCTGAATCAAGAAGTTGCTTACGATGGTTAAGGGCACGACTGCAATGATCACGGGAATCAAGGCAAAGGCGCTGGCGATGTATACATCCTTCAGGGTTCCCTTGCCTTCCATCAAGGTGGTGAGCGCCCAGTTGACAAAGGTCCAGAGCAAGAAGGGCAGTACAACACTGCCGATTTCCACCAAGAGGTTGATCTTGCTCAAATCAGCTCTGTTAAAGATGAATCCGGTATACTGCCTGGCGAACACAAAGGTGAGCACAACCAGGGCCAGAATTATGGTGGCCGCCAGGGGTGTCCCTTTCCGCTCTTTCTTCAACCTTTCAAAACCGTCAAAGGGATGGACGATGGCGTAGAGGCCGAAGCGCAGGCTTTCCAAAGTCTTCTGGCCGAATCTCCGGCGTTTGGATCCGGTTGCAGCCGCTTCCTGCGCGGCGGGCCGAACTCTCCGTGCCGCCCACAGCCTGCGGGTGACAAAGATTGCTGCCAGCACAACCACGAAAACGGCAAAGGCTTGGGGGAAGTATTCGTAAACCAGTTCTTTTCTGTACAGTTCGAAGGCATCGGAGTACTCAGTGCGGTTGTTGCCCAGCCTGAAG
>DURH01000069.1 GCA_012837385.1 Bacillota bacterium
GAAACCGCAATGCACACACCCGACTAAAAGCACTACCATGGACAATAATGGGATCAATCTGCGCATCCTATCAACACCTTTCTATCGTCAGAGCCAAAACGCTGTCAATATTCTAGATTGCCGCCATCTCGTTCAACGTCCCTCGCTGAAGTTGTCATGGAACCACAGGCAGCGGCTTTCCCTCAACAACACTCAAACGAGGGGGCCACCTTAGCACCGGAGGGCAGGCCTGTGGACATCTGCTGGGCCACAGCCTCCCGAGCCGCGGCGGCCACTCCTGCGAAGCCTGGTGCCTCAACGAGCGCTTCTGCCTGAGCAGTACCGCTGAATACCCCAAGTACCTGGAAACAAACAACAAAAGCCAACACAACCGCCAAACTCGTTTTCCATGCGGGTGTTTTTCTCATCTCTGTTCCTCCTGGGTGGATTGGGGACAGTAGCTCTCGACAACATTGGGGGAAACCCTTAGCCTTCTTTTTCTGCCACTCCTTCCTGCGATCAGTCGTCCGTTAACCGCGCTGCATATTTCCATTTTCCTCCTGGAGAAAACTGGAGTCAACGAAAAATATCGCGGAGAAAAAAGAAAGCCCCAGAGGGAATTGATCCCTTCTGGGGCTTCATGATCTACGCCTTTGCGACCATGTCTGCGCCTTAGCACCCAGGTCTTCTGCCGCGCTCACCGTCACGGCGAACAACTATGTTGCTCTTGTCCAGGTCTTTGTTCTTTTCGAACTCCTCGATGAACGTTGAGATCACCTCTTCAGTCGCCTGATCAAATCCACCCCAACCACCTAGGTGGACCAGATCAAGTTTGAGTCCCGGGGTCTTGGCAATTACCTGAGGTGATAGGTCCTCCGGGTGCTGCCTCGGCCGGCAGACACCTGCAACTCCCGCGGGAAATGGGCAAAACAACAAAAAACCGATACCCCTCCGGGTACCGGCTGCAAACGCACTACTTATTCAATAAAAAATGGTGGGCCATCGGGGATTCGAACCCAGGACGCCCTGATTAAGAGTCAGGTGCTCTACCAACTGAGCTAATGGCCCACACCACAGGATTATTATAGACGGGTTCGGCATCGGTGTCAAGAGAAAAATCCAGGTTTCCCTGCCGCCCTGGCAGGAAGAAGCGCGCGGAAAAACAAGGTGCGTCAACCTCAATCGCAGCATTTCCGTTAGACATCAAACCCTAAGCAAGCCCCGGAATCCTCTGGAGGCATAGAATGAACCAGCGCTGTTGTGGTAGAAGAAGGTGCGGCCGTAGCGGTAGTCCCCGAAGATGGCGCCCCCAAGCTTCCTCAACTGTTCAGGTGTGCGGACCCAACTCGACGTTTTTTGATCGAAGGGGCCCAGCTCCTGCAGGGCGCGGTATTGCTCTTCATCGAGGAGTTCAATGCCCATGGCCAGCGCCATTTCCACTGCATTCCCCTGGGGAAAGATACCCTTCTTTTCCCTCTCGTCCTGGCCCTTCTGGTCGTAACAGGTACTGCGCCTTCCCATGAGGCTTTCCGGTGAACAATCGCAGAAGATGTACCTGCCCTCGCTGTCTGCGCCAATGACATCTGGTTCTCCACCGGTCTCTTCCATTGCTTTGAGGGAACGCAGTCTGTCGTAGTTGGCTTCCAGCCTCTTTTGAACATCATCCCATTCAATGTCCGGGTGGCGGTGCATGTTTTCTTCAAAACGGGTTTTCAGAGTACTGATTAGTTCCTCAAACATTATCATTCCCCCGTTTGCTCAATAATTTGCCTGACTGTTTCCTGCGGAGTCTGACCGCTGTTATCGATCCACAGTTTCCTGATACCCATAGGGACCGCTGGAATCACCAATGGACTGATGGGGTACAGGAAAAACACAGCAGGAGCACGAAGAGTTCTTCCACTACAATCAGAAACGGAGACAGCTAAATGGAACCCAAGCGGTACTTCCCCTATGGAAATGAAGAGATTGCGTATCTAGCCCAGAAAGACGCTAAACTAGGCTGGGCCATCTCTAGAATCGGCCTGATTCAAAGGCCTGTGGAGCCCAATCTGTTTGAGGCAGTAGTGAGCTCCATTGCGGGCCAGCAGATTTCCGGGAAAGCTCTGGCCACCATTTGGGGGCGAATCCAGAAACGCTTTGTGCCCCTGACACCGGAAACATTGGCCGCCGCGCCCCTGGAAGAGCTGCAGCAGTGCGGCATGCCCCTGCGCAAGGCCAGCTGCATCCAAGGAATGGCCCAGGCCGTGCTCCAAGGTGAGCTGGCTCTAGATAGTCTTCAAGTACTTCCCGATGCGGAAGTACAGAACCAGCTCACCAGACTGAAAGGTATAGGGCCCTGGACTGCGGAAATGCTCCTCATCTTCTCTTTAGAACGACAGGATGTGGTGAGTTTCGGCGATCTAGCCATCCAGCGGGGGATGCGCATGCTCTACCGCCACCGAAAAATCACCCCTAAGCTGTTCGACAAATACCGCAGGCGCTATTCCCCCTATGGTTCCGTGGCCAGCCTGTATCTTTGGGCCATCGCGGGAGGAGCCATCCCGGAGCTTACTGATCCCGCTTGGTCCAAAACCAAATGACGAAGTGTGGGGCGGTACGAAAAAGGGTCGCCCTAAGGCAACCCCTTTTGGTTTAACAAACCTACTCCAGAATAATAATCCTGCCGCCCTCCGGCTCGGTCACTGTTGGATTGGCCAGGAAGTAGTCTACCACCACATCCCTGAGCATAATACCGGTTTCCGCGACCAGTTTGGCGTTGTTGAAGGTCTCGTAGCCGTCACCGCCGGCTGCCAAGAAGTCGTTGGTGGCCACGGTGTAGTATTTGCCCATGGAGAGTTTCTCGCCATTTACCTTGACATTCACCACTCTGCCGCCAGGCAGGGCATTGGGATCTACCTCAAAGGTGAGGCCAGAAACCTGGAGGAATCCGCCGTTTTGCTCTGGATAGACGCGTACCGAATGCTCCAGGGCTTCGATGATATCCATACCCAGCATCTCTACTACAACCAGAGTGTTGTCAAAGGGAAGGACGTTGTAAATGTCAGCAACCCTGATCTCACCTGGGTGGATGCTGGCCCTAATACCTCCGCCGTTGGTTACAGCAATGTCGCTGCCCACTGCGGCACGGATCACATCGGCAACCAAGTTGCCCAGGTTGGTCTCGGAAGTGCGGACATTTGCCCGTTCACCATCCCAGCTCACATCGCTGCGACCCACAACTGCGCTCAAGCGCTGCTGCACTTCTTCGTTCCAGTAATCGATAATGGCCCGAACTTCCGGCTGCTCGGGAACATCGGCAGTTACCGGGATCAGGAAGCCGTTGTAGTCTTCGATCTTGCCGTCTTCCACCTCTAAGTAGAGGAAGCCGAGGTTGTTGGCATACTCGTGGGCTTGGACGATGATCACGCCATTGACTTCTTGAGGTACAGCAAGCTCGGTATGGCTGTGCCCGCCGACGATTACATCCAGCTCAGGAACGGCCTTGGCCAGTTCCACATCTACACTGTAGCCAAGATGGCTCAGGGCAATCAACACATCTACCTGGGGACGCAGTTTCGCGGCCACCTGCTTAGCAATGGCGATGGGTTCATGGAACACTAAGCCTTCCACATTCTTGGGATGGGTGACAATGGGAGTCTCTTCAGCCGCTAAGCCGATGATACCGACTTTGATGCCGTTGAACTCCTGTACCAGGGCACTGGCACCAGTAAAGAGGGAGCCGTCCGCTCTGGTTACGTTGGCAGCCAAGACGGGGAAGTTGGCGTCCTGGACACGCTCAGCTAGTACTTCCTGCCCATAGTTGAACTCGTGGTTGCCAGGAACAAAGGCGGTGTAGCCCATGGCATTCATCACTTCGATTGTGGGCAGGCCGCCGAAAAGGTTGTCGATGTTCATGCCGTGCATGGCGTCGCCAGCATCAAGCAGGATAACCTTTTCTTCGCCGAACAGCGCCCGAATCTCGTCCACGATGGTAGCCAGGCGCACCCTGCCGCCCTGTACTTCCTCAGCTCCTTCAGGAAGATGGGATTCCAGACGTGAGTGGACGTCATTGTTGTGCAGAATGATCAGATCTGCAGCCCACGCCGGCAGACTCAGCGACAACAACGCAGCCAATACTAAAGCAAGCACAAGCCTTTTGCTCCTCAATACTATCTCCTCCCAAAGATAATTTGTGCAAATGTTATTCTACACTTGTCCATATAACCCTCCATATTAGGAAAACTTAGCCCAAAAATCCCCAAGCGTGAGAGGACAATGCCGCCTTTTATGGAAATTACTGACTGAGTCTCCACAGAAAGGATGGAGGTAGATGCGGAAGTTCGGCATTGTCGTTACTGCGATCCTGCTCGTTGTTGTGCTGGGGGTGATGCTGGTCAGTGTGGGGGTGATACCCATAGCTTCCCACCGCCAGCCCAGGCCGCGGATCGCTTCCCTGCCCCATTTTTCCCATAGGTTGGAGAGGAGCTCGGAACATACAGCGGAAATCAGGCCTAAGCTCTCCGTCAGCACCCCCCACGGGAGAATCGAGATCACAGGGGCTGAGGTTGAGCAGATTGAGATCACCATGTTAGTGGAAACCAGCGCCAGTACTCTCGAGCGCACCCAAGAGCTGCTGGATCAAGTTGCCTTGGACATTGCCACTGGAAGTAGGCAGACCCTCCTCACCGTCAAGGTTCCCCGGCTGGCCAGCAATGAGATGGCCAGGGCGGACTTGATTATCCTGGTTCCCCAGGAAATGGAGCTGGATTTGGATACTTCCCTCGGTGATGTGCAGGTCACCGACATCCACGGCAGTTTGAAGGTGCATACCAGCTTAGGCACCATCTTGGTCCGGGATCACCAAGGCAGTGCTGCCAATTTGAGGAGTTCTTTGGGTAGTGTGGAGGTGGTTTCCTCGGCCTTTGCGGAGAGGTTCACGGCTGTTTCCGATTTGGGAGATGTAAGCGTCTCAGGCAGTCTAGCCCAGCACACCGTACTCAAGGCTAGTTTGGGCGATGTGCGGGTTCATCTTCCCGCGGGAGAGTCATATGTATTAGACGGAAGAGTGCATTTGGGAAGCATTTATGTGGGAGTGCCCTTTACTGGGCAGCAGACCGATAAGCGCATTACGGGAACCATTGGCGAAGGTGAACAGCGCGGCACTATCTCGGCAGACGTATCACTTGGCTCATTGAGACTATCAAATTAAAGGATGGGAGTGATTGCTGTGACTCGTTTCGGTTATTTCTCCATGTGGGTACCCATTATCCTCACAGCATTGGGGGTAATCCTGGTCATTACCCTGCGCTGGTTCAGCTACAAGGAGCGCATGGCTTTAATAGCCCAGGGGCTTACGCCTCAGCAGAAGAAGAGTGCCGAAGAGAAAGGTAAACTCCTTTTGGCTGCCGGTTTAATCCTGGGTTTAGTGGGCTTAGCCATCACCATCGGACTGATGACCATAGGCGTTGGGCCCTGGCTCCTTATAGGGCTGCTCCCTCTGTTCATCGGCTTAGCCCTGGTTCTGGCTGCTTTAGTGCTGCGCCCGGAGAAAGCTAAGGCCGACCCCAAGACTAAAGAGGAAGCACCGACGCCGCAGCCGGTGGCCTGGAGCCAGGAAGCCGTGGTTACCGAGGATGAACAGGAAGCAGAAAGCGAAGTGGAAGTGATTGAGGATGTGGAGGAAGAGGAAAAACAGGAAGAAGACCTCCCCTTCTAACACTAAAGGAGGTTCAGCCGTGGGCTGGACCTCCTTCTTATTTCCCATCTATCTCTTCTTCGGGCCTTCTGCGTAAAGCTCTGCAACATCTACGGCATCAGCCGCCACCAAGGCCACCGCCACATCGCCTACGAAGTCGGGATTGGACACAATGGTGAAATCCAAGTTGCGCCGGCGGGACTCCACAATTAAGGGCATGGCTGCGCCCCTAGCTTCCTGGTGGATAAGCAGTTCCACAGCCCGGGGATCTTTCAAGGCTTCTGCCATCACCTTGATCCCTTCTTTAGTGCGCAGCTGGCTGAAACTCACCGCCTGAATCACTCTCTCCCTGAAGGAACCAAGGTAGCGCCGTTTCTCATCAGGCTTAAGCTCAGGGGTTCCGTGAATCCCTGCAGCTAGAGTTTTCTCAAGCTCGCTCTTTTTACTCAAACGTGCCACCATCTACCCCTCCAGAGTAAAAAGACACCTCACCTGGGTGCCTGCAATCATGCTATGGTGCCGGGGGAGGGACTCGAACCCTCACGGGCGCGTAGCCCAACGGATTTTAAGTCCGTAGCGTCTGCCATTCCGCCACCCCGGCGCATTCACAGGAATCATTATAGACTATTTAGAAGCCCCAGTCAACCGCTATTACCAGCCTGCCGTGGAGCAGATCCCAGGCGCTGGCATACAGTTTTTGGAAGCCCAGCAGCTCCGCGGCCTTGATCAAAACAGCGGCCCCGCACACGATCACATCTTCCCTGCCTGCCTGCAGGGCGGGGATTCTGCTTCGCTCCTCCAGAGTTAATGTGCCCAGTTTTTCATAAATCCTCTGCAGCTCTATCAGGGAAAAGGCGAAACCAGTCACTTTCTCATCGCTGTACTCTGCCAAATCCTGTATTACAGCAGCTAGGGTGGTGGCAGTTCCTCCCACAGCGATCAGAGTCTTGGGTCCATAGGCTCTATTCTGCTCCGCCACCGGCGTTAAGATGCGCTCAATTTCCCCCTCCATAGCCAGCTTCTCTTCTTTTCGCAGGGGGTGAGCGGTGATTAAGCGCTCCAGCATGCGCACAGCCCCCACCTGGCTGCTGCCGCCGCCGAGCAGCTCCCCTGTGGCCAAGCCTGTGTAGATCTCGGTGCTTCCTCCCCCCACATCCACCACAGTGATGGGTTCAGGCAGATTTAGGGCGCGCAAAGAGAGAACCGCCCCAGCAAAGGACAGCTCCGCTTCCCTAGCTCCAGACAGAATTTCCAAGGGGATCCCCAAACGCTCCTCAAAGAGCTGGGCAAACTCCTGCCCATTGGCGGCATCCCGCACCGCACTGGTGGCCATGCCCACTACCGGCACACCAGGGGGGATTTTTCCCGCCAATTCCTCCAGGGCGTCCAAGGTGCGCTCCATCGCGGCAGCACTGAGCCGCCCGGCAGCATCCACCCCCTGGCCTAGGCGCACCACCTGGGCTTCTTTGAGGACCGGCTCCAGGCCTTGGGGCGATACCTTCGCCACCAAGATGCGCACAGAGTTGGTGCCAACGTCGATAGCCGCCCTCATTGATCATACTCCCGACATTCTGCCTCAGGGCAGAACCAGGGTTTATCCAAAACCTTAAGGGTTTCCTCGCCAATGATGTTCTTTCCCCTGGCCAAGAAGTCTGCCACATGGGTATGCAGGCACTTCACTCCCTGGGGATTGCGGATGCCCCCTACCCCGCTTTCCGCGAGGACCTGGTAGCGTTCGGGGTACTCCTGCTGCAGGCGCTTCTGCACATCGCGGTGAACCAAAGCCAGCCGCTCCTTGGCGTAGGCTTCGTGGTCCTCCTCCACCAGGGAGGCAAACTCTGGATCCTCGGCGATGCGCGCTTCAAACTGTGCAATTAATCCTTCACTTTCCAGGGCGGCGATCTCCCGGCAGAGATAGGGGCAGGTGAGCCAGTACAGAGTTGGGAAGATCTCCAGGTCGGAGACAAGGGCTGAAACAGGCCTGTTCACGATCACCTGGGGATACCCCCACTGGCAGGACTTCTTGATCTCAAGTACACCCCTGGGTTCCCTACCGATCTGCTGCTTGATAATGTTTAATTCCGCCTGGCTGGGCTTTGTGTGTCTCAGAAAATCACTCCTCAGACAAAAACACCCCCAAACGGAGGTGCTTATTACAATTTAAGGAGAAAAGCTTGATTCTACCTCGCGCCCCTGCCTCCCCGCTTTGAATCTTGACTTTTCTTCAGTGCTGTCAGCCTCTCATCACTATCTTTGAGGAACCGCATTAAGCGTTCTTCAAAATCCACTGAGTTATTGGCTCTCCTACGGGGACCGCGACGATCGCGTGATGCTTGCTGAGGATTTGCCTGTTTGATGGACAGGCCAATCTTACCTTCGCTCACATTGATGACTTTAACTTTGACAATATCATTCTCGTTAATAAAGTCTTTAATGTCTTTTACGTAGGCATCAGCAACTTCAGAAATGTGGATCAAACCGGTTTTTCCATTGGAAAGTTCCACGAAAGCCCCAAAATGGGTTATCCCGGTAACCTTCCCTTCGACAATGCTGCCGACATCAATTGACATACGTTAAGAAATTCCTCCTCTTGGATTTTGCCGCTGCAGGGCACTCGGCTGATTTTCATTATATATTATTGGCATTTTTGTGTCAATGAATCTATCGTCCTGTCTGCACAGGCTGGGCAGCAGCAATCCAGAGCGATTAATCAACAGGTTCCGATAACCTGTACACCACTTCCCCAGGTTTTACCAGCCCCAGCTGTTCCCTGGCCACCTTCTCCACATTCTCAGGGGAAAGCCACTCCTCAATCTCCCGCTCCAGATCTTCCCTGCGCATCTCCAGTACGGCGATGCGCTTTTCTAAAGCCTCGATCTCCCGCCTCAGCTTGTAGTTGGCTGCGGCGTTACGGGCAAAGGCAAACCCCACCCAGGCGATGAGAACCAGAAGCAGAACCCGCCCCAGGTTTATGCGCTTCTTTCCCTGCTGTTTTACTTCACGGGCCATGCCAACTACCTCCTGAGTACTTCATTCACCCTCCCGTGAAGTTTTCCTGCCGCCGGCAGTCCTCATCTTTTCCAGCTGCGCCAGCGCAGCTTGGGGGAAATGCGCCACATCCTCCTAGGTCGCGCCCTTGCCCTGGTGCGGTGGTGATAGTGAAAGCGAGCTTCCTGAATAACCCTAACCGGCAGCGAACCCAGCCAGACCACAAAGGTGATCACTAAGTTTAAAAGGCGCCTGATCAGATCCACCAGCCAGAGCAGGAAGGAAATGACCAGGCCGCTTAAGAGCAGGTAGTAAAAGCCGAGGCCCAGGGCCAGTCCAATCACAACATAGCCCCGTAATTCGCCCCAGTTGGCCAGGATAATGTACAGCACCAAGACTGGGGTTACCAGGGCCCAAAACAGCAGATCCAAGAGGGGGGTGCTGATTATGCCGGGGCGCACCAGCCCCCTGATCACCCGGAATAGATCAAAAAAGATCCCCAAATTCACTCCGGCCAAGAGGACGATACCAAAGGCATAGAGCTGAGTGCCCAGGGGTTCCATGCCTACACCTCCCCGCCGTCAGCGAAACAGCCTGGCCAAAAACCCCCGGCTTTTCTTGCCCAGGGAATCCCCTAGGTACTCTACTGATTGGATATAGCCCTGGACTAGGAGATTGCCCTTTTCCAAGTTCAGCTCCTTAATGTGCAGGTCTTCACCTTGCACCACCAAGCCTCCCAGCTCCGTTTCCAGCACTATTTCACCGTCGTCAAAGCTCTCCACATGGAGCACTCCATCTAAGGTGAGCTTCTCCCGTTCGGCTAGAATGAGCTGATGGCGTACACTGTTCAGCCTTCTCTCTTCCACATCCCTTACCTCCCCGCAGAGCAGAAGCATCCGCATCTTCCTTGAACATTCTATGCTTGGAGGAGGCAGGATAGACTATTTGTAGATCTGCCTGATGGTCACCCCATCGAAGAAGGTCTTTACGATCTCTTCGGGACTCTTGCCCTCTTTGGCCAGCATATAGGCGTCCCACTGGCTGAGCCCAACACCGTGGCCATAACCTGTGCCGCCCATGCGCAGCACGCCGTTTTCAAAGGAGAAATCCTTGACCAAGGTGGATTTCATCTTGGTGGAATCCACTGCCAAACGGAACTCAGGGCCGGATATTTCCTGCTCACCCTGGGAACCCCGCACCAGAATCTTAGTAATGCGTTCTGTAGGCCCCCGCTCTGTGATTTCCAAACCGGTGATCTCCCCTACATTTACTCCCTTAGCCGCCAAGAGGTTCCTCAGCTCCGAGGCTGTGTATTCCACCTGCCATGCCTTTACATCCTCAGGCACATGCTCGTTATCAGGCAGGCGCACGCTTTTAGTAAACGGCGGCTCGTCTTCCTGATAGTCCAGCCCCTCCTTGGCACGGGCGGTGATGCCGCCAGAATAGGCGTGGAACCAGCCCCGCACATAGCGGTTATCATAGGTCATCACCTCTCCCCGGGTCATCTCCACCCCCCGCTTGATCTCTTCTGTGATCGCTTGGGGGTTGTAGGCCTGGGTTTCCTCAATAGACGTGGACACATCGGCACCGTACTTATCCTTCACTCCCCCTTGGGAGACGAAGTCCATGGTAAAACTGCGGGCGAAAATGGCCTGGGCGGCATAGGCTTCCACTGGCCAGTCTGGGAACATCTCGCCTGCCACCACTCCCGCTAGATATTCTTCCAGCTTCATTTCCTTGATTTGGCCCGTTTCATTTATATACACAGTGAGGGTGGGCTCGTTTTCCAACTCCCGGACGATGTTGCTGTCATCGCCTGACCAGCTGATTAACAGCACTACGCTGGCGATGGCCACCAGAACCAATCCCAGCACCACCACCTGGTTCTTTCTTGCCATGGGGATCCTCCTTCGGTTTTTCCTTAGTGTCACCCAAAAAAGGGGCTAAAATCGCTTAAAATGGGGGGTTAAAGTCAAAGATCATGGGGAAAATATTACCACCGCGGCAGGAGAACCCGAATAATCCTAGAATTAGTGGGTATATTTCCACCCTAAAGGAGGTCTATTTGTGAACAAAGCTGAGTTGATCGCCAGTGTTGCCGATAAATCCGGCATGACGAAAAAGGCAGCAGGTGACGCAGTTGAGGCAGTATTCGCGGCAATCTCTGAGACCCTAGCTCGTGAAGAGAAAGTTACCATCGTAGGTTTTGGTACCTTTGAAGTAAGAGATCGTCAAGCACGCAAGGGAGTCAATCCCTCTACGGGAGAAGAGATTATGATTCCAGCCACGAAGGTTCCTGCCTTCAAGCCTGGCAAATCTCTCCGCGAAGCAGTTGCTCCAAAGTAAGAGAAATTGTTTTCCCCCTAGGTGGGAGATCCCCCTTAGGGGGTTTTCTCTATTTATCGGAAAGGAGTTCGTCCATGTCCTGGTCCAACTTAGTCAGCATAATAGCCAAACTGCGCTCTCCAGAAGGGTGTCCCTGGGATCGGGCCCAAACCCACGAGAGCTTGAAGCGCTTTCTACTGGAAGAAACCTACGAGCTTTTTGAAGCCATCGATGCAGCCAATCCCCAAGCCATCAAAGACGAACTCGGAGATGTGCTGCTGCAGGTACTGCTCCACGCCCAAATTGCCCAAGAGAAGGGCCATTTCTCCATGGAAGACGTAGTTGTCAACCTCAGCGAAAAGCTGGTCCGCCGCCACCCCCATGTGTTCGGTGAGGTTTCCGCGGACACCCCAGAAGAAGTGATGGTGAACTGGGATGCCATCAAAAAGCGGGAAAAGACTGGGCAGGAACGCAAGTCGGTCTTGGACGGTGTGCCCAAGGAGTTCCCTGCCTTGATGCGGGCGGAAAAAATCCAGAAAAAAGCAGCTAAAGTGGGCTTTGATTGGGACCACACCCATGAAGTGGTGGAGAAAGTAAAAGAGGAATTTCGCGAACTGGAAGAGGCAGCTGCTGCTGGCAGCCAGGAACAGCTCGAAGAGGAGCTGGGCGATCTGCTCTTTGCCATCGTCAACCTCTCCCGCTTTATCAAGGTAGACCCAGAGTTCGCCCTGCAAAAGGCCACCGCCAAGTTCACCAAGCGTTTTCAACTCTTGGAGGGCTATGCCAGGGAGGAGAACCTGGACTTAGCGGAATTGAGCCTGGATGATCTGAACCTGCTCTGGGACAGGGCTAAGGATCATCTGCGCAAAAAGCCCCAAGCCTGAAGGCGCTCACCCAGAGCGGCCCCAATCCCTGGAAGCAGGGCCACATCACGGCGGGTGAGGCTGCCCCAGATCATCAAGATCAAGAAGTAGAGGACAAAGCAGAAAACAAGAGGGCCCAAGGTTGCCGCGGCTGCCGGCAGAAAATGGGCTAGAGTGTCTTGGAGTAGGTAAAGCAAGGCGGCAGTCCCCCCTGAGGCCAGTACCGGATAAACCACCGCGCTGCGCCAGTTGATCACGTTTCCCACCCTGCGCCAGACGGAAACAAGGTTGAGGACCGCGATCAGCGCCCAGCTTAAGGTGGTGCTCCAGGCCGCCCCTAAAATGCCTAGACTAGGTTCGGCCACCAGGAGGTAGTTGAGGGCAAACTTGAGAAGCACCCCCAAACCGAGGTTGCGCACAGGGAGGGACATGACGCCTAGGCCCTGGAGAACCCCTGTGCTTGCCTGAATTGCTCCCAGGGTAACTGTGCCCACAGCCAGGATGCGCAGGGGAGATGCTACCTGGCTGTAGCCGAAGAGCACCTGGCCCAAAGGCTCCGCCAGGACCCAGAGGGCGGCACAAGAGGGAATGCCAAAGATCAAGGCGATGCGCAGCGCCTCTTCTGCCCGGTGTTTGATCAGCCTATCCTTTTTCAACGCCCAAGCCTCTGAGATAGCCGGCACCAAACTAGTTGCCAGGGCCACAGTGACAATATTGGGGAACTGGGCGAGGGTGAGGGCCATACCCAAGTGCCCTAAACCTTCCCGCACTTCTGCCCCGCCGAAGCCAGCGGCCTGCAGGCGCAGGGGTATCAGCCAGCTGTCTGCCAGCTGCATAATGGGCCAGAGAATTGTGGCCACCACCGCAGGGGCCGCCAGGGAAAGAAGGCGTCTGGCTAGGCTTCCCACTGGTTCCGGCTCCACAGGGCGGAGAGGATGGATCTCTTTAAGAAGCTGCCTGTGTTTGAGGAGGTAGGCTGCTGCCAGCATAAGCCAGCCAGCAAACTCTCCGAAAATGAAGGAGGCGGTAACACCTGTTACAGCGAGCTCTAGGCTTTTCGTCCTCAGGTACATACTCAAAGCGATGGTGGCTATTACCCGCACCACCTGATCCAGCACCTGGGATACCGCGGTGGGCGTCATATACTGCAGTCCCTGGAAAAAACCGCGGAAACCAGCACTGAGGGCTAAAAAGAAGCAAGCAGGCCCTAAGGCAGCCAAAGGGGCGGTGATGCCTGCATCCTTGGCAAAGGTGGCAGCCAGCCACGGGGCACCCATGGCCAGTACCAAGCCCACAGAGCCTCCCGTGATAAGCAGGAGGAGCAGTCCGGTGCGGAACACCCTCCGCACTTCTTCCACGGAACCTAGGGCGGCTTTCTCCGCGATCAATTTGGAGATGGCCACTGGCAGTCCCCCAATGGCCACCACCGCCGCAAAGTAATGAATGGGTTTGACCAGCTGGTACAAGCCCATCCCTTCATCGAAAATCAAACGCGGCAGCACGATCATGTAAATGAGGCCGATTAGGCGGTTCGCTGCACTGGCTGCCGCTAAGACTGCCGCTCCGCGCAAAAAAGACTCCTTGGTCATAGGCCCTACTTCCCTTCTACTCATGCTTACGCAGGGAAGGTACAGCTTATGAGGAGTCCTCCGCCTTTCTTCTTTATTACTGCTCCATCTGTTTTGCTAAAAAGCCGGCTGCTGTCTCACAAAGTTTCAGTTCAAGCTCGCCCATCTGGCGGTTAGCTTCGTTAGTACCTAGGATAACTGCCCCAATCGGATCTCCCTCTGATATGATGGGAGCGATAACCTGCATGGCGAAATCCCACATCTCATCCTCAGGATGCTCTCCCTTTTTCGTGGTAATACTGCGTCTGGATTCCATGGCCTGCTCCACCAGGGCAACCACAGGGCGATCAATCCACTGCTTTTTTGGCCCACCAGATACAGCCACCACTGCGTCCCGATCTGTAATGATGGCTACATGGCCTGTGGTTTCATACAGGGAGTCGGAGTACTCCTGAGCAAAATCTCCCAGTTCACCAATGGGAGAATACTTCTTGAGGATAACTTCTCCGTCTCTATCTACAAAGATCTCCAAGGGATCTCCTTCGCGAATGCGCAGAGTGCGCCTGATTTCTTTGGGGATGACTACACGGCCCAGATCGTCGATGCGTCGTACTATTCCAGTTGCTTTCACTGTCACACCCCTCTTTTCAAAGTCAGCTTGGGGTTAGTATAAGCGCAGGTTACCACTTTTATTCATTGGCCATCTCAGCCACAACCTCAGCTAACAGTGTTAATGCCTGGTGGTCCGCCTTCAGCTTTTCCACTAAGAGCTGGCCGCCGCGACCGTGGCGGTAGGAGATCTTCCCCTGGTACTTCTGGTGCAGTGCCGCGTACTTGTGCACGTCAACCCCGTATCCTTCTAGGAAGCGAAGCTCGTATTTGCTCTTGCGCACCGTAATGCTCTCCACGCCAATCTGGCGGGCCAGAATCTTCACGCGCATGCTCTGCACCAAGTTCCGGGCGGGATCAGGCAGATCGCCAAAGCGGTCCTGAATCTCATCCTCCAAATCATCGCAGGCTTCCAGAGACGACAGGTTGGCGATGCGCTGATAGAGTTCCACCTTCTGGGCAGAGTCCGGCACATACTCATCAGGCAGGTAGGCGTCCACTTTTAGGTCTAGGGAAGGATCTGGCAGGGCAGGCTTTTCCTGTCCTTTTAGTTCCTGAATGGCTTCCTCTAACAGCCGGCAGTAGAGCTCAAAACCTACGGAAGCGATAAAGCCGTGCTGCTCTGGGCCTAGGAGGTTGCCTGCGCCGCGGATCTCCAAGTCCCGCATGGCGATGCGGATCCCCGAACCCAGCTCGGTAAACTCCTTAATGGCAGAAAGCCTCTTCTCCGCATCCTCCGAGAGCACCTTATCCTTGCGATGGGTGAAATAGGCGTAGGCCACCCTGTTGGTACGGCCCACCCTTCCCCGCAGCTGGTAAAGCTGGGCTAAGCCCAAATAGTCGGCGTCATCTACAATAAGGGTGTTCACATTGCCGATATCCATACCCGTTTCAATAATGGTGGTGCAGAGTAAGATGTCGAACTCCCCGTTGTAGAAGTCCAGCATCACCCTCTCCAGCACAGTCTCATCCATCTGGCCGTGCGCGATAGCGATCCTGGCTTCCGGCACCAGCTTCTGCAGTTCTGCATAGACATGCTCAATGGACTGCACCCTGTTGTGCACAAAGTACACCTGGCCCTGCCTGGCTAGTTCCCTAAGAATAGCCTGGCGGATCACCTGATCATCGTATTCCACCACATAGGTGCGCACTGGATAGCGGTCTTCGGGAGGGGTCTCAATTACGCTCATATCCCGTACACCCACCATGGCCATATGCAGGGTGCGGGGGATGGGTGTCGCTGAAAGGGTGAGTACATCCACATTGGTGGTGAGCTCCTTCAGTCTTTCCTTTTGAGCCACCCCAAAACGCTGTTCCTCGTCGACGATAACCAATCCCAAATCTTTAAATACCACATCCTTAGAAAGCAGGCGGTGCGTTCCGATCACCACATCTACAGACCCAGATTTCACACCCTGCAGCACTTTAGAGATTTCCTTTTGGGTTTGAAAGCGGCTGATCACAGCCACATTGAGGGGGAAGCCTTCAAAGCGCTCCACAAAAGTGCGGTGATGCTGCTGGGCTAAGATGGTGGTTGGCACCAGCACTGCCACCTGCTTGCCCCCAGCTATGGCTTTGAAGGCGGCCCGAATTGCCACTTCCGTCTTGCCGTAACCCACGTCACCGCAGAGCAGTCGGTCCATGGGCCGGCTCTTTTCCATATCCCGCTTCACCGCTTCAATGGCTTGAATCTGATCAGGAGTCTCCTGGTAAGGGAAAGCATTTTCTAAGTCCTGCTGCCAGGGAGTATCTGGGGGAAACGCAAACCCCGGAGCTGCTTCCCGTTCAGCATAGAGCTTAAGCAGGCCTTCCGCCATCTCCTGCACCGATTCTTTAGCGCGCTTCTTCACCCGGCTCCATTCGCTGCCGCCCAATTTGGAAAGGCGGGGTGATCCTTCATCCAGGCCCACATACCTCTGGAGCAGGTGGATCTGATCAATGGGTACATAGAGCCGGTCCTGCCCGGCATAGCGGATCTGCAGGTAGTCTTTGCGCAGCCCGTCTACTTCCAGCTGTTCAATACCTATGTACTGGCCGATGCCGTGATTGATATGCACCACATAATCACCCTGGCGCAGTTCATGGGGGGCAATGCGCAGCCCCTCTTCCACCTTAGGCGCCCGAGCCTTCTTTCTAGGACGGCCGTAGAGCTCCAGTTCCGTGAAAACGCTGAGCTTAAAGGCGGGGTGCTCGAAACCTGTTTCCAAACTCCCAGTTGTGATTACGCAGTTCCCCACCTGCAATTCCTTACCCAGCTCATCTATGTACACAGCAGGTACATCATCATCCCGAAGCAGCTCCACAAGGCGCTCGCCCCGCTCTTTGGTGGAAACCAAGATCAAGATGCGGTAGTGGTCTTTGCGCAGCTGCTTAACACGGCGCAGCATGCGCTCAATCTTGCCGCCAAAGTGCTCTGGCATGCGCAGACCTAAGGAAGTGCTGGAAAGGGTCTCCATGCCTGCCACCCTTTTGCCTAACACTGAAAGGTAAACGGGGGAATACGCCTGGAACTTGCTCCACAAAGAGCCCCAGTCCCAAAAGAGCTCCGAGAGGTTGCTGAGAATTCTACCCCGCTTCAGCAGCAGGCTGAAGTTCTCTCCGATTTCCATAGACGCATTTACCGCGGCCTCCTTGAGGCGCACTGGCTCATCCAAGACCAGCAGGGTGTCTTGGGGCAGGTATTCCAAAAGGGAGACGATCTCGCCAAAGAACACTTTGTACTGATCCATGCCGGGGAAATAGCGCTGCTGGTCAAAAGCTTCAAGATGGCGAGCAGTCTGCTCCAACAGGGCATCTGCTTCTTCCATCAGTTTCAGCCTGTACAGACGCTCACTCTGATTCTGAGCCACTTCCCAGATGCGCTCTTTGATGCGGTCCAGATCGTCGAAGTTGTACAGGGTCTCCCTGGCCGCACCAATGGTCACCTCCGTGAGGTTCTCCAACGACCTCTGGCTGGCAAAATCAAAACTGCGCAGGGAATCTACTTCATCTCCAAAAAGTTCGATGCGCACCGGCTGAGGCAGGTTAAAAGGAGAGATATCGAGGATGCCGCCGCGGATGCTGAACTGGCCCCAGTTTTCCACTACAGAGACGCGTTCATAACCAAGGTACACCAGATCCTCTGCCACCTGCTCCAGATCCAGACGCGTACCCCATTTAAGTGAAAATTCTGAATCTCGTAGGCGTTCCGGAGCAGTCAGCCCCTCTAGTAAGGCTGCTATGGATGTGAGGATTATGGTTCCCGGTTTGTTTCCTTCCTGCAAGACCGCTAGTCTTGCTGCCCGCAGGTCCAGAGCAGTGAGAGCCTCTTCGTGGGGCATGAGCTCGTTGGCTTCCCAAATCAATGTCCTGCTGTGGGGCAGGAAGGTTTGGAGATCCTGGGCCAATTTTTCCGCATGGCTCTGGTTTGCCGTCACCACCAGCATCACCCTCTGGGGGTCGTAGATGGTGCTCAGGAAAGCAGAGCGCTGGCTGCCTGATAGGCCGGTTACAATCTGGCCCCGCTTTGGTTCATACTTAATGCTCTGACCAACGAGGCTCAGCTCTCTGCTCTGGCGCAGGAGTTCCACTAAACTCTGCAGCGACAAGGTGCTTCCCCCTCTTCGGTCATATGCCGTTAGACTGCCTTTGATTGAATTGATTCATTGCCGCCAAGACATCTTCTTTCAACCACAGTTCCACCGCATCGGCCGCCCTGTGGCAGGCCTCTTCCAGTATCTTAGTGTCTGCTTCCCCTATCCCCTGCAATACATAATCCGCGGCCCCTAAAGGCTCAGGTGGCGCGCCAATGCCGATGCGTACCCTGGGAAACTCATTGGACTTAAGGTGGCCAATGATATCCGCCATCCCCTTATGCCCTCCCGCGCTGCCAGAGGCCCGCACCCTGATCAGGCCCGGGGCCAGGTCCAGATCATCATATACTACGATTAGGTCGGTGAGATCCAGCTGATAAAAGTTGACCAAATCAGCCACCGCGGCACCGCTTCTGTTCATAAAGGTTTGGGGTTTAAGGAGCACCACCTGCTCCGCAAAAACGCGGCCATCCCCCATTTTGGACGCGAATTTATGCCTGCTGAGGGGAATACCCCAGCGGCGGCTTAAAAGATCCACAACCCAGAAGCCCAAATTATGCCTGGTGTTGGCATAGCGCAGGCCTGGGTTGCCTAAACCCACTACTGCCTTCAAATCTCTACCCCCTTGCTGCCCCCCTAATTGCTAAAGGAAGGATCACAAGAAACGCACAGTGGCGGATTGCACTGTGCGTATCCCTCGTGTTTGGCGTTGGAAATTACTCCGCTTCGCCTTCTTCAGCTGCTTGCTCTCCCTGTTCCTCGTCGGCTTCCTCTGCGGTATCAGCCGCTGCCTGCGTAGGTAGAGCGATCTTAACAACCATTTCCTCAGGATCGCCTAAAGCTTCCACGCCTTCAGGAAGCTGGAGCTGACCGATGGTAAGGAATTCGTCCACCGCCAGGGAGCTGACATCAACGTCAATTGATGCGGGAATGTCCGTGGGCAGGCACAGTACCTGCAGTTCCCACAGGTGGGTCTGAACTACGCCGCCATCGCTTTCCCGTTCATCCTCGCCTACAATGCGGAGGGGCACAGTAACCTCAAGCTTCTTGGTTAGATCGACTTCGTGGAAATCAACATGCCACAGCTGACCTTTTACAGGATCGCGGTGCACATCCTTGACGATCACAGTCTTTTTCCCATCTGCAAACTTCAGATCGATCAAGCTGCCGGTGGATGCAATTGCCCTCTCCACTTCGCGGGTTTCCGCTTCGATTTGGGTAGCGCTTTGACCATAACCATAGACTACCCCAGGCGTTTTGCCAGCAGCTCTGAGTTTGCGTGCATAGCTCTTACCTGTCTGGGTTCGTTCCTCCACGGTTAATTGGTAATTTGCCATATTGCTGCCTCCTTTACACCGCTTAATAATACCATTCTTGTCAGTCCTAGTCAAACAGCTTGCTCACGGGCCGTTCCTCGAAGATTCTGCGAATGGCTTCAGCAAAGAGCGGGGCTACAGAAAGGACGGTTAGTTTGGGGATCTGCTTCTCCGGCGGCAGGTGAATGCTGTCGGTAACTACGATTTCCTTCAAGGGGCTGTCCTGCAGGATCTCCACAGCAGGATGCGAGAATACAGCGTGGCTGCAGCAGGCGTACACTTCCACCGCTCCCTTTTCGATCAGGGCCTTGGCTGCATTTACTATCGTTCCCCCGGTATCGATCATATCATCTACCAAAATCGCGGTTTTGCCAGAGACTTCACCGATGATATTCATCACTTCCGCGAAATTGGGTCTGGGCCTGCGTTTATCCACGATGGCAATCTGGCAGTTCAAGCGGTCTGCAAGCTCCCTAGCCCGCACTACGCCGCCTACATCAGGGGAGACCACGATAACGTTCTCCAGTTTCTTCTTGAGCAGGTACTCAGTGATAATGGGGATGCCCTTCAGATTGTCCACAGGAATATCGAAGAAGCCCTGGATCTGCCCGGCGTGCAGGTCGAGGGTGACCACTCGATCCGCCCCTGCCGCGGTGATCAAATTGGCCAGGAGCTTGGCGGCAATGGGATCGCGGGGTTGAGTCTTGCGATCCTGGCGTGCATAGGCATAGTACGGAATAACCGCACAAACCTCTTTCGCCGACGCCCGCTTCATGGCGTCAATCATAATTAAGAGCTCCATAATATGCTCTGCCGAGGGATAGTTCAGAGGTTGAATCAGAAAGACCTCCATCCCCCGCACTGTTTCCATGTTTCTAGCTCGGATTTCTCCATCCTGAAAACGCAGCAGCTCTGCCTGGCCCAACTCAATTCCTAAACAGCGGCAGATATCCTGGGCCAACTCCTTGTTGGCATTTCCAGAAAATACTTTTAATCTCTTCCCTAGTACGCTCACTTTGCAGCCCCCCACAGGTTTTACTTTGACAAGAATGAAAACGGCAGGATTCCGTCGGCTTTGCCCACGGACCTGTCCACAACAACCACATGCTCAAGGGTAGTACCGCTTTTGACTTCCGCCCCAGACAAACGGCAGTTGGGGCCTATCACACAGTCTTCCCCAATTTTGGTGCCTTTTTGGATCAGGCACCCTGGATAGATTACCGTATCTCGACCGATTTCGCAATCCCATTCAATCCAAGTAGAAGGGGGATCAACTATGGTAACTCCCTGCTCCTGCCAATGGCGGCAGATACGGTCCCGCAGGATGGCTTCTGCCTGCGCCAGCTGAATGCGATCGTTCACGCCCATACTCTCTGCGGCGTCCTCCAGGACATATCCAGCCACCCGGTGCCCATCGGCAATCATCAGCGGCAGCACATCGGGGAGGTAGTATTCAGCTTGAGCATTTTGGGGAGTGATCTGGGTCAAGTAGTGGAAGAGCAGCTGGCCGTGGAACATATAGGTTCCGGTGTTGATTTCCTTAATCAGGCGCTGTTCAGGGGCTG
Source organism: Bacillota bacterium (assembly GCA_012837385.1). GTDB lineage: Bacteria > Bacillota > Limnochordia > Darwinibacteriales > Darwinibacteriaceae > DTU010. The sequence goes on from DURH01000069.1 coordinate 20,463, forward strand.
CATCTTTGTGTTCAACCACACCCAGTACTTCATTATTGTCATCCCTGAGGATGCGCCCGTAGCCAGTGGGATCAGCAAAATGAGCGGTCACAATGGTGGCAGCCGCCTGCTGCTCTTGATGGTAGGATAGGAGCTGCTGAAAGGTTTCACTTCTAAAGAGGGGAGTATCTCCATAGGTGACCAAGACGGGTCCGTCAAAATCCCGCAGCAGATCCCGACACTGATCAACCGCGTGGCCGGTGCCCAGCTGCTCCCGCTGTTCAGCCACCTTGACCCCCTCCAGCACAGCCTGCACTTTTTCTCCTTGGTAACCAATAACTACAATGATTTCGTCAAACCCAGCCAAGCGGACACTGCGCACTGCATGATTCACCATTTCCAGGCCTGCCAGGGGATGCAGCACCTTGGCCAGCTTGGAGCGCATTCTCGAGCCCTGGCCCGCCGCAAGAATGACTGCCGCTGATTTCGACATGGTAACCCTCCAGTTCACTTGATCTGAGGAAGCCCGGATCCCACCGGGGAAAGCTCCTGCTTCGCCAATTCCAAATCACTGGGTTTATCCACATCGGTGCCCAGCTCAGGGTAGGGCGTAATAATGAAAACCCCTTTATAGCCAAGGATGGAACTGGCCCGTTTCTCCAGTTCACCCATGGAAAGCCGCTTGCTGAGAAACTTAAGGATGAAGACGAAACCAAGCATGCGCACGAGCTTCCAGGGTTTTTTCCGCTGCGAGAATACCTCGTTCATCATCCAGCGCGAGTTATTGATAGCTTCAGGGCTGGCCAAAATCAAGTTTCCACCGGTAAAACAGCCCTCTTTGAGGGTGAAATAAGTGCGCCGGGACTCTGGGTACATCTGCTCATTGGCTTCTTTGGAGATGAGGGGGTAGTATACATCCCCTGACAGCTCCGCACAGCGCTCCAGGAAGTCGTCAATGGCTTCTGGGTGCACCATGGGAATATCCGAGGTGACCAGGAGCACGTTGTTCTTCTGTTCCAGATGATCCAGGGCCAAAAAGACGTTTTCCTGCAGGCTGCTTCCGCTCTCGACAAACGTGGCCTGAGGGGGCAGCTCTGCCTGAATTTCTGCCGGGCCTACCACGACCACTCTAGCCACATGTGAGGAGTTCTGCAGAGCCTCAATCACATAATTGACCATCAACTTACCGTGGATGGGAATGGCCGCTTCCCACTTGGCAGCATCAGCCTCCTGCAGCTGACCGGTATTGGGAGCTCCTGCTAAGACTACGGCATCAACTTTCATCACTATCGGTCTCCTCCGTCCATTTCCTCCACACCCACATCTGCCAACTCCACCACAAAGATTTGAGCTTGATCTTGATAACAGCTCTGAAAATCCCGGGCCCTGCCCTGATCAGTAAACAGCCCTACCACTGTGGGCCCGCTCCCGCTCATAAGCGCCCCGTGGGCACCACGGGCCAGGAGCCGCTCCTTCCAGAGGGCTGTCTCAGGCACCAATTCCGCAGTTACTGTCTCCAAGGCGTTGCCTAGAGCGCCGGCTATGTCCTGTACTTCCCGGCCCTCTGCAATCAGTTCCTGCACCTGGGCAGTGTAGGTGGTGCCATGGGCGCTGGGCTTCAGTCTGCTGTACACTTGGGCCGTGAATACCGCCGCTTCCGGCTTCACAAGCACTAAACTGACACGCGGAAAAGCGGCCGCAGCACTGACCACTTCCCCAATGCCCTGCACTAGACAAGTTCCGCCCTGCAGGCAGAAGGGAACGTCGGCACCCACGCTCAAGCCCAGCTCCTGCAGTTCAGCTGTGCTCAACTTTGTTCCATACAGCTTATTCAGCCCATGCAGAACTGCCGCAGCATCTGCACTAGCTCCACCCAGACCTGCGGCCATGGGTATGCTCTTAGTGATGTAAACTTCGACACCGCCCTCCAGCTTGGTAAAGCCTGTAAAGGCGGTGAAAGCACGCCAGCATGTATTGGTCTCATCCAGGGGCAGCTGAGGATGATCGCTGTGGATTACAATTCCCTTAGGCCTTTTGCTGAGGGTAACAACATCCGCTAGGGAAACAGACTGCATTATGCTGTTCAAAAGGTGATAGCCGTCACTGCGGCGCCCCACTATATCTAAAGTAAGGTTCACTTTAGCATAGGCCTTAAGGGAAATCTCGTCCATGATGTGCCTCCTGTCTAAGCTTTATTTCCGCACTGAGCGGAAAATTCCTCCTGTCTCAGCGGGACAATAACAGCCACGCGCCTCCCGCCATGAGCAGGATGCCCAGCCCTTTCCAGAGGCTGAAAGGGACAGGTTCCACCGTGAACCAGCCAAAATAATCCACTATGGCAGCGGTGATCACCTGCCCCAAAATGATGGCGGTTGTAGCTGAAGCCACTCCCACCTTGGAGATGGAAGAAGCCACTAAGTAGACGATGGCTACGCCGAGCAGGCCGCCTAGGTAGGTGTACCAAGGGGCCTCCCGGAACTTGGCGAAGCTGCCCTCGCCTAAGCCAGCCAGGAGCAGCCCTAAGCCTGTAATGGATCCCACCACTTGGACGATAAACGTGGCCTCCAGTAAACCCACAGCCTTACTTAGTGCTGAGTTTAAAGACCCCTGCAGGGCCATGAGCAAACCAGAAAGGGCAGCCATAAGCAGTGCCAGCACTAGAAATCCCCCCTGCCAAAAGCTTAGGGGTAGTATGCCCGGGAAAAAGGAAATGGACCCCAGAGAGGTCCATTGAGGTCCATTTGCACTGGTTTCCCCGCCTAACGAGGAATGCAGATATGGTCGCCGGGCTTGAGGGCCCCGGCCTCATCCTGCAGGCTGGGATTAGCCTGGAGGATGGCTTCTTCAGTGGTGTGATAGCGTTTGGCAAGCTTCCAAACGGTATCCCCACCTTGGGTGAACACAAAGGTGAGGGTGGGGGGATCCTCAGGAGCAGGCTCCACATCCACTGCCTCCACCACTGCTTCCACTTCCAGGTACTCCACTACATCCACCTTGTAGCGCAATGTGATGGCGGCTTCCATGGTCTCCCGGTTGATAAGATCAGGCCTCACCGCCACACATTTCAAGTCGATCCGGGGCTGCATACCCAGCTCCAAGCCTGGAATGGCCAAGGTCTGGCTGAACGGGATTGCTTCTGGGAAGTACCCTCTAAACAGAGGCTTGGTGTCTTCCTCTGAATGGGCTAGGTAGAAGATCTCCAGGTCCACTACCCCTTCCACTGTCAGCTTATCCTCTTCCACCTCAAAGTCGGTGACATGGGGCTGAGCTCTGCTCTTTAGGATCTCCCTGATGGGAGGCAGCCCTTCTGTGAGTTCAATCAAACCCCTCACCACTGCCTGCTGGTCCTTTTGGCTCACCGCGCTGTCCACAGCCAGCAGTTCTTTTCTGGTTTCCACCAAACCTCCCGGCGCCGAGATGTCTGTGAGCACCTGTATGGGCTGAGCTGCTGTGGCCAGGAGGGCACCACCGATGCTCAGCTCCACCCTAATGCTGCGTCCATCGTTTACCACAAAGCCTTCGCAGGACTTCTGCAAACCGCATTTTAAAGCCATGCCGGGCTGGATGCCCTCCTGCTGGAAGCTGAGGTCAAAGGTCAGTGCCTGGGCGAACTGCCGGTACTTGACGGTGAGGTCCTCAGCTTCATAGAGCAGATCAAGGGAAGCCCAAGCCCTCACCTCCAGCGTGCCCTCGCTGAAGACTGCTTCCTCCAATTTGATCTCGGCTTCCAGATCCAATATAGTGCGGACTAATCCATCTTCCTCAGCGAAGTCCAGCATCCCTGTAACCTGCTTTGCCACCTTGAGCTCAAGTGGCGGCGGCAGGGGATTCAGCACCACTCCATCGGTGGTCAGCTTCACCGGCTTGGCAAGGTTGGCTCCACTCACTGCTGTGAATTCCCGCACCTGATCCACTGCAGCGTCCACTGCCAGGATAATGTCCACATCCAGGGCAAACTGGCCCGCCGCCAGATCCCATTCACAGGCGAGGATGGTCAAATCCACACTGGCCAGGGCATCTGGATCGGCCCCTAGTACTTCCACATAAGTATCAAAGGGGAGGGCACTAGGCCATTCCACCCGGCTCAGCCCCGCCGGTTCATCTCCCAGCGTTTCAGGCACGTAGACCATGGCCAGGTCCACTGCTCCCTGCACGTAGACGCGATCCTGGTCAACGGTGAAAGAATCCACCACAGGATCGCCCTTCACCCACACGATTCTTCCTATGGGAGCTGCGGTGCTCGGCAGTTCAACCTTGCCCTGGAGGACTGTCTGCAGCGAGTTTTCCCCCACTCGGTTTACCGCAACAATGCGGTTTTCTTGCACACTTAGGCTCATCTCTCTCCCCCTTTTTAGCCATAGACTAGTCGGCGGTTGATTCCAGGACCCGCCAACTTTCCTTAATATGTATGAGAGCAGCCCGCCAAACATGTCTATTGCCCAGAAATATTCAAACTAGCGGTACGGAAATGGGCCCGCAGGGCTTGCCAAATTCTCGGGTCTTCCATACCCAGCCAGTCCAGAATCACCCCTGCTAAGTTGTAACGGTTGGCTAAGGAAAAGGCGTCCCCTAAAGCGCTGTGGTGCGGAATATGGATCTCGTACTGCACACCCCTGCTGTGATACTGATAAAAATACTCCCCCTGCTCGCCCTGCCTGAGGCGGGCTCCCCTGCGGTAGGCCTTGGAGAGGGCTGTTTGATAGGAAATGGGTGTACCCTGGATGCCCTCTGGCCCGAACTCCCACTCCAGGGCGTACACCGGGATGTGCAGAAGGATTTTCCAGGAATGGACATACCTGAGCAAAGACTGCAGACACTCCTGCAGAGGTTGGCGGGCCAGAAGGGGCCCAGGAGCATCTGGCTGGGGTACCTGGAGCACCACCCGATCCACCAGATCCGTTACTTTGCGATAATCCACCCCTCCCCAGATCTTCCATGGAGGGACACCGGGGCCAAGCTCCACCCAGAGCATATCCTTATCTGTCAGCACCCTGCGCAGCAGCCTGAGCAGCTTCACGTAGCGCACACCGTCCAGCTGCGCCACTTCCCTCCAGGGCACATACAGGCCACAGCTTCCCGGCGCATCAGCCAGGGAGGCTGAAAGGCGCTGTGCCGTTTTCCTGCGGCGCCTGGGAGACTTCAGAGAGCTGTGCATGGCCAGGACATCCCATCCCGCCTCTTCTGCAGGACGTATCATGGAGGGAAGCTCCTTTGGGGCAGCTTCGGCACTGGAACAGATCACGCCTGTGAGGGCATCCTGGGGCAGGCCGGGTTTCAAACCGTTTCTGCAGATGCCCCACACCTCACGATCAAAAAAGACTAAGCGCTGGCCAGGGTACACCCCTGCCCCGCGGCGCAGCCGAAAGGCCTCTGTCCCCAAGCCGTACTTAGCGGCGATCTCTTCCAGTGTCTCTTGGGGCTGCACCAAGTGCACCCGGCGGCGGATGGGCAAGTCTTCTTTCAACACTAAGGCAAAAAAACGCTTGCCTGCAATTCCATCCGCGACCAAACCATGGTCACGCTGGAACTGCCGCACCGCGTCTTTGGTCAAATAACCGTAGTGCTCTTCTTCCCCCAAGTCATAACCCTGGAGGCGCAGAAAAGCGTGAAGCTGTTTCACATCTGGGCCCCTGTCTCCGAAGCGCAGCGTGCGGGCCCCCAGCTTTCTTCCCAGCCGCACCTCCATCACCCCTTCTGTCATTTCTATGAAGGAGGGAAAGAAAAAAGCACCGGAACCGGTGCCCTTGACTGTTTTCTATGCATTGGCGGCTGAGCTTTCTCCTATTATGCAATCATCAACAGTCACTTCCACTGTCTTGGTGAGGACGTCTGCGTAGGTGTAGGACAAACGTTCAATGGAGTGGGATTCATCAAGCTTCACAACGAAGAGCTTGGGATAGGTGTTCTCAATCACGCCTTCTGCCTCAACAATCTTCTTACGCCCACGGTTGGCGCGCAGCTTAACGCGTTTGCCCACACAGGACTCTAAGTCCAGCCGGATCTGCTGGATACTGTTCACTCCCACAGCCACCTTTGTCACCGCCTTATCAGATTTTGTCGAATTTATTCTAACACAGATCAAGGCGGTTGTCAAATAAACTAGTATTGTACCAAGGCGCCGCGCGCCTGTCAAGCCCGAACGTTATTTCGTATAGCGATCTGCCACTGAGGAAGCGCCGTAGGACTCGGGCTTGATCCGGCACAAAAACCCAGAACCGTTCACCATGCCCACCACTTCCTTCACCAAGCTCTTGGTGGCGCCGTTGGTGCCCACGTCGAGGTGGATCTCCATATCCAGCTCATGGCCTGACTCTGAGAGCTTTTCCGCCAGTCGGGAAGCTACGCTCAAACTTAAGGATGCTTCATAAAAGATCCTCTGCCTCAACGACCGCACATGGTCCTCATAGCAGCGAGTGTAGAAAAACCGCCCTCCTTTGCCCTTACGGTGCACAATGAGCGCGGTGACAAAACAGGTACCATCCCTGATTTGGGAGTCAGTCCCCACAATGAGCCTGTAGCTCTCCTCTGGCTTCTCTGAAGCATACTCCATCACATCTGCAAAGACCTCGTCAAAAGTGAGGCGTCCCTTAGTGGGGCTGATAAACTCCATGCATCTACACTCCTTTCAGCAGTTCTTCTGTGAGTTTACTGTATTGCTCCAAGGACAGGCGCTCGCCCCGCAAACTCGGCTCGATGCCGCAGTTGGCCAGGGCTTGATCCAGCTCCTCTAGGGTGAGGCCCCATTCTTCCACCAGCGATTTTAAGGCATTACGCAGGGTTTTGCGGCGCTGCTGGAAGGCGGCTCTGATCACTTGAAAGAGCTGATCCCTCGGTGCACTGACCTGAGGCAGCCTGGGAACGAGCTTCACCACTGCCGAATCTACTGCTGGGGCCGGGATAAACACCGTCCTGGGTACTTTGAGCACCAAAGATCCCTCGGCGTAATACTGGACAGCCAGGGAAAGCACTCCGCAGTCCTTGCTTCCAGGAGGGGCCAGCATACGGTCGGCCACCTCCTTTTGCACCATTACCAAGACTGCCGCGAAAGGGAGGCCACTTTCCAAAGCCTTCATAATCAGCGGGGTGGTGATGTAGTAGGGCAAGTTGGCCACTAGGCTCAGCGGTTCACCGCGCCAGCCCCTCTCCTCGAGAACAGCACGCCAATCCAGCTCCAAGGCATCCCCTTCCACAATGCTGATCTTAGGGTGGGCTAGAGCCTCCTGCAGAATGGCCACCAGTTCTCTGTCGATCTCCATGGCCACCACCTGGGCCGCTGCTTCCGCCATGGGCGCGGTAAGCGCGCCTAAGCCTGGGCCGATTTCCACCACCCAGTGTTCTCCTTGCAGATCCGCGCTTTCCACAATGCGCCTAACGATGTTCTGGTCAATGAGGAAATTTTGGCCCAGGCTCTTCTTGGCACTGATGCCTTTTTCCTTCATCACCCTGGCCACATGGGATGGATTGATTACGTGAGACACGGCTTCACCTCTAGCTGATAAGATCGCTTAAACCCCTGCTGACTCTGCGCAGCTCCTGCTCAAATTGTTCCCTACTCAGCCCATCCAGGCGGTCTAGCAGATCGCATATTCCCATGTACTCTTCCTGGCTCAGCTCTCCTAGTTCCATCAAGTTGCGGCAGGCATCCAGGAAGAGCAGCTTTGTTTTATCCAACTCTTTATCAAGAACCATGATTTACCTCCACCGGTCTTCTTGTTTCCTCAATGAACCGGGTGTATTCCCTGATAAATCTCAAATAGACCACACCTGTAGCCCCTTTGCGCTGCTTGGCAAAAATTACCTCAGCAATACCCTCTGTTCCCTTCTCTTTAGCAAGATCAGGATTATAATAGTCGTCGCGGTAGAGAAACATGACCACATCGGCGAATTCCTCGATGTTTCCTGAGTCACGCAAGTCGCTCATCATGGGCCGCTTATTGTCTCTGCTTTCTACACCCCGGTTGAGCTGGGAGCAGAGGATCAGGGGCACATCCAGTTCCCCCGCGAGATCCCGCAGTTCCCGCACGATCTCTCCGACAATTAGGGCCCAGCTGCGGTTAGATTGGGCGGGAGGCTTGATCAACTGCAGATAGTCAATGACAATCAGCCCCAAATTGGGGTTCTCCGCCTTGAACCTTCTGGCTTTGGCTCTGATCTCAGCAACGGTTAAGCCCCGTTTGTCCACAATAGAGATGGGTAGATCATAAAGATCGTTGAAGGCCTGTTGAGTTACTTGGAACTGCTCGTCGCTGAGCTTGGTTTGATACTCGTGGGAAGTGACCACCTGCCGCCCTTCCTGCTTGTAGGTGAAAAGTTCAGACAGGACGATGCGGTCACCCAGCTGCTCCGCGTCCATCTCTAAGCTGAAGAAGAGCACGGGAATATCGCGCTTAGCTACGTTAGTCACCATATTCAAGAGTAGGGCGGTCTTCCCCATACTGGGGCGGGCTGCGAGGATAATCAGGTCCTTCTTCTTGAAGCCTGTGGTCATACCGTCAATGGAGGGGAAACGTACGGATAGTCCGTAAGCGTCTTCCAAGCCCTCTTTGCGGTTAAGCAGGTTCATATAGCAGGTACTCAGCACTTCCAACAGGTTCTTTATCTCATTTTCCGGTCCTCCATCACCCTGGGTGGCATTGAAGATGATCTCCTGGGCCTGGGCCTGAATGTCCGCCAGATCCTCTGCTTTGGGATCCATGGCCAGTGTTTTTATGCTTTCACAGGCTTTAACCAAGCGCCTCACGCCCTCGCTGCGGCGCAGAATCTCCACGCAGGGCTCCAGTTCAGTAACGGATACAAAAGACTCTGTGAGGGCAATCAGGAGCTCTGCCGGGGACTCAATGGACTCGTTGAGTAGGCGGTTGTACACCTGGGTATAAGAGATCCGCCCCTGTTTGTGATAGAGTTCTAAGATTATTTCATAAATGCGCCGGTGAGCCAGATCCACAAAATGGGAGGGGCGCAGGCGGTCAATCACCCGGTCCACCTGGGTAGGATGTTTAATTAGAATGCCCAAAACCTGTCTTTCGGCAGTCAGATCCATGGGCAGTTCCGTACCTTGCACGTCAATCAAGCTCATCGGGGAATACCTCTTTCCATTTTTGTTCTGCCGGGCTCAGCTCCCTGCGGCCAGCGATGGGCCCCAGTACTTTCGTGAGGTGAGAATTCTCCAAAAGGTCATTGTAGGTGCGGATACCAACCGCGTGCCAGTTGCGCAGAATGCCTTCTAGGTAAGCAAAACTGGGGTGGGCTGCGGAGACTATCATCTCTTCGATGGCAACTGCAATTACCTCATGGGAAAGGGCCTTGGCTTCCATCCAATACAGGAGCTTACGCATCTCTTCTGGAGAGGCCATGGCCACCCGGGCAGAATAGTAGCTGACCAGCCACTCAAAGGCTTCTGGCTCCGCCTCCGCCGGCTCTTCGCTGACAGCTGCGGTTTCCAGATGTCCGGGAACGGTGAGCTGAATCTCCAGCCCTTCGTCATTGATCCACCCCTGGTCAGCTAAAAGGGCTAAAGCCTTGCTGATCTCCAGCTTGTCCAACCCCATTTTCTCCGTTAAGTGATCGATTTTCAGCGGCCGGCCTAACTGCGATAGGGCCAGCATATTAATCCAGACCAAAGTGGCGGTGGGGCCCAGCTGCGCTTGGCAGTGCAGCAGCTCCTGGGGCACCTGGATGGGTAATCCGGCTACCCCCCTGAGCAGCACCCCTTGTGTTCTTTGGCCAGGCATAGTCATTCCTCCTCCTGTGCTTCTGCTAGGCACTCCCAGGCCTCGTACTTCTCTTCCAGCTGAGCTTGGATCTCCTGGTATTCCTGGATCACAGGCACGCTCTGGCTTTCATCCGCATAGAGTTCAGGCGAAGCTAAAACTGCCTCAAGTTCTGCCAGGCGCTCTTCCAAGAGGACGATTTCCTCTTCCAGGCGCTTCAGCTCCTCCCTGCTGCGGCGTCCACTCCGCCGCGGCTTGGCCGCGGAGCGCTTAGCTGCAGCGGCCTGCACCTGCCGGGCAGCCAGTTCTGCCCGGGCCTGCTCGTAAGCCCGGTAGCCGCCTACATACTGGTGCACCAGTCCGCCTTCTAGGGCCCAGATCTTGGTGGCCAGTTTGTCGATGAAGTAGCGGTCATGGGAAACGAAGATAATGGTGCCGCTGAACTCAGCCAGCGCCTGCTCCAAAGCCTCCCTGGCGAAGATGTCTAAATGGTTGGTAGGCTCGTCCAACAGCAGAACATTGGGGCGGTGCAGAAGCAGCTTGGCCAGGGCCAGGCGGTTGCGTTCGCCCCCACTGAGCACCGTTGTCTGCTTGAACACATCCTCGCCCTGGAAGAGAAAGCGGGCTAACACAGAGCGCAGCACCCCCAGCTCCAGCCTATGTTCGGCATAGAGCTCTTCCAGTACCGTGTTTTCCGGATCGAAAGTGATCTGCTGGGAGAAGTAACCTACATCCACACCCACACCCCACTTCAGGGTTCCAGTGTGGTCCAGCCTGCCCGCGAGGATCTTCAAGAGCGTACTCTTGCCGCTCCCGTTGGGTCCCAGTAGAGCTATGCGTTCTCCCCTCTTCACTTCAGCGCTGATGCCCCTGAGCACCTGTTTGGCTCCGAAGAATTTAGAGATCTGCTCCAACAGCACTACGTTGTTCCCTGACCTGCGTTTGGGTTCAAAGCGAATGGCCATGCTGGGATCATCCAGTACGCGCTCAATGTCTGGCATCTTGGCCAGCTTCTTTTCCATGCTCTTCGCCTGGCGGGACCGGGTGCCAGCTTTGAACTTGTCAATGAAGGCCTGCATGCGGGCCTTTTCCTGCAGCTGGCGCTCTAGGCTTTCCTCCAGCTGAGCCTGGCGCAGTTCCCGTTGGGGCAGGTACTGGGAATAGTTCCCCTTGTATTGATAGAGCTTATGCCCCTGCAGCTCCCAGATCTGATCCGCAATCCTGTCCAGGAAATAGCGGTCATGGGAAACCACAATCAAAGCCCGGGGATAACCAGCTAGAAAATCCTCCAGCCAGCGGGTGGCTTCTAAGTCTAAATGGTTGGTGGGCTCGTCCAACATTAAAAGAGAGGGGCGATCCAAAAGCAGGCGGGCCAGGCTGATGCGCATCTGTTCTCCGCCGCTGAAGGTGGTAATCAAGCGGGGTAGGTCTTCCTGGGCAAACCCCAATCCAGCTAAGACATGGTTGATCTGCACCAAGTAATCGTAGCCGCCGCCGTGCTCAAAACGGTCCCGCAGTCGGGCGTAGCGTTCCAAGGCCTGGTCCTGCTCGGGGCCGGGCTGCAGAGAGGCGAGCTCCTGTTCCAGCTGGCGCAGGCTCTCCTCCAGCTGGATCTGCTCAGCAAAGGGCTCCTTCAGGAACTCTTCCAGTGTCTTCTCTTCTACATGGGTCATCTGCTCCAGCCAGCCCACGGTGAAGCCGCCAGGGCAGGTGACCGTGCCCCGATCTGGACTTAATTCCCCCACCAGCGTTTTTAAGAAGGTGGTTTTGCCCACTCCATTGGCCCCCACTAAGCCGATGCGATCCCTAGGGCCTATCGTAGCTGTAACCTCTTGAAAGACTAATTCATCTCCGTAATATTTCCATAAGTCCTCGATGATCATGGAGGGCTTCCATCACCTACCTCAATAAATGCTGGTGCGCAGAGCTTGGCGCTCGCGGTGCTTTTCCAACGCCAGTTCAATCAGGCGATCCAGGAGCGCGGAGTAAGGCAGGCCTGAGTACTCCCACAGCTTGGGGTACATGCTGATCTTGGTGAAGCCTGGGATGGTGTTGATCTCGTTGACGATGATGGTTCCCTGTTGATCCAGGAAAAAGTCAACCCGCCCCATTCCCGAGCAGTCCACAGCCTTAAACACTCGGCAGGCGTACTCCTGGATGGTCTGCGTCTGTTCCTCGTTTAAAGGAGCAGGAATAATCAAAAGGGAATCCTCGCTGTTGTACTTGGCGTCGTAATCGTAAAACTCATGGGCGGGCACGATTTCGCCCACGATGGAGGCCTGGGGGTGGGTGTGCCCCAGCACACTGCATTCAAACTCCCGGGCACCCTCCAAGCCCTTCTCCACCACGGCCTTGCGGTCATAGCTCAAGGCCAGATCCAGGGCAGGGGCCAGTTCTTCTGGCCGCTTCACTTTACTTACACCCACGCTGGAACCTAGATTGGCAGGTTTCACAAACATGGGATAGCCCAGGGACTCCTCCAAGCGCTGCACAACTTGGGCAGGTTCGTCCCGCCACTCGTAATTGAAAACTACTTCCCAAGGGAGGACGGGCAGGCCATCCTGGAGAAAGAGAGTACGCATCATGGCTTTGTCCATGGAAACCGCAGAAGACGCTACGCCTGCTCCCACATAGGGGAGATTAGCCAGCTCCAACAGGCCCTGCACGATCCCGTCCTCGCCGTAGGTTCCATGCAGGACGGGGAACACGACATCAAGGCCTGAGCCCCGCGTGGGGTCAGGCTGGATGATCTGGTCCGGCCACCGGCCATCTTTATCGATTTTTATGGGGATTACTTCGTATTTTTCCTTATCTAGTGCGTCAATTACGGACTGAGCTGACATTAACGATACTTCATGTTCGCCTGAGCGGCCTCCATAAAGTACGCCCACCTTCAATTTGGGCATGACGTTTCCTCCCTTGATTCACCTAATCTTCACATAAGCAGATAGCGTCCATCTCCACAGCTACTCCCTTGGGCAGGGCGCCCACTTCCACACACACCCGAGCTGGCGGATTTTCTGGGAAGAAGGTGGCATACACTTCGTTCATCTTCTGAAAATCGCCCATATTGGTGAGATAGACTGTGATCTTCACCGCCTTGGCCAGGCTGGTGCCCCCGGCTTGGGCAATGCTCTCCAGGTTGGTGAGTACTTGCTTGGTCTGGGTTACCACACAGTCGTAGGCAATCTCTCCTGTGCTCATATCCACTCCCAGCTGGCCAGAGATAAACAGGAAGCCGCCGGCCTTCACGCCCTGGCTGTAGGGGCCCACAGCCGCCGGAGCCTTTTCGGTGTGCACTATAGTACGCAATCTGATCCCCTCCGTGTCTAGTTTCATCTCTATACTAGTTTCCCGATCCACGGGCAATTCCCTTGAAATGGGCCCAATCTTTTTTGTACAATTGAATGGAAAGCGGGAGGTGGAATCATGAACAAACAGGTTCAGAAAAAAGAAGACGGCCGCTATATTATCTTTTACACTTTTCCTAAGAAAAAAAGCGAGAAAAAGTGATTCCGTGCCTGAAGTAGCCAAACGGCGCGGCAGCAGGTGATCACAGGCCACTGCTAGCGGTTCCCACTATGTATTAGATTTCGAGTGCTGGGAAGATGCGGTGGGGGTGCACATAAGGCGCGGGGACTGCCATTGCCGAGCCAAGTCCGGAAGTCCAAGCAGCCAAACTGAGGGGAGAGGAATTGAATGAATGACATGAACACCTTGCCTTTGCTTCAGGAATTCCGGAAACGGTACCCAAAATCCGGAACCCCGCAGGCAGCCTGGGCCCCAGGACGTGTCAACCTCCTGGGTGAGCACACCGATTACAACCAGGGCTTTGTCTTTCCCATGGCCATTGATGCCGGCATCCAGATTGCCGGAGCTCTAAACGGGACTGAACGGGTGAACCTCTATTCCCTAGACTATGCCGCCCAGGAGAGTTTCTTACTGGAGGACATTGTTCCCAGCGTCCAAAACACCTGGGTCAATTACATCAAAGGAGTTTTTGTCGAGTTTCAAAAACTGGGCCTCAAGCCCCAGGGAGTAGATCTGGTGCTGCAGGGCAATGTCCCCCAGGGAGCGGGGCTTTCCTCCTCAGCAGCCCTGGAAGTGGCAGCAGCACTGCTCCTAAACAGCCTCCACGGCTGGGATACAGGCGCAGTAGATCTGGTTAAGCTAGCCCAGAAAGCGGAGAATGAATTCGTAGGTGTAGCCTGCGGCATTATGGATCAGTTCGCCTCCATGCTGGGGCAAAGGGACCACGCCCTGTTTTTGGATTGCCGCAGCCTGGACTATGAAGCGATCCCCCTGCCTTTGGCTCAGCGTAGTTACACAGTGGCTGTGGTAAACAGCGGAGTGAAGCGGGGCCTCGCCGGCTCTGAGTACAATATCCGCCGCAGCCAATGTGAACAGGCTGTTGAAATGCTGGAACAGCAGCTGCCTGGGATAGGCTCTCTCCGAGATGTTGGCGAGGAGCACCTGGCTCTGGTCAATGCGCTGCCTGATCCCCTAGCCCGGCGAGCCCGCCATGTGATCACAGAAAATGAGCGGGTGCTGAAGGGCGTGGCTGCCCTCAAGGCAGGCGACCTAGAAGAGTTTGGCCGGCTTCTCAATGCTTCCCACGCCAGTCTGAGGGATGATTACGAAGTGAGCTGCCGGGAGCTGGATACCCTGGTGGAGCTGGCTCTAGAAGTTCCAGGAGTATTGGGCTCCAGAATGACAGGGGCAGGCTTCGGCGGATGCACCATCGCTCTAGTGCCCCAACCCAGCCTGCCCGCCTTCCAAGAGCATATCCATAAACACTACACCGAGCGCACAGGGCTGCAGCCGGAGATCTTTGTGTTCCGTCCCGCACCTGGCGCCGGCATCATCACAGGAGCAGGAGCTCCACTATCTTGAAGTAAATAATCAGGGAACAGGCATCCACCAAGGTGGTGACAACGGGCGCAGCCATAATGGCTGGGTCCGCTTTTAATGCCCGGGCTGCCAGGGGCAGCATACTGCCGATGGTGGCAGCCAAAATCACGGTGGCAAGCAGCGCCAGGGAAACCGCGAGGGCTGTGTAATACTCCCCTGGGTACATCAAGATCAGACGCAGGAAATTGGCTGCAGACAGAGCCACACCAACCAGAGCGCCTACCCCCAGCTCTTTGCGGAGGATGCGCCCCACATCCTTGGTACCCAGTTCATTGAGGGCCATACCGCGGATCACCAAGGTGGAGCTCTGGGAGCCCGCATTGCCCCCTGTATCAGTGAGCATAGGGATAAAAGTGACTAGGATAGGCAGGGACACAAAGGCCGCCTCATATTTCCCCAAGATGCTGCCGGTAATCATGGCGGAGATCATCAGGATCAAGAGCCACACGATGCGGTTTTTCGCCAGGGAAAAGATACTGGTTTTCAAATAGGGCTTTTCCGAGGGGGTCATGGCCGCCATCTTTTGAAAGTCTTCCGTGGCTTCCTGATGGATAACTTCCATCACGTCGTCGAAAGTGACGATGCCCACCAAGCGCTGCTCATCGTCAACCACCGGCAGCGAGATAAAGTTGTACCTGGAGAGCAGGGCCGCCACTTCCTCCTGGTCGTCGCTGGTGTGGGCGGCGATTACGTTTCTTTCCATGATATCGCCAATCACCGCATCCTCATCGGCCAGGAACAGCTCCCGCACGGTGATCACGCCTTCCAAGCGC
This sequence comes from Bacillota bacterium, assembly GCA_012837385.1. GTDB lineage: Bacteria > Bacillota > Limnochordia > Darwinibacteriales > Darwinibacteriaceae > DTU010. The sequence continues at coordinate 35,836 of DURH01000069.1, forward strand.
CGGTTAGCATCGATCACATAGCACGTGTACACAGTTTCCTTGTCCAGGGCAGTGCGCCTAATTCTCTGAAAAGCCTCGGAAACCAGCATGGTTTTGCGGAGATCCACGAACTCTGCAGTCATAATGCTCCCCGCGGAATGGGGGCGGTACTTCAAGAACTGGTTGATCAGCTCTCGCACATCGGGGGACGCATTCTTCAAAACCCTCTTGACAACATTGGCGGGCATTTCTTCCAAGAAGTCGGCCGCGTCGTCCACAAAGAGCTCATTGACGATGGAGCCCACTTCTTGGTCGGTAATGGCCTGTACAATGTACTGCTGCATATCACTGGAAAGATAAGAGAAGATCTCCGCAGCCCGATCCTTAGGCAAAGAGCGGAACACCATCACCACATGCTCCCGCTGCAGCTCTTCCATAAATGCTGCGATATCTGCATCCTGCAGCACTGAGATCTCGGCTTTGACGGACTTAAAATCCCGTTCAGCAATCAAACGTTCCAAATCACGAAGGTCGTTGATAGCCATGTTTTTATCCTCCTTTCTCAATCCGGAGTATAAAAACGAACAACGAGGATTGCCCAATTAAGCAGCAAACCGGAGAAATGAGCGCGGGCTCAAATCCGGAGGCTGCCCTTCATGGTCATTGCTCGTTTCCATACTTCGCCAACCACTGTCCACTCATCTCTCCCCTTTCGTTTATAGTCTATCCCTAGTCTACACCATGACGGTACAGCCTTCAATTCCTGTCCCATAAAAAACCCGGCTGTCCGTAAGGCTCGGCAGCCGGGTTGAGTCTTAAATGGATAGGTTTAGGCAGATGCAGCGGCAAACTCTCCAGGAAAAATCTTGCTCAAAAAGTCCAGTACATGCTCAATGGGGATGATCTCCACTCCCTCCACAAACTGAGGCAGATTATCCAGGTTGTCCTGGGGCACGAAGACCTTCTTAACGCCGCTCTGCTTGGCCCCGTAAATCTTGGGATGCAGGCCTCCCACCGGTTTCACCTTACCCCGCAGGGAGACTTCACCTGTCACCGCGATATCCTGGGGAATAGGCAGGCCTTTCACCGCGCTGATAATGGCCGCCAAAATGGCCACTCCAGCGGAAGGCCCGTCAATATTGCCTCCTCCCACCACATTGATGTGCAGGTCAAAACTGCTCAGTTCTTCCCCTGTTAGGGCGCGGAACACCGAAGCAGCATTAAACACACTGTCCTTCGCCATGCTGCCTGCTGTATCATTAAAACGCACCTGCCCCTTGCCAGGTTCTCTGCTGGGGAAAGCCACTGCTTCAATCTCCAAAATAGAGCCCACATAACCGCTCACTCCCAGGCCTAGAATCCGGCCCACTTCCTTTTTGGAGGAAGCCTTGGTGTGCACATAGGAGCTGAGCCGGGCGGATTGGATAACCTCCTGCATATCCGCCTTGGAAATCACAACATCGCCCTGCTTCCCGCCACCCCTGTAAAGAGCCACACCTAAAGCGTCGGCCAAGAGCCTGGTGGCTCTGCGGCCTTCTATAGTGTACTCAGCAGCCAGCTCGGCCACTCCAGGGGCCAGCTGCACCCCTAGACGCTTAGCCGCAGACTGGACTATTTCCACAATGTCCTGGGGCGTGAGGGGATTGAAGAACACTTCCGCGCAGCGAGAGCGCAGGGCCGGGCTGATTTCCGACGGATCCCTGGTGGTAGCTCCAATCAGCACAAAATCCGCGGGAGCCCCTTTAGTGAAGATCTGATGAATGTACTTGGGGATTTGGGGATCATGGGGATCGTAATACGAGGACTCGAACACCACCCTCTTGTCTTCCAGCACCTTGAGCAGTTTGTTCTGGAGTACAGGGTCCATTTCCCCAATCTCATCAATGAATAGAACGCCGCCGTGGGCATCGGTAACAAGGCCCAGTTTCGGTTCAGGCACCGCTCCGTCGGCTAAGTCCCGCTTGGCGCCTTGATAAATGGGATCATGCACTGAGCCCAGAAGGGGGTTGGTGACCTCTCGAGGGTCCCAGCGCAGCGTGGTGCCGTCCACCTCCACAAAGGGAGCTTCCCCATCAAAAGGAGTATACTCCTTCTCCTTCGCATACTGCAGAGCTAGGCGGGCGACAGTGGTTTTACCCACACCGGGAGGGCCATAAAGGAGAATGTGCTGCGGGTAGGGGGAGCTCAACTTGGTGAGCAGGGATTTAATGGCCTCATCCTGACCCACTACCTCTTCCAGGGCCTGGGGGCGCATTAAATCGCTGGTAGCCTTGGACAGGCTGCGGCTCTCCAAGAGCTCCAGTTCCGCGTACTTCTTCAAGGTCTGGGCATTATCCGGCCCAGCCTCCTCTTTTAAAACCTGCATGCGGATCTCTTTAATATAGTCGAGATGGCGCTCCTGCAGTTTGGTGTTAATCTTCTGCTCTAGTTCATCTTCCACCGTACGCTTAGCCAGAAGATCAGCTAAATAGTCCTCCAGTTCCTGAAGGACTTCATCAGCTTCTTCCACTGTACGCTGATCCGTAATAGTGGGATCTTCGTGGACCAAACGTTCCAGAGCGAGAATGCGATCTTCAATTCGATCCGACTGCAGCAGCTCCAGGGAATCCAGTTTGCCTGCTTTCAGCACCAACTGGTCTTCTCCGTGTACCTCTGCCAATATGGTCATGAGTGCTGCCACATGTTTTTCCAGGGACAGATCCCTGTGGGACGATCCGTGTTGCATTTGCTGTGTATCCAATGGGGATAACCCTCCAACGATAAGTAATACCGGCTAGTCAGCCAGCACGTTCACCTGTACTGAGACATGGACTTTCGGGTGAACTTTCACCACCACTGGGTGCGTGCCCAGACTCTTAATTGGCTCCTTGATCTCTATCTTCCTCTTGTCAATTTCTACCGAGAACTGCTTGCGGAGCTGATCTGCAATTTCCTGGGTGGTGACGGAACCAAAGAGCCGGCCCCCTTCACCCACCTTGGCCTTGATCTCCAGCTTCTGGCCTTTAAGCTTGGCGCCGATTTTCTCCGCATCCTTCAGTTCCCGCTCTGCTTTGGCAGATTCCAGCTGTCTCTGCTGGGCAGCGTGGCGCAGGTTGCCTGCATTAGCCTCCACTGCCAAACCACGAGGAAGGAGGAAATTGCGGCCGTAACCTTCGGCCACCTCTACCACATCGCCCTTTTTGCCGATGTTTTTCACGTCTTTCTGCAGTATAACCTTCATAACCACCCCGCCTTTCTATTCTTGTTCATCACTATTTTCCACTACTATCTCTTCTCCTCCCTGCCCCGCTAACTTGCGCAGGTCGAAGAGGCTGTCCGCTACCGTGATCAGCACCACTGCCATAAGCACGATCTGCACCGTAAACAGCAGAATCACAAACAGCACTCGCAGAAATGTGGGTGTTCCCCGCTGGTTGAAGTAATACCACGCCAAGCTGATGCCGGTCACTATATAGGCAGATGAGGTGATAAAAAACAAGTTTACACCGATAAACTCCAGCCACGGCGGTAGGGTGAGCACCCCTGCCAAAACGGTAATGGTCCAACCGGAAAAGAACAAGATGGAAAAGAAGCCCGGCAGGCGCCACTGGGTAAAAGGCTTAATCCAAGCCACAGTATCGCCCATGCGCTTAAGGATCAGGCGCACCACCGCCAAGTTGATAAAGGCCATCCCCACAGAGGAGAGGAGCAGCATAGCGGGCAAGCCGTTTCTAAACATAAAGGGCACCAACTCCAGCATAACCTGGTAGTTAGCTAAAGCCTCCTCTGGTACCCCCAGGCTCCGGGAAGTTTCCATGGCCTGCTCAATACTCTGCATAAACATGTTCATCAAGTCGGTGTACATATTGCCGCCGATAATCAGGAAATAGAGCAGCAGATTAAGGCCGATTACCACTAAGTTGGCGAAAATGCCGACACCCATAAGTTTAGGGAAGGAGAACTTCTCCCTCAGGGCCATGCCCACCGCCACACCGACAAAGCCCCAGATGATTATGGACAGGCCGGCAAACACATGTCCTGCCACCATGCCGGTAACCAAAGCAGCCACCACCGCAGTAATAATGCCCCAGCGGAAACCCTGGCGGTAGACCAAAAGGGTGAGGGGCACAGGCACAATCAAGGCTGGAACCCCCAAATACTCTCCTAAAAGGGTCAATAGTACGGTCAGGGCCCCCAGCATGGCACCTTCAGTTAAGGAACGCGTTTTCATGAGTTCACCCTCTGCTCTGCATTCTAAAAAGGAGCAGCTGCGCTGCTCCCTTCAAGTTAGTCCAACGTATAAGGCATCAAAGCCATAAAACGAGCTCGTTTGATCGCAGTCGTCAGCTGTCTCTGGTGCCTCGCACAGTTGCCAGAAATGCGGCGGGGTAAGATCTTGCCGCGCTCTGTCACATAACGACGCAGACGGCCAACTTCTTTGTAGTCTATCTGGTCGATCTTATCGACGCAGAAAGAGCATACCTTCCTTCTGCCTCGACGGCCTCTATCTCTAGCCATTTCTTCGCCTCCAAACCAATTTGATTAGAACGGAATGTCATCAAACTCAGGTTCGGGCGGTCCTTCTGCTGATACATCATTTCCCATATCTCTTGCACGATCGAGGAAGCGTACTTGGTCGGCAACAACCTCTGCTGCCTTCCTTCTGACTCCATTTTGGTCATCGTAGGAACGGATCTGCAGGCGCCCTTCTATTGCAACGAGGCGGCCTTTCGTCAGATGATTGGCACAGACCTCTGCCTGCTTTCTCCACGTCACGATATCAATGAAATCAGCTTCCCTCTCGCCACTTTGGCCTACAAAGGGACGATCCACTGCAAGGGTGAAATTGGTTACCGCAATTCCCGTTTGAGTATAACGGAGTTGTGGATCAGCTACCAGTCGCCCAATTAGAATCACTCTGTTCAACACCTGACGTCACTCCTTTGCTCATTCTTCCTCTCTTCGAACGAGCAGATAACGCACGACTTCATCGGTGATCTTGAGAATTCGTTCGACCTCGGAAGTCGCTCCGCTTTCTGCTTTGAAGTCGATCACCACATAGAAGCCTTCGGTGTTATCGTTGATTTCGTAAGCGAACCGGCGTTTACCCCACTGATCTACCTTCTCAATTTCGCCGCCTACACCAAGAATAAGATCCTTGGTCTTTTCAATCTGGGCAGCCAACGCTTCTTCGTCAAGCTGTGGGACATAGATAACCATTAGCTCATACGCACGCACCGCAGCTTCACCTCCCCTCTGGACATATGGCCCTAAGACAGGCTTAGGGCAGGGCAGGTTTATTATATCACCGCCCCAAATCGAAGTCAAACGTTGAAGCGGAAGAAAATGACATCTCCATCCCGCACTATGTAGTCTTTACCCTCAATGCGCTGCAGCCCCTGTTCCCGGCAGGCCTGCACAGAACCTTCCTTTACCAAACTTTCCCAAGGGATTACCTCCGCCCTGATAAAGCCCCTTTCCATATCGGAGTGGATGCGCCCCGCGGCCTGGGGTGCTGTCATTCCCCGGGAAATAATCCACGCTCGGGTCTCCTCGCCCTTGATGGTATAGAAAGTAATCAGATCTAGAAGTCGTACTCCCGCCTCCACCAGGCGGTGTAAGGCGGGTTTGTCCATCTTCACGTCGGCCAAAAAGAGCTGCGCCTCATCTGGATCCAGGCGGGTGAGTTCCCGTTCGAAGTCCGCTGCCATGGTAACCACCTGGGCTCCCTCCTCCGCCGCCCACTGCACAAACTCTGGCGGAGCCTCCTGTTGACCCTCGTTAGTGTTGAGCACATACATAACCGGTTTGGCAGAGAGCAGCGGCAGATCGGAAAGGGCAGGCAGTGCCGTGCGGCGCAGGGGAATGCCTCGCACCAGGGCATCCTCGTAGGCAGCGAGCAGTTCCAATTCTTCCTTATATTTGGCTTCCCCCGTCTTCAGCATGCGCTCAGTACGTTCCCGGCGCTTGGCAATGGTCTGCAGATCAGCCATGATTAGTTCCAGATCGATAATCTCCACATCCCGGAAGGGATCAACGGCTCCCATGGTGTGCACCACATCTCCGTCTGTAAAGAGGCGCACCACATGGGCCAGGGCATCCACTTCTCGAATGTGGCCTAGGAACTGATTGCCCAGGCCTTCCCCTCGGCTTGCTCCCTTAACCAGCCCGGCGATATCCACAAATTCAATTGTGGCGCCGGTGAGAATCTCAGGCTGGCTCACCTTGGCTACCGCCAGCAGGCGTTCATCGGGGATGAGGACCACGCCCTGGTTTGGTTCGATGGTGCAGAAGGGGTAATTCATGGCCGGCACATCAAGGCCGGTGAGGGCGTTGAAAACTGTTGACTTTCCCACATTGGGCAGACCAATAATGCCGATCTGCAGCGCCATTGATTTCACCTCCGGAAAAAGATAAACTAAAGGGCGAACACAGTAACAGTCCAAAAGGAGAGTCCTGCCATGCAGCAGTTAACTCGGGCAGCTATCATTGCAGCAGCCTACATAGTGTTAGTTTTTGCCTTTCAATTTGCCAGTTTTGGGCCTATTCAGTTTAGAGTGGCGGAGGCCCTCACTTTGCTGCCTGCAATCTATCCCGAGGCCATCGCCGGCATCTATGTGGGTACACTGCTGGCTAACGTTTTGGGTGGGCACGGTCCTTGGGACGTGTTCGGCGGCAGCCTAGTCAGCCTGTTGGCAGCCTATCTCACATACCGCTACCGCGCCCGCCCGTTAATAGCTTATTCCTCCCCCATTTTACTCAATGCCTTCTTGGTTAGCTTGTATCTGCGCTTTATCTTTGATGTTCCATCTTACTGGCTGTTGGTCCTGACCATTGGTTTTGGCCAGGCCGTGGTGGTGTTGGGCCTGGGTGTCCCCCTGCTCCGTTTTGTCAGGCAGAATCAAGATCGGTTCTTATAGCTTAAAAGCTCCGCCTCCAGCCCCTGGCGCAGGGCGTCCACCGCCCTAAAATCCATCGCTTCCGTGTAGTACTGCTCGATCTTAACGTGGGCTTTTTGTGCTCCCTGCAGCTCGGAGATGCCCAGCCCGATCAGTTCGGTAAACAGCTCGTGGTCGCGGCTGTTGGACCAGCCAGCCCCGGAACCGCAGAAGATGCGCCTGCCCTCCAGGCCCTTTAAGGGTTCCAGCTCTCTGGAAGAGAGCACCGCTAGCTGCAGCTCTGGAAGGAGCAGGTGCATCAGCTTTTCTGGATTCAGGGGATAGTGAAAAGCTTCGGCCTGAAGTCCAGCCAGCTCAGCGTGGCGCAGAATCACTTCCAGCCACTGGGACTGGCCCGTTCCTGGAGCACCCTCTAAGATGTAAACCCTAAAGCCTTGGCTCAGAAACTCGATTTCACTCACATACCCTTCTGGGGTGAGGGCGGACGCAAAAAGATGGCGGGCCGGTTTAGGAAGAGCCGTATCCTTCCTGGCTTGATGGATCTCCTCCAAGATCTCCTTGATCTCGGCGCTGCAGTCGCGCTTGGTGCTGCTGTTCCGGGCGGCTTCGTTCTCCTCCAAGGCGTGGGCGGCAGCGAAGTAGCGGAAAGCAGCAGCAAAATGGGCAGCTTTCACCTCTCCCCCAGTTATAATCTCCTCGCGCTTTTCCTCAAGTTTTTGGGCATCCCAAAAGTCTCCTACGGAAATCAGCTCATCCCGGCAGCCGGGAAAAACAGGGTCTTGGACATGGGGAAAGGTGGCATCGATAACAGCCACCCCCAACTCAGGACAAGCAACGGCATCTAAGGACTTGGAATCAGAACTGCAGAAAAAGAGTTCTAGAACGTATCCTTCCCTCTGCAGCTTCTCCGCCAGGGTCTTCATCAGGCGGGATTTGCCTGTCCCTGGACCACCTTTCAAAAGGTACACCCTGCGGGCCTCAGGCCCGATAATATGCTGAAACAGTGAATAGAAACCCTGGGCGCTATTGCTCCCGGCAAAGAGCCTGCGTGTCTGCACTGCACAGACCTCCTTCAGTGAATTAGAACCGTCTCTAGTATATTCTTCACTGGGAGGCTGTGCTTTTTCCTTTGATCTGGCGCACCAATTTATCGCGGGGAACCAAGATTACCCTCCCGCAGGTGGTGCATTTCAAGCGCGTATCTACCCCTGGTTTGAGCACTTCCCAGGTCTGGCCCCCGCAGGGGTGCTTTTTGCGCAGTGTCAGGATATCTCCTACTTCATGCATGGAATAACCCCCAAGAATTCCCTTCATTACAAGTATTATAGCACACGTTTTCCCGAATTTATTAGAGGGTATTGTCCCCCTGCGCAGAACTATTGAGCAGGAACCTAATGATAGGATGAAAGGATGACCTCTTTGAAAAGGATTAATGTACTGCTTTTGATTGCTATTCTCGTCATGTCTGTGTTCAGCTCCCCCCTGGCCATGCTGGCCCAGAGCGAGGAAGTTGTGGCCAAGGTCAACGGGGTTGACATTACCCGCCAGCAGCTCTTGGATCTGCTGGAAGCCGAATACGGCTATTACGCCCTGCAGGATCTGATTCAAAAGGAACTGGTGCGGCAGAGGGCTGAAGAGCTGCAGGTAAGCGTTGATGAAGACGAGTTCATGGAAACATATGGGCTCATCGTTGCTCAATTTGGCGGGCCCCAAGCCTTAGCCATGGTGCTTATGCAGAACGGCCTCAGCGAAGGCCAGTTTATCGAACAGCTGAAGTGGAACATGCTGGTTGCTTCCTTGGCTGGTGCAGAAGTGGAAGTAAACGAAGATGAGCTTAAGCAGTGGTTTGAACAAAACCGCAGCTGGTACGACCAACCCTTTGCTGTAGAAGTCAGCCACATCCTCGTCGACACCGAAGAGCAGGCCAATGAGATTTTGGCCCAGTTGGAGGGCGGCGCTGATCTGAGCGAATTGGCGGCAGAACACTCCTTGGATCCAGGCACAGCGCCCATGGGCGGTTACCTGGGACTAGTGACTGAAGGACTTACCGTTCCTGAGTTTGAAGCCGTGGCCTTTGCCTTAGAAGAAGGTCAATTCGGCCTCGCCGAAAGCGCCTATGGCTGGCACATCATTACCGTGCACTCCAAGCAGGAGGCTGTGGCCGCTGACTATGCTGCCATCGCCCACCTGGTAGAGCAGGATTACCGCCGGACGAAGGCACTGGATTCCCAGAGCTACCTCTTTAAACTGGAACAAGAGGCTGATCTGGAAGTTCTCTGGCCTGCTCAATAAACTGTAAAGCAAGCTGAAAATAAAGCGCCCGTTCCCCCACAGGGAACTGGGCGCTTCTTTGTTACTGCTCTTTCTGCCAGCGCAAAACGGGATGCCTGGCTGCTCTCGCTTCATCAACCCGCCTCACCGGCGTATGATGCGGCGCCGTGGTGAGCATCTCCGGATTGTCTTTAGCCTCCTGGGCAATCTGCTTCATCACCTCGATAAACTCATCCAAGGTGGATTTGGGTTCCGTCTCCGTAGGCTCAATCATGATGGCCTCTTCCACCACTAAGGGGAAGTACACCGTTGGTGCATGGTAGCCGAAATCGGAGAGCCGTTTGGCCAGATCCAGGGTGCGTACCCCATACTCCTTAAGCCCCGAGCCGGAGAGCACAAACTCATGCATGCAGATGCGATCATAGGGCAGCTCGAAAACATCTTTGAGGCGGTTCATCATGTAATTGGCGTGCAGAACCGCGGTTTCACTCACTTCCCTTAGGCCCTTGGGCCCGTGGGACAGAATATAGGCATAGGCCTTGGCGTAAACCAGGAAGTTCCCATAGAAGGAGCGCAGGCGTCCGATGGAATGCTCAGGCATCACGAAGCGGTACTGATCGCCCTCCTTCTCCACAACCGGCCCAGGCAGGAAGGGAGCCAGCTCCTTTGAGACCACAATGGGTCCAGCACCAGGTCCTCCTCCACCATGGGGAGTGGAAAAGGTCTTGTGCAGGTTGAAGTGGACAACATCAAAACCCGTATCCCCTGGACGCACAATGCCCATAATGGCGTTGGCATTGGCTCCATCGTAGTAGAGCAAGCCGCCAGCCTCATGGACAATGTTTGCAATGCGACAGATGTTCTCATCAAAAAGTCCCAGGGTGTTGGGATTGGTGAGCATCAGGCCTGCAGTATTGGGCCCCACCAGCTTCTTCAGGGCCCCCACATCCACCCCGCCCCGCTCATCGGAGGGCACTTCCACTACTTTGTACCCCACCATGGCACAGCTGGCGGGATTGGTCCCATGGGCGGAATCGGGCACGATCATCTCAGTACGGTGCCCCTCGCCGCGGTGGTTGTGGTAGCGTTTGATCACCATCAGCCCCGCTAACTCTCCATGGGCTCCCGCGGCTGGCTGCAGTGATGCCTTGGACAAACCAGAGATAGCTGCTAGGTACTCGCCGAGATTGTACATAAGCTCCAACGCTCCCTGGACAGTCTCTTCCGGCTGGTAAGGGTGAATGGCCCTGAGTCCAGGCAGGCTCACCACATCTTCATGCACCCTGGGGTTGTACTTCATGGTACAGGAACCCAGGGGATAAAAGCCCACATCCACACCGTGATTGAGCCTGGAGAGCTGAGTGTAGTGGCGTACAACCTCCAGTTCGCTTACTTCTGGAAGTTCCGGCGCATCTGTGCGCAGGTATTCTTGGGGAATAAGCTCCTCTAGTGGCGTTTCAGGAACATCAAGTTCCGGCAGCCGATAGCCGCGACGGCCAGGCGTAGAACGTTCAAAGATCAAGGGGACAGCTGCACGCTTAGTCATGTGATCAACCCCCTTAGTATGCTGACAAAGGAATCGATTTCTTCCTTGGTCCGTGCTTCAGTCACCGAAAAGAGCACTACATCTGGGAGATCAAAGCGGGCTAAGGGCAGTCCGCCGATGAAGCCCTGATCCAAAAGGCGCCGGTTGACTTCTTTCCAGTCCACCGCACCCTTAATGGCAAACTCCCTAAAGGAAGGTGCGGAAAACGCAGCTGAGAGGCCTGGGATCTCCAGCAGGCGCTGCTTCATGTAGTTAGCTTTCTGCAGAGAGTGATACCCCACTTCCCGGAAGCCTTGTTTGCCCAGGACGCTCAAATAGATGGTGGCAGCTAAGGCGTTTAGGGCTTGGTTGGAACAGATGTTCGACGTGGCCTTTTCCCGGCGGATGTGCTGTTCCCTGGTCTGTAAGGTGAGCACAAACGCCCGCCTGCCATCCACATCCACTGTTTCGCCGGCAACCCGGCCAGGCATACGTCGAATCAGCTTGCCTGAGGTGGCAAAAAAGCCAAAGGCCGGGCCGCCAAAGCCCATGGCTTGGCCTAGACTCTGCCCGTCCCCCACAACTATATCGGCTCCCTGCTCACCAGGGGATTTGAGCAGGCTGAGGCTGATGGGATCCACCGCCATAACAAAAAGCCCGCCGTTCCCTTGAATGCGCTCCTTGAGGGCCGAGACGTTTTCCAAGAGCCCAAAGAAGTTGGGCTGCTGCACCACAACACAGGCGGCTTCTGCCCAGGGCAGACTGTCAAGGCTTTGCAGATCCACGATACCTGTCTGCTCATCGTAGGGCATGGTGACAATGGCCACATCTTGATTCTCCAGGTAGAGACGGACCACATCCTGCCACTCAGGATGCAGGGTACTGGGGAGGATAACCAGTTCCCGCCGGGTGGCTGCGCAGGCCATTAAGCAGGCTTCTGCCAAGGCACTGGCGCCATCGTACATGGAGGCGTTGGAAGCTTCCATGCCTGTGAGCTCACAGATCATGGTCTGGTACTCAAAGATACTCTGCAGTACGCCTTGGGTAATCTCAGGCTGATAGGGCGTATACGCAGTAAGGAACTCCCCCCGCCCCACAATATGTTTGATCACACTGGGAATGAGATGGTCATAGGCGCCTGCTCCCAAAAAAGAGACATATTCCGTGGCATCGCTGTTCTTGGCGGCCAGCTCTTGAAAGTGGCGGAGCAGCTCCGCTTCGCTCAAAGGGCCGGGGAGATCCAGATCTCCCTGGAACATGGATTCCTTTGGGATATCTTGAAAGAGCTCCTCCACGGAATTCAGGCCCAAGCTGGCCAACATCTCTTGTTTTTCATCCTTGGTTAGAGGGAGATAACGCACTTAGCTAAACCCCCTTTAGATACTCTGCATACTCCTGTTCATTCATTAAGTCTCCAGTTTGGGCCGGTCCATCGATCTCGATTTCTGCAATCCAGCCCTGCTCCAGGGGGGATTCGTTTACCAGTTCGGGACTGTCATCTAAGGCTTCATTTACTGCCACGATCTTACCGCTCACAGGAGCATAGACATCGGAAACGGCTTTCACCGACTCCAACACTGCAAACCCTTCGCCCTCTTCCACCACATCACCTACGGAGGGCAGATCCACAAAGACAATGTCTCCAAGCTCGTTTTGGGCATAGTCGCTGATACCGACGCGGACAATATTGCCCTTCACTAAAACCCACTCGTGCTCCTTGGTGTACAGCAATTTCTCACTCATGCTGAAACCTCCTCGTTGTATTCTCTCTATGCAGCCCGACCCAATTCTGGCGGGGTAACACCCTGCTCCTGCCTGGTGTGATGGGGAACGGGTACTCGTCCTTAGGTCAAGAAGCGGCCCTTTATAATCTTTGCTCTTGCCAGTTTTTTCCTGATCTGCACCTGAATCTCCGTCTCCGGCTTGGCTGAGTCCACTGGAACATAGCCCATACCGATGGGATGATCCAAACTAGGTGAGTGGGTACCGCTGGTCACAGCACCAATTTGCTGTCCGTCTAGGGTTAAGATCGGGTAGCCCTGACGGGGAATACCCTTGTCAACCATGGTAAAGGCAACCAGCTTCCTCTGCACTCCCTCTTCCTTCTGCTTCAGCAGCACTTCACGACCGATGAAATCCTTCTGGAGTTTCACAAAACGCCCCAACCCAGCCTCTAAAGGGGTGGTGTCCTCATCAATATCATTGCCGTACAGGGGCATTCTAGCCTCCAAACGCAGTGTATCCCGGGCTCCAAGGCCGATGGGCTTCACTCCGTACTTCTCGCCCTGGTTTAGAAAGGCATCCCACAGCTCTTCTGCAAAGGAGTTGGGGAAGTAGAGTTCAAAGCCATCTTCACCGGTGTAGCCTGTGCGGGACAGGAGCACATTGACACCCTTATAGCTAGGTTCCATAAAGGTGTAGTTCTTCAAGTCGGCCACAGACAGATCCAGCACTTCCTCTACCAAGGCTGCCGACTTGGGCCCCTGAATGGCGATGAGGGTCAGCTCTGGGCTTCTATCCACCAGCTGTGTGGCGGGCTTGAGGTGCTGCTCAATCCAGGCATAGTCCTTGGCGGTGTTGGCAGCATTGACCACAAGCAGAAAGCCCTGCTCAGTCCGGTACACCAGAATGTCATCAATAATGCCTCCCCGTTCATTGGTGAGGCAGGTGTACTGGATCTCGCCCACCTGCAGTGTACTGGCGTCATTGCTGGCCACCATATTAATGGTGTCTAAAGCGCCTGGCCCTGTGAGTTCAAACTCGCCCATATGGGTGAGGTCGAAAATGCCCACCTTAGAGCGCACAGTGAGGTGCTCATCCACCAGCCCAGAATACTGCACGGGCATTTCGAAACCAGCGTAGTCCACCATCTTAGCGCCCAGGGCGCGGTGCCTGGCGGTAAGCGGCGTTGTCTTCAATGGTCCCCTCTCCTTTCCTTTTTTGCCAGTTCTTTTCCAAGATCATATCAGTTGTTCTCCACTAGAAAGTGGTTTCCTCCTGTCACCATTTCTGAACTTATGGATACTATAAAGGGCTACTACCCGTTCAGATGGGGGGAAACACAATGTACTTACTCAAGAAGGTTATGGATCCCATCTTAAAGGCACGCCGCAAGACCATGATTCTGATCTGGCGACGGAAACGCCGCTAGCTGGGTCTTCACTCAAAGTTATACACAGTATCCACAACCACCTGTGGACAACTTTGTGGATATTACCTGTTCAAAAGGTATAAAACAACTACTGCAATGACGGCGATCACAATCCACCCGACGCGGACAACCCTGCGGCTCTCTGGGCTGGACTGGATCTCGCTCCGCATCCGATAACGTTCCGAACGATTAGCCTGCTTAAGCAGGCTCACTCCTTTGGCAATATCTCCGCTTTTCCGGTACAGCACCCCCAAGTTGTGCGTAGCCGTGGGGTTGCCTGGATCCAAAGCTAACGCCCTCTCATAGCACTCCTTGGCCCGATCATACCAACCTTGCTCCGCGTAGATGTTGCCCAAATTCGAGTGAGCACTGGCCAGCTGGGGATCAAGGGCAATGGCATCATTGAAGCACATCTCGGCCTGCCTCAGGTCCTGGCGCCTGGCATATACCACACCCAATTTATTCACAGCCCGGGCGTGCTCCGGTTCCTCCTCCAGAAGCCGCCTCAGGGTCTCTTCTGCTTCATCCAGTTCCCACTTTTCCAAGTGGTCCAGCGCTTTTCCGTAGAGATCTTCCCTGTTGGTGGTCATAAGCCCACCTCCTTCGCATATTCCTCCATTTTTTCCATTATACCTAAAACAGGTAACAAAAGCCACATCTAGCGCAGGGCGTCCCGGAGGAGAAGGGCTAAGAGCCAGAGCCCAGCCAGGCCTAAGATAGGGTAGGCCATTTTGATCAGCCAGGCGAAGCCGAAGTGGGAAAGGGACAAGCCCAAACCCAGTACCAGGAAGGAAGCCCTCTGCCAGCTCAGCTTGGGTTGTTCGGCCAGCCGGCTGATAAGAGCCAGGGAGTTGGCGGCGGCTGTGCTGAACATAGCGCTCCAGAGAAGCAGCTGATAGACTCTCGGTCCTAGAATACCCCAACCGCGGACCAGGTGAGCTAAGGGAAAAGGCGTCTCCAGCTGGGACGAAGGCAGATTTGCTAGGGCCAAATAGAGGAGGACCATGCTGATTCCCAAGGCTGCGCCCCCCAGCAGAGCCAAGGACCAGCGCTCTCTTTTGGTGTGTAGATAGTGGTGGCTGCTGGCCAAGAACGCCAGGGCAAAACCTAGGTTGTAACAGCCGTAGAGGGTGCCTGCCTCCAATGCCCTCAGTAGGCTGCCCGGGGTTAACCCGTGTAAACTCCAATTCCAGTTCTGAACCTGAATAAGTGAAAATGCGCACAACATCCCCACCAAGACCGGAGCCAGCCAACCGCTCACCTTGAGGATGTCTTCTGTTCCGTCGCGGAGTAAAGCGAACACCAGCGCCCCGGAGCCAAAACGCAGCAGGATACTGCCCACCGGGCTTCGGCCCGCAGCTGCCAAACCAGAGAACATCACGCTGATGCCCACTAGGAGGAACAGGGCGTAGATGGCGTCTAGAACGAGGCCCCAAGCAGGCCCTAACGAATCAAAGAGCCCTCGGTACGAAGTCACGCGGTGTTTGGCGCAGGATTCCAGAACCAAACCGGTACCCAGGCAGAGCAGCACTGCGGACCAGAGCACCCCTGCAAGTCCGGCCTTACCGTAACTCACAAAGAAGACCACCAGTTCCTGCCCAGAGGCGAAACCTGCCCCCACAATCCCAGCCACATACAGCCCTGTCACAGCCAACAACCGCACAGCACCACCCCCTTCCCAAGCTTATTCCCCTGGGGAAAATTACATGAATGGGGACAAGTATGCATAAATGTGTGAAGGGTACATATACTAGGATAAGTATCTGGAGCCGGAGGTGGGCTCATGTTCTTGGATTCAGATGTGGTAGCAAGGACTCATTGGAGCGACCCTATGGCAGCTTCCCAATTAGCCGTTACCCTGGCATCGCTGCCCATCCGTCCCTTTGTCGACATTGTCTGTGTGGGCACCGATCGATCCACCGGGGATTCCTTGGGCCCCTTTGTTGGCTCTGCCTTGGTCAAACAGCTGGACAGGGGTCTTCTCCCTCCCAATGTGTCCATATACGGGACCATTCATCAACCAGTGCACGCCCTCAATTTGGCGGAAACGCTGGACGAAATCAAGAGTCAAAACCGCAAGAGCAGCATAATTGCCATTGACGCCTGTTTGGGCCGGGTAAAGAGTATAGGCTTCATTTCCGTAAAGCGAGGCCCGCTGCAGCCTGGGACAGGCGTGAACAAGCAGCTGCCGTCTGTCGGCGATTTTCACATCATCGGGGTAGTGAACGCTTCTGGTTTCTTGGAGCACGCTGTACTGCAAAACACCAGGTTGAGCCTGGTGCTGAGTATGGCCGAGGTGATTACGGAAGCTCTCGTTCTCTATCTTGGAGACTATTCTTCCAAGGCAGAGATTGCCTTGGGCCCGTCTTTCGTCATCTAAAGTGAATGTTCCACGTGGAACATCAGCCGCACTCCGAAGAGTGTTCCACGTGGAACATTTCGCGTCCACTTACTCCTAACAAAAAAGTGTTCCACGTGGAACACTTTTCTAGATCCTGCTCATTAAGTCAAGCAATCTTTCCAGTTCTTCATCTGAATAGTACTCGATAGCGATGCGTCCTGTACCCTTCCTGTAAGTCACGGAGACCTTAGTGCCAAAGCGGCGCTGCAAATCCTCTTCCAGCTGGATTAGCTCTGGGCTCTTTATCTTCAATGTTCCACGTGGAACATTCTTCGGTTTCTTCACCAACTCCTCCAGCTGCCGAACGCTGAGGTCTTCTGCCACAACCCGCTTAGCCAACTCCGTCCGTTTCTTCTTATTGGACACTCCCAAAAGAACCTTGGCGTGGCCTACAGACAAGAGCCCTTCCTGAACCATCTGCCGTTCCAACTCATCTAGGCTGAGGAGACGAAGGGCATTGGCCACCGTGGAGCGCTTTTTCCCCACTGCCTCTGCAGCTTGGACTTGGGTAAACCCAAACTCATCGATCAGCCGTTGATAGCCCTCAGCTTCCTCTATGGGATTCAGGTTTTCCCTCTGCAGGTTTTCAATGAGAGCCACCTGCATCATTTCCAGGTCCTCAAAATCCCTTACTAAGGCGGGGACTTCACTCAAACCAGCCATTTTGGCCGCCCGTACCCGCCGCTCGCCAGCTACCAATTGAAAAGCTTGACCCAAGGGGCGCACCAACACAGGCTCCAAGAGCCCTAACTCAGCTATGGACTGGGCCAATTCTTCCAGCTTGTCCTGGTCAAAATGCTGCCTGGGCTGGAAGGGGTTGGGCTCAATCAGGCCAAGATCGATCTGCTGGATCTCGCCGCTGGATGCTTCTTCTTCCACTTCTGGAATCAACGCCCGTAAACCTCTACCTAATCTCTGCGTACTCATGAACTCAAGACCTCCCGGGCTAAGCTTTCGTAGGCTTCCGCCCCTTTGCTTTTTGCATCGTAAAGGGCTATGGGCTTGCCAAAACTCGGTGCTTCCCCTAACCGCACATTGCGGGGAATAATGGACTTGTACACTTTCACCGTGTTTTGGAAATAGGTCTGCACATCCTCAATAACCTGCTGGGAAAGATTAGTGCGGACATCATACATGGTCATAACCACGCCTTCCCATTCCAGGGCCGGATTGAGGTGTTCCTGCACCATGGCGATGGTGCTCACCAGCTGACTCAAGCCCTCCAGGGCATAGTACTCACACTGAATAGGCACCAAAACGGAATCTGCCGCCGTAAGTCCGTTCACTGTCAGTAAACCCAGGGAAGGAGGAGCGTCAATAATGATGAAATCATAGCGATCTCGAACCAATTCCAAGGCTTTCTTGAGGCGAAACTCCCTGGATAGGGTAGAGACCAATTCGATCTCTGCGCCTGCCAGATCAATTGTGGCGGGGGCCACATGGAAGTTCTCGATAGCGGTGGGGGCGATAATGCGTTCGATCTTGTCACCATCGATCAAGACCGAGTACATACAGCGGGTGATGCTCCTTTTGTCAATGCCAACTCCGCTGGAAGCGTTGCCTTGGGGATCGATATCCACCAGGAGCACCCTTTTACCAGCTAAAGCCAAATAGGCACCGAGGTTTACCGCAGTGGTGCTCTTGCCCACGCCGCCTTTTTGATTGACAATCGCAATCACTTTAGCCATTTCGCTCACTCCCTTGCCCCTTGTGCACCCTGATTACAACCTCATAAACCTGATCATCTTCCCGTTCGTCCACTTTTACCGACAAACCGCTGGACTTGAGGGTGGTCGCCAGCTTATGGACACTATTGGAAAAGATGCGCAGATCCTTGATCACTAATTTCGGCTTGCTCTTACTCCGATCCTTCTTTTTCTTCTCACCAGAGGGTGGGGCAGAGACGAGGGAAGTCACCAACTCCTCGGTCTGCTTTACACTCAGCCCCTCCTGGACCACGCGTTTCACCACATCGAACTGTTGTTCGCTGCCTTGGAGCCGGAGCAGTGCCCGGGCGTGCCTCTCACTGAGCATTTCCCGGGAAATAATCTCGCGTACTTCTTTAGGAAGTTTAAGCAGCCGGATTTTGTTGGCCACATTGGCCTGGCTCACGCCCAGCCGCTGCGCCAACTGTTCCTGGGTCAAGTTGAACTCGCTAAGCAGTCGCTCATAGCCCTCGGCAATCTCAAAGACATGGAGATCCGAGCGCTGCAGGTTTTCAATCAGGGCCAACTCTGCGGCTTCCTTATCATCCACATCCCGTACGATGGCGGGAATGACTTCCCAGCCCAAACTCCTGCAGGCCCGGAGGCGCCGTTCACCCACAATCACTTCATAGCCGATGGGCGCTCTGCGCAGCATAATGGGCTGCAGTAAGCCGTGCTCTTTAATGGACTCCGCCAGTTCCTCAAGAGCCAGTTCGTCGAACTCCTGGCGCGGTTGGTACCTGCCGGCCACAATGAGATGGACAGGAATGGCCTGGACCTCCTCGGCCCAGCTTTCCACCACTTTTTCCTGGCGTCCTTCACTGCTCTTGCGTTTCAGCAGCACGTCCGTCAGCTTCATAGGCTCACCTCGCTGTTAGATACTCTTTACTTCTGTATCGAGAAGTCAGTTCCTTCCACCTATAGGGAGAAAGAAAAAAGGCCCTTCTTAAGGGAAGGACCTTACTCTAACGGACGTTTGGCAGGAACCCCCGCCTTGCGGGGATAGGAGCGGGGAGTGGGCGCGGGCTTACGGAAAAGGAGAATGTTGCGTTCTCCCATTTCACCGGGAAGCTCCAAGGGGAACACCCGTTCTAAGCGCACCTGGAGAATGTCCATAGCCGTGGCGGCACTCTCTACTTCCAGCGCGGCTCCGGCTCCTTTGTAGGCGGCGAACAGTCCACCCTCCTTGACCAGGGGAGTGCACAGCTCCAAAAGAACAGGAAGTGCAGCCACCGCGCGGCTCACCACCAGATCATACCCCTGGCGGTGTTCTTTGTGCCGTCCGGCATCTTCAGCCCTGGAATGCAGGATGCTTACATTATCTAAGCTAAGCTCCGCGGCTGCCCCCGCCAGGAAATCCAGGCGCTTCCGCAGGGAATCCAGGAGAACAACCTCCCAGCCACCCTGAACCATCGCCAGAGGCACCCCGGGAAATCCTGCACCCGTCCCCACATCCATGCAGCGCATCTCGGTAGGCCAGGGGAGCTGCAGAATGCTCAGGCTGTCCAAGAAGTTCTTGAGCGCCATCTCCACAGGCTCTACAATACGGGTCAGGTTAAGCTGCTGGTTAGTGTGCACCACCAGTTCCGCGAAGCGGGCCATCTCCGGCACCTTTGCCGCACAGTGGTCTAAACTCCAGGCCTGCAGGCCATTACTTAATGCCTCCTCAAAGAGGTCTCGATCCCAAGTCATACTTCCGCCCTCCGTCTATCCTGCTCCAGGTAGATCATGAGCACACTGATATCGGCTGGAGTAACCCCGGAAACCCGGGAAGCCTGGCCGATGGAAACGGGGCGCACACTGCTCAGTCGATCCACTGCTTCCTTGGAGAGCCCCTTAACGGCTGAGTAATCGAGATCATCAGGAAGCAGCTTGCTTTCCATACGCTCAAAACGCTCAATGGCAGCTTCCTGCCTGCTTAGATAGCCCTGGTACTTCACTTGAATCTCCACCTGCTCCCGCACAGCCTGGGGCAGATCCGGAAGATCCGCAAAATGGCTGAGATCCTCGTACTTGAGCTCAGGCCGCCTCAGCAGATCAGCCAGAGTCACTCCATGCCTCAGCGGAGCTGTACCTAATTCCACCAACTTCTCATTGACCTGGGACGTGCCTGGCACTATGGTATTGGCCAGCCGCTCCACTTCCGCGGCCACCGCCTCCTGCTTGGCCTGGAACGAAGCATAGCGCTCAGGGCTGATCAGCCCTAAGGAATAGCCCAGGGGGGTGAAGCGGGCGTCTGCATTATCCATGCGCAGAGATAAGCGATATTCAGCCCGGGAGGTCATCATGCGGTAGGGTTCAGTAACTCCTTTGGTAACCAAATCATCGACGAGCACTCCGATATAACCTTGGGAACGGGGAATAATCACCGGTGTCTTGCCCTGGAGGAAGCGGGCAGCGTTGATGCCGGCCATAATGCCTTGGGCTGCAGCTTCCTCATAACCCGAGGTACCGTTGATCTGCCCTGCGCAGAACAGCCCGGAAATATCCTTGGTTTCCAAGGACGGGTGGAGGGCTAGAGGGTCTAAGCAGTCGTATTCAATGGCATAGGCCGCCCGCATAATCTCCACGTTCTCTAAGCCTGGGATGGTGCGCAGCATTTCCTCCTGCACTGCCATGGGCAGGGAAGTGGAGCAGCCGCTGAGATAACCCTCATTCGTCTGCCACCCTTCGGGCTCAATAAAGACCTGGTGGCTTTGGCGGTCCGGGAACTCCACAATCTTGCTTTCAATGGAAGGGCAGTAGCGAGGGCCCCGCCCAGTAATGGCACCAGAGTACATGGAAGTGCGGTGCAGATTATCCCTGATAATGCGGTGGGTTTCCGGAGTGGTATACGTAACCCAGCAGGGGATCTGCTCCAGATTCAGCCCTTCTGTTTCAAAGGAAAAGCCGGAGAGGTTGGGATCCCCAGGCAGCAGCTCCAGCTTGGAGTAATCCAGGGAACGGAGGTTCACCCTAGGGGGCGTACCGGTCTTAAAGCGCACCACTGGCAGCCACTTGGTGAGCACCTGGGCCAGCTCCACAGCAGTATGCTGGCCTTGGGGCCCCGATTCATACTGCAGTTCGCCGATGTGCACCACCGAACGGAGATAGGTTCCTGTTGCCAGGATCACAACGGGGGCAAAAATCCTTACGCCGCCTCGCAGCACTACACCTTTTGCCGCACCGTTTTCAACAATCAAGTCTGTAACCAGGCCTTCTCTTAGAAACACCCCTGGAGTGGTCTCCAAAACGTATTTCATCCTCCGTTGGTAGAGCTTGCGATCGAGCTGTACCCGCAGAGACTGTACAGCAGGGCCCCGCCTGGTGTTGAGCATGCGCATCTGCATCAGCGTGGCATCGCAGTTTCTGCCCATCTCACCGCCTAAGGCGTCAATCTCCCGCACTAAGGTAGCCTTGCCTGAACCGCCAATGCTGGGGTTGCAGGGGAGGAGGGCGACATTATCCAAATTGAGGGTTAACACCAAAACCCGGTGGCCGAGGCGCGCCAGGGCCAGGGCAGCTTCTGATCCCGCGTGTCCAGCACCCACTACTATAGCATCAAAACTTTGAGACATATCCATCCCTTCCTACTTGCCGATGCAGAATTCGGCAAAAATGCGATCCAGCACGTTCTCCCGCACCGTTTCCCCTGTCACTTCACCCAAGCTCTCCAGGGCGTTGTAGAGATCCACAGCAATCAGGTCCAGGGGCAGGCCAGAGCGCAGGGTGTGCAGTGATTCCCCAAGAGCCTTGTGAGCATCCTGCAGGGCCTGCTTGTGCCGGGCCCTGGTGACCAATGCCCGGGAGCCAGCTGAACTAGTTACTGCTCCCATGCCGATCAGCTCCAAAATCGTCTCACTTAGAGCGGCAACAACCTTGGCGGGTTCCTCAACCAAGGAGACCTCTAAGACGGGAGCATTAATCTCCCCCAGATCCTCCAGGTTCCACACAGGGGGCAGGTCCATCTTATTGATCAAAACAATCCGCCTGCTCTCTGCGGTTAACCCTAAGATTTGGAAATCCTCCGGTGTAAGCGCTGCACTGCGGTCCAGTACGTGCAGCACCAGATCTGCTTCACTTAACAGCTCCAGGCTGCGCTCTACACCCAGCCTTTCCACCAAATCGCTGCTCTCCCGGATTCCCGCTGTATCGATCAGGCGCAGGGCAATACCCCTTAGGTTCACAACTTCTTCGATGGTATCCCTGGTGGTGCCGGGAATGTCCGTAACCAAAGCCCGGTTTTCATCCAAAAGGGTGTTGAGCAGACTGGATTTACCCACATTGGGTTTTCCAGTAATCACGGTCTTCAGCCCTTCGCGCAGAATTTTACCATCATCTGCAGTGGCAAGCAAGCTTTCGATCTCCGCCAGGCTTGCCGCTAGGGCGTCCTCAATATCAGCTAACTCTACATCGGGCACATCGTCCTCAGGGAAATCAATAGCTGCCTCAATCTGCACAGCAGCATCATAGAGGCTTTCCTGAATATCCTTAATCCTGCGGCTCAGGCTGCCTTCCAATTGATCGACAGCTACTTCCATACCCAATCTGGTCTGGGATTGGATCAGATCGATCACAGCTTCCGCCTGGGCTAGATCAAGCCGCCCATTGAGGAAAGCCCGCTTGGTAAACTCTCCAGGTTCAGCTAAACGGGCTCCCAGTTCCAGGGCGAGGGAGAGGATCTCCCGCACCACCATAACTCCACCGTGGCACTGGATTTCCACCACATCTTCTGCGGTGTAGGAGTGGGGTGCGCGCATCACAACTGCGATGGCTTCATCCAGTTTGCGGCCGCTTCTAGGATCCACCACTTTCCCATAGCGCAGGGTATAGGTCGGCTGTTCCGCCAGGCTTTTTCCATCTTTTCTTCGAAACAGGCCATCAGCAATGGCCACAGCCTCAGGTCCGCTGAGGCGGACAATGCCGATACCCCCTTCGCCAAAAGGGGTGGCCACAGCAGCAATAGTGCGATCTGTCATCCCCATCACCTCAAATGTTATTCTATCACAAAATAAAAATAGGGCGCACCATGGTGAAGTGCACCCTGCTTTCTGCTCACTTATTTCGGAAGAATGACCACTCGGCGGTAGGGTTCCTGCCCTTCACTCTGGGTAGTGACCCCGCCGAAGGACTGCAGTTCCTGATGGACAATGCGGCGCTCAGCTGCGTTCATGGCATCTAGGGCTAACCTGCGCCCCGATTCCTCAACTTTCCGGGCCGCTCTCTGAGCCAGGGAGCGCAGTGTCTCTTCCCGCCGGGCTCGGTAGTCGCCGACATCAAGATTGATGCGCATCCACTCGCCGCCTTCACGGTTGACAGCTAAGCCGATGATGTACTGCAGACTGTCCAGGGTCTGTCCACGGCGGCCGATGAGGATACCCAGATCGTCGCCGTGTACCTGCAGGTTCACTGCCTCCTCATCTGCTTCTCCCGTAACCTCAGCGAAAACCCCCATGTGGTTCAGCAGCTCGGAGGTGTACTCGATAGCCCGCTCCAGCTTCAACTCATGGAGAGGCTTCACTTTCTCCACCCGTACCCGGGCCAGCTTACTTCCTAAAATGCCCAAAAAACCTTTAGTACCTTCTTCTAAGATGGTGATTTCAACTTCATCTCTAGTAGCTTGCAGCTTTTGAAGGGCATCATTTATGGCTTCGTCCACCGTACGAGCTTCCACTTCAACATATTCCATTGCCCCGGCCTCCTCTTTGTCACTTAACAGGATACAACTTGTTCATCCATGCTTGCTGTACAATGCCGAATACGTTGCTGGTGATCCAGTAGATGACCATCCCTGAAGGGAAACTTAAACTGAAAATGCCGATCATCACAGGCATGACAAACATCATGGCCTTCTGTGATTGATCGGTCATGGTCATTCTGGACTGCAAATAGGTGGTGGCTGCAGATAGTATGGGCAGAATATAGTAGGGATCGGGCTGGCTGAGCACCCACACGCCCAAGAATTTCGCCCCTTCGTCAAAGGCGGCGTTGTTCAGCACACGGAAAAACGCGAATAAAATGGGCAGCTGTACAAGCATGGGCAGACAACCGCCTAAGGGGTTGATTTTGTGCTCTTGGTAGAGCTCAACCATCTTCTGTTGGTACTTTTCCTTATCATCCCCGTACTTTTTCTGCAGCTCATCCAACTGCGGCTGCAGTCTGCGCATGGCTACCATGCTCTTGGTTTGACTCACCGTCAGGGGGTAGAGCAGTAGACGAACGATGATGGTAGAAAGAATAATACTAAGCCCATAACTTCCGGTTAACTGCACCAACTGGTCTAGTACCCAACCCAGTCCCCCGGCTATCCAATCCATAATTGCACCCAATGCCAAGTCCTCCAATCAGTTAAGGAACGGGATCAATACCTCCCGGATGCCAGGGATGGCATCTGCCAATTCTCTTTATGGCTAACCACAAACCCCTCCAGCCGTGTTTGGTTATGGCTTGGCGGGCGTATTCTGAGCATGTGGGATAATAGCGGCAGCTCCTGGGCAGCAGCGGTGAAATAAACCTCTGATATCCCCTAATGAGCAGTGTCACCAGCTTAAGCATGCTCTTCACCGCTTCCAGTCAAATCCGCTGCCTCTTTCCTCCAAACACGGGATTTCCTGAGAGTGCAGCGGAGATCTTCATGCAACTCGGCGAAACTCGCGCCCACTGCGCTGCGTTTCGCCCCAACTACCACATCATAGCCAGGCGAGAACTGGTTTCGTAGTTCCTGCACAATCGCTCTTAATCGTCTGCGAACCTTGTTGCGGGTCACTGCAGTACCTAGTTTTTTGCTTACAGCAAAGCCTACCCGGCTCACATCTTTCCCGGTAGGCACCACAGACACCACCACATACCTTCCAAAGGAGGGCGTCCCTTTGCTGTAAACAAAAGAAAACTCGCGGGGGTTCTTCAAACGCTCCACGCTAAAACCTCCTAAGTACCCGCGCCGCTTAAGCAGTTAATACCTTACGCCCCTTGCTCCGCCGGCGAGCCAAAACTCTGCGGCCTGCGGTAGTCTTCATTCTAGCACGAAAGCCATGCAGGCGCTTCCTCCTGCGGTTCTTAGGCTGAAAAGTCCTTTTCACGCTGCATCCTCCCTTCACAACACCCACATAACATGACATTCAAAGCGATTATATCGTATTCTTTAAAAGCGTGTCAATAGCAAGACCCTGTCAAGAACTACATGGCGCGCGGTTGTACACAAAATACCACAGAATAATCCACAAACAATCCCCGGGGTGTGGATAACTTGGGTAAACACATGTTCCCGGCACCGATCTGCCCACTAAAACAGGGTTTTTTATCCACATCCTGTTGATAACTTGGGGATAACCCCTGTTTCGACACTTGTGGATAACTCGCGTTCCCAGCCTTACGCTGGGCTTATGAATTCTCCGAACAATTTCGCGATCTTTGCGTAAACGCGGCTGTGGTCAACCTGTGCAAAACTCTGGGGAAAGAAAAACCATTGTCCACAAATAGCTCCCTTGACGCGAAATCCGTCGATTCTGTGGATAAGTTGTTGATCTTGTGGATAAACACCTGTATTATTGGTGTGGACAACCTTTGAAACCCCCGCGAATTGTGCATAAACTGCGCGTAACCTGGGGGTGGGTCCTAAATCCAAAAGCAGGAACCTGTGGATAAATCAAGAACATAAAACGGAAGATGCAGTCATCGGGAGGGTACATTATGGAACAACTAAACCAATTAATGCTGGTCTGGGAGGAAGTCCTCAATATTATGGCAGCCGATCTGCCGGAGCGGTCTTTTGACGCTTGGCTAAAAAACAGCCGGCCAGTGTACCTAGATGGCAATACTTTATATGTAGAGTTTCCCAACGAGTTCACTAAGGACTGGGTGGAAGCTCGTTATGTCAACCCCCTCACCAAGACTCTGAGGCAGGTTACCAACCGCGATTGGGACATAAAATTCACCATTCCCGAAGGCGTCAGATCCCTCTCCCCAGTCAGCGAGATTTCAACCAGAACAGTACCCAGCAGGAATGTGCCTCCCCGTGTGGAGGTGGTGGAGTCACCGCCCCCACAGGTGCAGACCCCCGCATCGTCGATCTTGAATCCGCGCTACACTTTTGATTCTTTCGTCGTGGGTAATTCCAATCGCTTCGCTCATGCCGCCTCCCTAGCGGTGGCAGAAGGCCCAGCTAAGGCCTATAACCCCCTCTTTCTCTATGGAGGGGTGGGCTTGGGCAAGACCCACCTCATGCACGCCATCGGGCACTATGCCTTGGAGCAAAACCCGAATATTTCTGTAGTGTATGTTACCTCTGAGACGTTCACCAATGACCTCATTTCCGCCATTGGAAAGAAGTCCATGGTGGATTTCAGGAACAAGTACCGCAACGTGGACATTCTACTCATTGACGATATTCAGTTCGTAGCTGGCAAAGAGTCGACTCAGGAGGAATTCTTCCATACATTCAACGCGCTGTACGAAGCCAACCGTCAGCTGGTGATCTCCTCTGACCGGCCTCCCAAAGATATTCCCACTCTAGAAGAAAGGCTGCGCAGCCGTTTTGAGTGGGGCCTCACCGCGGATATTCAGCCGCCTGATTTAGAGACCCGTACTGCCATTTTGCGCAAGAAAGCCAAGGACGACAACTTGGTCGTGGATCAGGAGATCCTGAGCTACATCGCCACCCACATTCAGTCGAATATTCGGGAACTGGAAGGAGCCCTGGTCAGGGTGGTGGCCCATGCCAACCTGCACAACACGCCCCTTACCTTAGAAACGGTGGCAGAGGCATTGAAGGATATCCTCAAGGCGCCTGCTCACCAGCCTGTTACTATTGACGGGATTATGGAAATCGTGGCTGATTACTACGCCATTAAGGTTTCGGAATTGAAATCGAAGCGGCGCACCAGGAACATTACCTTTCCAAGGCAGGTGGCTATGTACTTGGCACGGGATTTAACCGAAAGCTCGCTGCCGGAAATCGGCCAAGCCTTTGGCGGCCGCGACCATTCCACTGTCATCCATGCCGTAGAAAAGATAGAAAGCGAGATCAGGCTGGATCCTTCCCTGCAGAGCACCATCACAGAGTTGATCAGTCTTATCCGCCGAGCCTGAGCATAAGCTGTGGAAAAGCCTGGGGACAGTTTTTTTGGGAATTTCGCGTTTGTTAGGGTTGTGGATAAACCGCACCAATCATCAACAAGTTATAGAATCCCCAAAACACTGTTCTGTCATGCCAAAAACGGTTTTCCACATTTGAACAGGCCCTACTACTACTTCTACTAAAAAAGATCTATATTAACTAGGACAGAGCCGACTTCGCGAGTATTCCACAGGAGGTATATTTATGCGTTTTCAGATCAAGAGTGCCGATCTACTGAGCAGTGTCGCCTTAGCAGAACGTGCCATATCCACCAATGATCAAACTCCAGCACTTACCGGACTTCACCTCTCCGTTGATCAAAGCCATCTCACGATAACTGCCAATAATCTCCAGATAGCTGTGCAAACCAAGACACCCTGTGAGGTGTTTGAGCCAGGAGAACATATTGTCAGTGGCCGTCTCTTCTGCGAACTAGTACGCAAACTGCCTAATGAACCAGTTCTTATTGAATGGAAAGATGGACAGGTCTTAGTGAGCGTGGAAACGATGGAGTTTTCAATTAACACCATTGTAGAAGATGAGTTTCCTCCTTATCCCACCTGCAGCGAGAGAGTGATGAGCTTAACCGACTATGAACTAGACCGCTTGATCTCTAGCACTGTTTTCGCTGCTTCAAACGATGAACATAAGCCCATTTTTATGGGAGTACTGCTTGAGATCGCGGATGGTAAGATCAACTTCGTGGCCACAGACTCTAACCGCCTTTCCTTCGTACGGGCTCAAACCGGTCAAGCCTATCTGGAGCAGGGAGAGTTTATTGTTCCCAAAACCAACCTGGTGGAATTAGCCCGCAGCCTGCCTATGACTGAGGCCAAAGTAGAGGTTTTGTACGGTGAAAATCAGCTGGCTTTCAAGTTTGAAGATACAATTTTCACTACCCGGCTCATTGATGGCAGATTTCCTAAATATCGTTCTGTTTTGTATACTGAACAAGAGACCTCCATTGTCATGAAAAGGCAGAAATTCATTCAAGCGCTGGACAGAGCCGCGCTAATCGGCCGCGCCGATGAAGCTCCGGTCTTGATTCAGGTCAACGAAGGAATACTAGAGATCGCCTCCACCTCCAGATTGGGTAAATCTAAGGAACAGTTCAATGTGGAGCACCAGGGAGCTGCCCAGCAGGCAGCCTATGCTCCGAAACTCCTCTTGGACATGCTGAAAACCATGGACGGCGATCAGGTGGAGTTCCGCTTTGAAGGCACTAGGCAGGCATTGCTAAAGGAATTTGACAGCGATGATCATCTCTATATCGTCATGCCCATGAGAATATAAGTAGAGAGGCTTGGTTTTCGTGAAGGAAATAAGAATAAAGACCAGTACTATCCAGCTCGATCAGTTTTTGAAATGGGCTGGGATAGCTTCCACAGGTGGAGAAGCCAAAGTGCTCATCCAAAGTGGAGCAGTAAAGGTAAATGGGCAGGTGGAAACGGCGCGCTCGCGGAAACTGGAGCCTGGAGCAAAGGTAGATGTTGGTGGGGAGACTTTCTTAGTTAGGTTGGATGGCTAGATGCGCCTTGAATCTCTCTCACTGCAGGACTTTAGGAATTACGCAAGTATCAGCCTGAATTTCAATCCTGGGCTGAACATCTTTGTCGGCGATAATGCCCAGGGCAAGACCAACCTTCTGGAAGCCATTTATGTACTGGCCCTTAGTAAGTCCTATAGGGCGCAGCGGGATCCAGAACTGATCAGGCAGGGGGCAGACCAGGCGCTGGTGAGCGGCCAGATTCGCAGACTCGCAAGTATGGAACTGGGATTTCTGCTCAGCCATACGGAAAGAAAGCGCCTGTTGGTTAACCAAAAGGCTGCGACAGCCAGCCGCTTTGTGGGCAACCTCAATATCGTGTTGTTCAGCCCCGACAGCCTGCAGCTGGTGAAGGGTACGCCATCTGACCGCCGCCGCTTTTTGGACATCCAGATCTGTCAAATTGATCCTGTCTACCGCAAAACGCTCCTGGAATACCAGAGGGTGGTAAGGCAGCGCAACAGCCTCCTGAAATCCGCCCAGGAAAGTCGCGCCCATCTGAGCCAGTTAGTTGTATGGGACCGGCAGCTGATCAGCCTAGGTACAGAAGTGATGCTGCGCCGCCAGGCGGTGGTGGACAAACTGCAGAGGTATACCAGGGACATACATCGTCAGATCAGCCAAGAACTGGAAAATCTGCACCTGATCTATCAGCCATTTTTCGCAGACCCTGAAAAAGGAGATCTGGAACTGTGGGACAGCCCCGAGGAGCTGAAGTCCATGTTCATGCTCCAGCTTCAGCAGCTGCGGCGAGAAGAGCTGCGCCGCGGCTATACCCTGGCTGGTCCCCAGCGGGATGATCTGCTTTTCTTGATCAATGGCATGGATTTACGAAAGTATGGCAGCCAGGGACAGCAGAGGAGTGCTGTTTTGGCCTGCATTTTAGCTGAGTTAGAACTGATGCAGGGAGAAACCGGGGAATATCCCGTGGTTCTTCTGGACGATGTCATGAGTGAGCTGGATCAGAAGCGGAGAATCCAGCTTCTATCCCTTCTCAATGACAAGGCTCAGACAATTGTAACCACAACAAACCTGGGCAGCTTTACCGCGGAAATTGTGCAGAGAGCTGCTGTGTTTAATATTCGGCAGGGAAGAATTCTCTAAGGAGAGGGAGAGTAATGTTTCTGCACATCGGTGACGACATTATGGTACCATTAAGGGAAATGATTGGAATTATTGATCTCACTGATTCCGCATCCCCGGTCAACGCGGAATTTCTTAAAACTGCAGAGGAAGAGGGTTTTGTGGTACAATTAACAGAGAAACCAGCCTCTTTGGTGGTTTGTACCAAGCAAGTTTATCTTTCACCCATCTCCGCCCAGACGCTGCAGAAACGGGCACGGCGCAGTTTTGCTGAAACAGATTGAGTTAAGGAGAGTTGATAGCTGTTGGAAAAGAACATAGCTCCTAATTATACAGCGGACCAGATTCAGGTCTTGGAAGGACTGGAAGCCGTTCGCCTCAGGCCTGGAATGTACATCGGCAACACTGATGTGAGCGGGCTGCACCATCTTTTTGTAGAAGTGGTGGACAATTCCATCGACGAGGCCATGGCTGGCTACTGCGACCGCATCGATGTGGTAATTCATGAAGATGGATCCCTTTCGGTACGAGATAACGGCAGCGGCATTCCGGTAGAAGTGCACTCCAAAACAGGGATTTCTACCTTGGAAACGGTACTCACCATCCTCCATGCTGGAG
Organism: Bacillota bacterium; assembly: GCA_012837385.1. Classification (GTDB taxonomy): domain Bacteria; phylum Bacillota; class Limnochordia; order Darwinibacteriales; family Darwinibacteriaceae; genus DTU010. The sequence continues at coordinate 66,088 of DURH01000069.1, forward strand.
GTAAGTTCGGTCAGGAAGGCGGCCATTACAAGGTCTCAGGCGGACTCCACGGTGTAGGTGTGTCCGTTGTTAACGCGCTCTCGGAATGGTTGGAAGCCCAAGTTTGGTACAACGGGCGCCATTATCGTCAGAGGTATGCCCGGGGAGTAGCCCAGGGGCCGCTGGAGGATTTGGGAGCTACTAAAGAACGGGGAACCGTAATTCGGTTTATGCCCGATGCCCAGATTTTTAAGACAACCAAGTTTCAGGCTGAGATTATCGTTTACCGCCTCAGGGAATTGGCTTTCCTCAATAAGGGGATTACCATTACCTTTGAAGATCAGCGCAGCAAGCGCAGGCATCGGTTCTTATACAAGGGCGGCGTAGTCTCTTATGTCAATTACTTAAACCGCAATAAAACAGTGGTTACCCGCAACCCCATCTATATCTCTGGCAGCAGGGACGGGGTGGAAGTGGAAGCTGCCATCCAGTATAACGACAGTTATGCTGAAACCATGCTCAGCTTTGCCAACAATATTAACACCCATGAGGGTGGAACCCACCTAGTGGGCTTCCGCAGCGCGCTCACGCGCAGCATCAACGACTACGCCCGGCGCCGCAACCTGCTCAAGAACTCAGATGAGAACCTGAGTGGTGATGATGTGCGGGAAGGCTGTACCTCCCTGATCAGTGTGCGGGTGGCCAACCCTCAGTTTGAGGGCCAGACCAAAACCAAACTGGGCAACAGCGAAATCCGGGGTATAGTGGAATCCCTGGTGAACGAAGCAATGTCCACGTTTTTGGAGGAAAACCCCGCGGATGCCAAACGCATCGTGGAAAAGGGACTGCAGGCCGCCAGAGCTAGGCATGCTGCCAGGAAAGCCAGGGAGCTGACCCGCCGCAAGAGCGCCTTGGAGATTTCCTCCCTCCCTGGCAAGCTGGCTGACTGCAGCATCACCGATCCGGAGTTGTGTGAAATCTTCATCGTAGAGGGAGACTCCGCTGGCGGTACTGCTAAGCAGAGCCGTGATCGGCGTTTTCAAGCTGTCCTTCCGCTGAGGGGCAAGATTCTCAACGTCGAGAAGGCACGGCTGGATCGGATTCTCAGCAATGCGGAAATCAGATCTATGGTTACTGCCTTTGGCACCGGGATTGGCGAAGACTTCGACATCAATAAAGCTCGGTACCATAAGATCGTGCTTATGACCGATGCCGATGTGGACGGCGCCCATATCCGCACCCTGCTTTTGACCTTTTTCTACCGCTACATGCGGCCGCTCTTAGAGTACGGCTATGTGTATATCGCCCTGCCACCCCTGTATGGTGTGCGCAAGGGGAAGGATCATTTCTATGCCTATGACGATGAGGAACTGGAGCAGATTCTAGAGCGGGTGGGCCGCGCTGGCGCTACCATCCAGCGCTACAAAGGGCTGGGAGAAATGAACGCGGATCAGCTCTGGGACACCACCATGGATCCTGAGAAGCGCACCATCCTGCAGCTCAAGGTGGATGACGCTATCCTGGCAGACGATATCTTCACCACCCTCATGGGCGAGAAAGTGGAGCCCCGCCGAGAGTTCATTGAAGCCCATGCTGCCGAAGCAACAAATCTGGATATTTGATCGAGGGGTGTATCTAGTTGAGCATAAATCTGAGTAGTGGAAAGACGATCCCCGTTAAAATAACCGAGGAAATGAAAACCTCGTATATTAACTATGCCATGAGCGTGATCGTGGAACGGGCCCTGCCCGATGTGCGGGACGGCTTAAAGCCCGTGCAGCGCCGCATCCTCTATGGCATGCTGGAACTGGGGAACCGTCCCGACCGCCCCCATAAAAAGTCCGCGAGAATCGTGGGCGAAGTTATGGGTAAATATCATCCCCATGGCGACTCCGCGATCTACGACGCCATGGTGAGAATGGCCCAGCCCTTCTCCTACCGCTATATGTTGGTTGATGGGCACGGCAACTTCGGCAGCGTAGACGGAGATCCCCCTGCTGCCATGCGTTACACCGAAGCTCGTCTCTCACCCCTGGCCATGGAAATGCTCAGGGATATCGACAAGGACACGGTGGATTTCTACCCCAACTTTGACGAAACGTTGGAGCAGCCCGTGGTTATGCCCAGCAAGTTCCCGAACCTGCTGGTGAATGGCGCCTCGGGAATTGCTGTTGGCATGGCCACCAATATTCCCCCGCATAACTTGGGGGAAGTGATCGACGGTTTGATCGCACTTATTGACAACCCTGATCTCGATATCAAAGGGTTGATGAAGTACATCAAGGGCCCTGATTTTCCCACAGGTGCCATCATCCAAGGCCGGGAAGGCATTAAAGACGCCTATAACACCGGGCGCGGCCGCATCAGGGTTAGGGCCAAGACCCAGATCGAGCAGCTATCCAATGGCAAAACTCGCATTCTCGTCACAGAGCTGCCCTATCAGGTAAATAAAGCGCGCCTCATTGAAAAAATCGCTGAACTGGTGCGGGACAAAAAAGTGGATGGCATTACGGACCTAAGAGATGAGTCGGATAAGAGCGGTATGCGCATCGTGATCGAACTGCGCCGGGATGCCTCTCCCCATGTAGTGCTGAACCGCTTGTACAAACACAGCCAACTGGAAGACAGCTTTGGCGTGATTATGCTGGCTCTAGTTAATAACGAGCCCCGGGTGATGAACCTTAAGGAAGTCCTCAACCACTACCTGGATCACCAAAGAGAGGTAATCATCAGGAGAACCCGCTTTGAACTGCGCAAAGCAGAGGAGCGCGCCCATATCCTAGAAGGGCTGCGCATTGCCTTGAACAATATCGATGAGATAATCGCCATTATTCGGGCTGCCTATGACGATGCCAAAGAGCGCCTAATGGCTCGCTTCGGGCTTTCCGAAAGGCAGGCTGTGGCCATTCTGGACATGCAGCTGCGCCGGCTGAGCGGCCTGGAGCGGGAGAAGATTGAGGCGGAGTACGATGAGCTGCTCAAGACTATTCAGAGGCTCAAGGCCATCTTGGGCGACATTAACCTGGTCTACCAGATCATCAAAGATGAACTGCTGGAAATCAAGGAACGCTTCGCCGATCCCAGGCGCAGCAAGATCGGGCTATCAGTGGGGGATCTAGAAGATGTGGACCTCATTGCCGAGGAAGATATCGTGGTTACCCTCACCCACCACGGGTATATCAAGCGCCTGCCGGTAGACACCTACCGGGCACAGAGGCGCGGCGGCAGGGGCATTACAGCCCTTAACACTAAGGCCGACGACTTCGTGGAGATGCTTTTTGTGGCCAGCACGCATAGTTACGTCCTCTTCTTTACCAATAAGGGACGGGTGTACCGCCTGCGCGGCCACGAGATACCAGAAGCCAGCCGCAACGCCAGGGGCTTTGCTGTGATCAACTTGATCAACTTTGAGCCTGGAGAGCGCATTAAGGCGACCATACCCATTTCCGAGTACAGTGAAGATCAGTACCTGGTTATGGCTACCCGCAACGGAACCATCAAAAAGACCGCGCTGAAGGAATTTGACACCAACCGCAGTGGAGGCTTGATCTGCATCAGCTTGGCAGAAGATGACGAGCTGGTGGGAATCGAGCTCACCGATGGCAGTTCCGAACTGATGCTGGTCACCAAGTATGGGCAGGCCATCCGCTTTGCGGAAGACCAAATTAGGCCCATGGGACGTACTGCCCAAGGTGTCATCGGTATCAGGCTGGACAAGGAAGATGAAGTAGTGGGCTTGGCAGTGGCCAGCGATGATGCAGATCTCTTGGTTGTAACTGAACTTGGCTATGGGAAACGTACAGCCATCAGCGAATATCCGCTGCAGAACAGAGGGGGCAAGGGTGTTATCACCCTGAAAAAGAATGAACGCACCGGACCTGTGGTGGGCATACTAGTGGTGCGCGAAGGAAATGAGATTATGCTCATCTCCATCGAGGGCATCATGATCCGCATGAAGGTATCGGAGATCTCCATTCAAGGGCGGAATACAATGGGAGTCACTCTTATGCGTCTAGACGAAAAAGATCAGATTGTTGCTGTGGCCGATATTGTAGGCAGAGAAGAAGACATGGATGAATAAACAGTTTGGGCAGGATTCAGCCCTTTGAAAAAAAGGGGTTGATCCTGCGGCTGGTTTATGCTAAAGTGAATAACTGTTGCACCTCAAACCATTCCTGGTGCGAGCCGCTGACTAGGGTTTTTTTCCAAAAATACTAGTTAGAGGCGTTGACAGAAGCGTCGCTTCTGTGATAAGATAAGCTCGCTGTCCGCAAAAAACGCGGGCAGAGTACCTTGAAAACCAAACAACAATCTTGAACACAAAGTTCTGTGTTTGAAGAGAATAAGCCAAGCATCTAGAGTAATCTAGATACAAGTTTGTGCGCTCTGAACAATTCAGAGAGATGGCGCAAGC
>DURH01000070.1 GCA_012837385.1 Bacillota bacterium
GCCAGCCCCTGAGCAAAGGGTACCAACTACCACTGCTAGAGCCTGGGCAGCCCACAGTCCGTCTCTGGAGTTGGTTACCTGAGCGTCCAGTTCCACCAGCTGCAATATCTTTACTCGATCCCCCTGCCACACAACACCAATGGGAACAGCCCTGAGACAAGCACTGTCATCGAAGTAATGGGCGTTATCGCTCCCTGTTACTGGAGGAAGGGCACCGCGCCTTAGATTGTGGAGTGCTCCCAGCACACTGATGCTGCCCCGCACCTCCTGTTCCGAGAGGGCGCGCCATTTCGCCAAGACTACCTCAGCTGTAAGCTCCCCTGCTGTTTCCACCAGGGCCTCCATGGTAAAACTGGCCCACTCCGTATCATCTGTGGGAGCAAACTGCAGGGCTTCGGTGGGGCGGTTTAAGGAAAAGGGCATGGGAAAACGGAGAATCCCTTGGGACTCTTGGGCGGCATCGATTTCCCGCCGCAGCCGGCGCGTCCAGAAAGGAAGAGTATAAGTACGGTGGTAAAGCGCCGGCCAGCCCATGGCATCGCCGACCGCCAGGCCAAACAGCGCGCCCCTGGCCCGATCTTCATAACTCATCCGCTTTCCCTCCCTTCGTCAAGTTCACTAGGGCATCTGCAGTATCCAGCACATGCATGCCTGCCACCGTGTTAATGCAGATTCCCCGCACACTCTGCATGGGGTTTCCCCACTGGGGAGGAATGCAAGAAAGACCGCCGAGAGCTCCCGTAATGGAACCGGCGATGGCTGCAATGGTGTCTGTATCCCGTCCAATATTGGTCCCGCCTAGAACGCTCTGCACGAATTTGCCTCGAGCGGCAGCGATAATACCAAAGGCCAAGCCCACCGCTTCCGGTGCCAGATCGCTCCAGTGGTAGTACTGGGCCACAATGGCCTCATAGAGTGGTTCCAAGGCGTCCCAAACATCGGAAGCGCTTCTGCCGATTTCCACGCCCTGGGTAATCGCCCGGGCTGTCCACGAATCCTCTGGAATCACCTCCAGGGCGCGTTCCGCTAGCAGGAGGGCAATGTCCTCGTTTTCCCCATACTCCACGGTCAAAGCCACAGCAGTGGCCGCAGCCACCGCCTGGCCGGCGTAGATACCTTCTCCTGCATGGCTCACCACACCATCCCGCCTGGCCAGCTCCGCAGCTAACCGGGGATTTCCTGGCGCTGCGATGGCAAAGGGAGCCACCCGCATGGCCAGGCCATCGCTCCAGGAGTGGATGTGCTCACCACTGGCCGGTGGAGCAAGACCGCGGCGCAGATTCTCAATGGCCGCCATTTCGCTGAACCCCGCTCCCTTAAAGCCTCCTTGTTGACTGGCCAAGTGCTCATTCCACTCCGCAGCCACCTGCTGGGAGGTGAAATCCAAGCCGTACTTCAACAGAATGCTGGCGGAAAAGAGAGCATACTCCGTATCATCACTCACCCCAGGGTGTTCCGCCACGAAATCGGTGATCCTTCCGTATGTGGTTCGAATATACTCCAGGGTTTTGCCTTCAGTAGGTTGGCCGAGGGCATCGCCCACGGCCAAACCTAAGAGACAACCCCTTGCTTTGTCCTGCAAGTTCATATGATCACTCACTACTGTGATATTCTTATTGATAACGTCTGAGGATGCGCTGGCCTTCCTCTTCCATGCGCTGTGCCGCTTCTTCCACAGTGATCTGGTTTGAGAACAGCTCTTGGAGCACTGGTGTGGCTACGCGGTCTTTCCACTCTGCGTAGGCGGGAGAATCCTGCCAGGGACCCATCACCAGGTGCTGAACGGTCTCGCTGGAAACCTTCCAGCCTGCTTCGTCTGTCTGGAACTCAGGCAGAGCCAGGGCCGATTCCCTGGTTGGGAACATCCAGTCACCCAGGGCCAACTTCGCCATGTTTTCCTTGGTCAGGAAGAACTTGATGAACTCCATGGCTTCCTCAGCATGCTTGGAATCCTTAGGAATGCTCAGGGTTTGTGGGTTAGCACCTTGAGCCTGGCTTACACCCTTGATGGGAGGCAGTACGCCCCAGCGGAAATCAGCAGGTGCATTCTCCACGATCTGCTGGCGAGCCCAGACACCGATGCCGGGAATGAGAGCATAGTCACCTTCGTAGAAGGCAGGCAGCACAGCTGTGCCAGAGAGGCCTACAGCACCTGGATATGCAGTTTTGTCCACATAGATCATATCCATGATAATCTGCAGCAGGGCTTTTTCTGCCAAGCCCACTCTGATTTGATGCTTGCCGTCTACTTTCTGGAAGTAGCCGCCGCCATAACCCAGGGTCAGGTTCATAATGCGGTTGACAGGAGCACGGAGGGGAATGGCAGCACCCCATTGATCGATTTCGCCGTCGCCGTCAAAGTCCTTGGTCAGTTCCTTGGCTACCCTTCTCAAATCATCCCAGGTCCAGGGATTGTCGCTGGTGGGCAGCTCAATTCCGGCTTCCTCCAGGATGTCTTTGTTATACAGCACGATCAAGGATTCCCACAGGAAGGGAATGCCGAAGATCTGGCCTTCTTCGTTGCTGACACTCTGCCAAGCACCGTCGAAGATGTCTGCTTTCATCTCCTCTGGAATGAGGGGAGACAGATCGGTCAGATAACCTCTCTGGGAGAAGTCGATAATCTGAGCAGACTCATAGTGGAAAATGTCAGGGACATCCCTGGTTTCAAACGAAGTTACCATGTAGTCGTGGATGGAGTCCCAAGAACCCTGCACATACTCTACCTGAATATCGGGGTTCAGTTTGTTCCACTCTTCCACAATGGCGAGATTAGCTGCCACCGACTGTTCCTGCCAAGCCAAGCTGACAAAGCGCAGTGTAACTGGCTCAGCATAGCCCAATGAAGTTAAGCCCAGTACTAACACCAATGCCAACAACAAACCAGTGCGAATTGACCAACGCGAACTCATTGAATTGCCTCCTTAAGTTTTATTGTTTTACAGCCCCTGACATCAGCCCTGAAACCAGGCCCTTCTGCAGGAACGTAAAGACCACAAGTGTGGGAATGGTAGCCACCAGACAAGAGGCGGCTAGGGGCCCCAACCTGGTCATGCCTTCACTCCCGGTAAAGCGGGAAAGGTAGACCGGCAGGGTGGTGAGTTTGGGAGTCTTGAGCAGTACCAAGGCGAAGAAGAACTCATTCCAAGCCGAGACAAAAGCGAACAGCCCTGAAGCCACAATCCCCGGTACCAGCAGGGGAAAAACGATCTTACTCAAAACCTGCAGTCGATTACAGCCGTCGATAAAGGCGGCTTCTTCCAACTCAATGGGTATAGCCTTCACATAGCTGCGCATCATCCAGAGCACAAAGGGTACGCTCCACACGGTGTACACCAGGATGATCCCGATGTGGGAGTTGGTGAGCGCCAAGTTCCTGAGCAGCACAAAGAGGGGGATGATAATCAGGATGGATGGAAAGAGCTGCGAAACCAAGATCCACGCCATCACCGACTTATTGATCACGGTCTGAAAGCGCACCAAGGCGTAGGCAGCCGGGACTGTGATAATCAGCACCACAATGGAGGACAGAACTCCTATCTTGAAGCTGTTGTAAATGCCCGAGAGCAGGTCCTGCTGTCCAAAGGCGGCCCGGAAGTGATCAAAGGTGGGCTCTTTGGGAATGAGCGTTGGGATGCGCGAATAGATCTCAGGATTGGGTTTTAAGGATGTGGAAAGCATCCACACCAAGGGAAAAGCTAAGAAAACCACAAAGAACAGCAGGCAGATCTGCATAACAGATTTGGCCATGAGGTTTTTCACACGATAATTCATACCCTAAGCCTCGCTTTCCTTAAGCTCTTTCCGCAGGTAGAGCACTACCAAGAGCGATACCACCAGCACCATCACATTGCCTAAAGCCGCGGCATATCCGGCATTACCGTAGCGGAACCCCTCTTCATAGGCGAAGAGCATGGGCAGCCTGGTCCTGCCCCCTGGCCCGCCCTGGGTAAGGGTCCACACTAAGCCAAAGGCGTTGAAGTTCCACATAAAGCGGAGGGAAACGATGGAGGTAATTATGGGTTTTAGAGACGGAAGCGTAACATAGCGAAACTGTCCCAACACGCCGGCTCCATCCAGGCTCGCTGCTTCGTAAAGCTCCTTAGGTATGGTCTGCAGCCCAGCCAGAAGCACGATGGCGGACTGGGGCAAACCTCCCCAAATGCCTACCAAGATGATGGAAGGCAGGGCCCAGGCCACACTGTTCAGCCAGTTGATGGGCTGGGAGATCATCCCCGCCTGCATCAAGAGATAGTTTAGGGGGCCGCTGGTGTCAGGCAGAAACACCATATTCCACATCAGACCCCTAATCACAGGCGGCATGGCCCAGGGCACCAACACCAGGATGCGGGCCAACCTCTGCCCAAAGAGGTCGGCGTTGAGGAGCTGGGCTAAACCCAGTCCCAAGACTACCTGGCCTAGAGTTGTGCCAATGGTCCAGATGGCACCCACCCGAAACGAGGACCAGAAATAGCTGTCTGTGAGCATATAGCGGTAGTTTTCCAGGCCATTGAAGCGCATCTCAAAGCCGAAGCGATAGTCGGTAAAGCCTAGGTAAATACCGCGGAGTAAGGGGATGACCGAAAATAGGACAACGGGAATTAGAAACGGTAACACCAAGCCTAACTGCCCTAACCACGAACGACGCTTCATTTCTTCATCACAATCCTCTCCCAGGGTGTGCTGCCCATCATCCATTCAGCGATTGTCTGCACAGGGTGGTCCTCCAGCGCAGCCACTATCCCATCGGCGGCCTGCAATAGAGCGGGATGCCCCCCTGCCACAGCTAAGCCTACACCTGCCAGCTGGATCAGCTCCACATCATTGAGATCATTGCCCAGGGCCACAACTTGCTCTGTAGCTATACCAAGTAAGGAACACAGCACCAAGAGTCCTTCTCCCTTGTTCACATCTTTGGGGGTCAGCTCCACCAGATCTCCTTCCTGGAAAAGCCAATAGGGACAGGCTGGGGAATCGGCTAGCCTTAAGGTGTGCTCAACATCCACCAAGAGAACCCTCTGGACCTCACCAGAACCTCCCGCCTGGGCAAAATCCTCTAAGCTGCACTCTTGCCACTGCTCCCCATCTAACCAGCGGATCTGAACCTGCCCTTTGGCGTCGATCCCTCCTAGAAACTCAGTTAAGGTCTGGATGCAAAAGCTTTTACCGTAGAGCAAGCGCCCTGCCGCAAAATCGAAAATCTGCGCTCCGTTGGCGAGAATGACAGGAAGTTCGATGCCTAGATCTGTCACCAGGCGCTGCGCTTCCCACTGGTTTCTGCCTGTGGCAGCTGTTACCCCAAATCCATGGCTCCGCAGGAGGGCAACTGCCTTTTTGGTTTCCCTGCTGATGGGCTGCCTTGGCCCGAAGATAGTGCCATCGATATCAGTGACAAATAAGCGAAACATGCCCTACCCCTTCACAACCACACTGGATTCCCTGACTATAAGCCTGGGAACAACCTGCAGCTGCTTGGGTTTCTGTATCTCGTCTGAAGTGAGGCGGCTTAAGAGGAGCTCAGCAGCCATCCTGCCCCGTTCCGCAGCCAGCAGCGACACCGTTGTCAGGGAAGGGAAGGAAGATGCTCCGTGTTCAATATCATCCATCCCCACCACCGCGATGTCTTCTGGAACCCGCAGTCGCTGTTCCCGCAGGTACCTCATTACGCCTAAAGCCATAAGGTCGTTGGCGCACATGATGGCATCGGGTTTCGCTCTACTCAGGATCTCCTCAGCCACCTGATAGCCCCCAGCCAGGGTAAAGTCGCTGGCGAAAACAAGGCTGTCATCCCGGGGTAAGCCGTGCTCGATCAAGGAAGCGTAGTAACCGTTCAAGCGGGCGACGCCAGGTACTGTATCAGGGCGGCCGTTAAGAAACGCGATTCTCGAGCGGCCCTGTCCCAACAGATGCTCCATGGCTAGGCGTACCCCTTGGGAAGAGTCCACTAACACGCTGTCAATATCGGGGTCGCTTTCGGAACCAGTGATTACCACAACGGGCCTTGCGGCCTGCTTGATCAACTCACGATGCTCATCACTGTACAGCAGAGGTGAGATAATCAGCCCATCAACATACTGTTTAGAAAGGCTCTTAATGATCCCATACTCTTCACTGGCTAACGCCTCGGTGCTTAACAACACCAAGCGATAACCATGTTCCTTCACCACCTGCTGCACTGCCTTGGCCATGGCCACGTACACAGGGTTGCCGATATCCGCTACTGCCAAAGCGATCTGCTCAGTCTTTTTCCTCTTCAGGCTCTTAGCCATGTAGTTCGGTGTGTAACCGATTTCCCGCGCCACCGCCAGAACCTTACGGGAGGTTTCATCGCTGTATCTGCCCGTGCGGTTGAGCACCCTGGACACTGTGGCAATGGATACTCCGCTCTTTTCGGCAACATCCATGATTGTGACTTCGCGCTTGGACTCCTTCTTGATATCTTCCATGGTCGGCTCCTCTTGCGGTATTTTGCGTAAAGGTTTACGCAGATCCTATTCCAGCTCCCCTGCCAAATTCCTTCCTAATGGTTACACTATTTTTTCATACGTTAGGGAATGGGCGCTGATTGTTACGGCGAAGCGTCGTATTAAAGGGGTTTATACAAAATGGTTGATGAAAACCGGGGCTCTCAAGCAAGGATTTCGGAAGAAGGAAGCTGTTGAGTTACCTGCAAAA
>DURH01000008.1 GCA_012837385.1 Bacillota bacterium
GTATGACCAAACCCACTGTTTTGGTACGGCTCCGTTTGGCGACACTTCTTGGTTTGTAACCCAACCGTTCGGCACTACTCAGCACCCTCTGGCGTGTCTCTTCGCTGATCCGGCCCGTACCATTCAAAACCTTAGATACCGTTGCTATGGAAACCTTGGCATCCTTAGCAACATCCCCCATTTTCACCATCGAAAAAACTCCTCTTCCAGAATCAGAGTGATTCCAAAATCTCCCTCGCCCTTGTGAAACCTGTGCGCCCACTGTTGAGAACAGGAACTTTTGAGTTTTGCAGCAGCGGTTCCAGGACGGACATGGATACCTGTGCCATGACAATTACATCTACTTCATTAGAAAGTCGATCAATTTCTTCCAATAACATTTCATTATGCTTTTCGGGGTTTCCTTCCCGCAAAACTCTAAAGGCTTCACTGCAGAGGACTGTCTTTACCTCAATTTCCTTCTTAGCCTCAAAAGCCGCTTTTTTCAGCAAATTCTCTGATGGCTGCACTGTTGATGGCAGGGTAGCCAACAGCCCAACTCTTGTCCCTGTTTGCACAGCGATATCCATCATGGGCCGATCGATTTGCAGCATAGGAACGGAAATCATTGGACGAGCCACATCAACAGCCGAGTTAAACGTGGAGCAGCCCAACATGATCAGGTCTGCACCTGAGTCCTCTAAGAACTTGGCATAGGTTGCAAATTTAAAGTAGTTGTGTTTAGGGATTGTGCCAAGCGGTGCTGCCAAATTGTCTCTTTGGACGGTATCATCGCCAAAATGCATAACCTGGACTTCAGGAATAATCTCATCAATATACTTCTGTACCGTCTGGGATGTAAATACTGCGGCGTGGATAATGCCGAGCGTCTTTTGTGATAAATCCTTCTTCAATGAAGTGCCTCCTCTATTTTATCATTATTGTTTGTCAATAGGGCATGCTCCTGCATTTAGTTAAATCCTCGAGACAACTAGCAAAGATATGCCGTGTACTGGTAATGTGAACTTCTTTTTTAACCTGCCATCGAGGAGTATTTCGTTTTGAATTGGTTCAACCAGTTCCAGGTTTTCCCTTTTCTTGATTGCACAGAGCTGTCCCGGAGCTGGATAATTTGGTTTACCCTGCCGGACCCATTCTGCATAGGCATTGCTGTGGCTCTGATCGATGCGGTAATGCGCCACCCTTACCTGTGAATCGGAAAATGGCAAGTTGGCAACATCGATTTCTACCTCATATTCTCCCTGAACATCCCAATCGTCATGGTGGCAGTACAGCAGAATCTCCACGCTCTCATTTCCTGAGGCTGTGGCGATGCCGTCAATGACAGGGCCTTCTTCTGTGCCGTAGTCATCCTTAAATGTAAGAGGATCTTGATACAAGCTGCTTTCCAGTGCTAGACGTTTGTTGCCCAATAAGGCCAGCATCCTAAACAGGTTCAGCACTGGTTTGTCAATGCCCCTGGTAGTTAAGGAGCGAGTCCCTTCAAAGCAGCGCTCACCTTCAAACATAAAGGCCCAGGTCAAGGAGTTGATCTTCCGGTGATATTTTTTCTCCAGTTCCATAATGCCCTTAAAGGTAATGGCCATGTAGGAAGCATAGTACTCTGTGTTGCGGAAGTTGAGGTTGCTGTTGTCAAAACGGCCGCCAGCTGCCCAACCATCAGGATCACACTCTGATAGCACCACTTCCAAGCCATCCAGCGAAGGATACTTGGCAATAATCTGCAGACCATGTTCAATCTGCTCATACAGATGCTTGATGGAGGGGAGCTGTTTTCTCGCCTGAACATTAGGAAGATAATTGGCGCCTTTGGCGTGAAATGTAATGTAGTCCAGCACGGTGCCAGTCTCACCGGTGACATAGTTGGTGCCGTTCACACAGTGGTTTAGGAAATAATCAAGCCATTTGGCTCCGTTATTGAAAAATGGGCCAGTGGTTGCCGGGCCGCCAACGCGGGCTTCTGGAAAAGCGGCCTTCACAGCTGCCGCTGTGTAATCATACAGTTTGCAGAACTCCTCCATGCTGCCTTTCCAATAATAGTCAAGATCTGGCTCATTCCAGAGTTCCCAATACCAGGTCTTAACTTCATCCGCCCCATAGCGTTCTACAGAATGCTTAACTAAATTAAACACGAGATCATACCATTTTTTATAGTCCTTAGGTGGGCAAGCCCAGCCTCCTGAGCGGTAAGAGGGCTGATCCCCCTGATCCATTAAGTCCTCAGGCATAAAGCCCAACTCCACAAAGGGTTTGCAGTTAGTTCTCAGATACACATCGAAGATCTCGTCAATAACATCCCAATTGTAAATCGGATTTCCATCTTCATCTTCGATGTAGGCATTTGTTGAGCCCCACTTAAAGGTCCCCAGGGTGTTTCCTGTACACAACAGGTGATGTGCTCGCACATAATAGGGGAGCTCGGCGAAATCGCCAATCTTCTGTAAAGTGCCGATCCCATCTGGAGTTGTGGTGTAGTTGATTTCATCGTAACCGATATAGTTCCAAACAGGCCTAAGATCACCCAGCCACTTCCCAGCGTCTACTTTGACAACAACATTTGTGTTTTTTTCCGTCATCTCCATCTCCCTTTCTGCTTAAGCACTTTGTGTTTCTCTGACTCCAGAAAGATCAAGTTCCTTCGCACGATGGCATGCACAATAATGACCAGGTTTGATTTCCTCCCACTTAGGGGCCACTTCCTTGCATTGGTTTACTGCGTAGCGGCAGCGGGGATGGAAGTAGCAGCCAGATGGCGGATTAGCAGGGTTAGCGATTTCGCCAGGCAGCACAATCCTTGAGGCCTTAACTTCTGGGTCAGGCCGCGGTACTGCCGATAACAATGCTTCTGTATATGGATGCAGAGGTTTGGTGAAAAGGTCTTCCGTAGAAGCCAATTCCACCAGTTTGCCTACGTACATTACGCCAACCCGATGGGAGATATGCTCCACCACACTCAAGTCATGCGCAATAAAGAGGTAAGCTAGGTTCAGCTCCTTCTGCAGCTGTTTTAAAAGGTTTAGTATTTGGGCCTGCACAGAAACATCTAGTGCGGAAACGGGTTCATCGGCGACAATGAACTTGGGATTAAGGGCTAGCGCTCTAGCAATCCCGATGCGCTGCCGCTGTCCTCCACTAAAGGCATGTGGGTAGCGCCGCAAGTGGCCGGTTTCTAACCCAACCAACTGCACCAGCTCTTTCACTCTTTCCACATATTCCTCACCGGAGCAGACTTTGTTCATTTTCAGCGGCTCTCCCACGATATCCAAGATAGTCATGCGTGGATCGAGTGATGAAAAGGGATCTTGAAACACCATCTGCATATCCCGGTACAGGCTGCGCAATTCTTTCTTATCAACCTTGGTGACATCAACGGTTTTTTCGGGAGAGACTCTGAAGTTAACAGTCCCCTCTGTTGGCTCCACAATCCTGAGTAGGCAGCGTCCCAAAGTGGTTTTACCGCAGCCAGATTCACCAACCAGCCCCAGTGTTTCTCCTTCGTGGATCTTAAAACTTACATCGTCCACAGCTCTAACATGGCCGACCACTTTCTTCAGAATCCCTTTTTCAATGGGAAAGTATTTTTTCAGGGATTTCACTTCAACAAGGCATTTAGATTTGGTTTGCTGACTCAAGGTATCCCTCCTCTACACTCCCATACTTGAAGCATCTGACGAAGTGGCCCGGCTCCACCTCAACAAGGGCGGGTGAACGCCTGCTGCAGCTTCCCTCTTCCGCGTGGGAACAGCGGGAGTAAAACCCACACTGCGCCCCCATGCCGATGGGAATGGGTACTGTCCCCTCAATCGTATCAAGCATCTCTTGTCTGCTGCCCAGTTTTGGTACGGACTGCATCAGCCTCTGTGTATATGGGTGCATTGGTTTTTTGAAAATGGTTTTTACATCACACTTCTCAACAATTTTCCCCAAGTACATGACCGCTACTTCGTCAGCAACTTCAGCGATTACACCCAGGTCATGGGTAATGTAGAGCATGGACATCCCCATTTCAGCCTGAAGCTCTTCCATCAGATCGATAATCTGAGCTTGAACAGTCACATCCAAGGCGGTTGTCGGCTCGTCGCAGATGAGCAGGCGCGGATTGCAAGAGAGGGCTGTTGCGATCATAACCCGCTGGCACATGCCACCTGATAGTTGGTGGGGATAGTTCTGCAACCGCAGCGCCGGGTTTGATACGCCCACTTTGTTGAGCATATCAAGGGCGATTTCCTGGGCTTCGTTCTTCTTCATGCCTGGGTTGTGCAGCAGGATAAACTCCATCATTTGGGCGCCAATTGTGTGCACAGGGGACAGGCTGGCCATGGGCTCCTGGAAGATCATGGCGATCTCTTTACCCCTGATTTTCCTGATTTGCTCCCCATTTGGATGCAATTTTGCTAGGTCGGTCACCTGATTGTCATCTGAGTAATACAGAATCTCGCCACCCTCAATTTTTCCCGGAGGCATCAAGAGGCGCAGAATCGAGAGGGCTGTTACACTCTTCCCGCAGCCGCTTTCTCCAATCACACCGAGGGTCTCTTCTCTCTGGATGGCGAAACTGACACCATCGACAGCTCTTAATTGACCTTCATCTAAGTGAAAACAAGCTTTGAGGTTCTTAACCTCGAGTATTGTATCCGGCATAACTACCTTCCTTTTTGGGCTAGTGAATTAGGGTTGATCCTTTATTTATAAGGGTCAGCAGCGTCCCTCAATCCATCTCCAAGGAAATTGAAAGACAGTACAGCTACGACAACAAAGACTGCAGGTATCAACAGCCAGGGATGAAGGTTGATTGTCCGCACATTCTGCGCATCCTGCAAAAGCACACCCCAACTAACAACAGGCGGCCGCAGGCCAATTCCTAGGAAACTGAGGGCCGTTTCGCCAATAATCATGTTTGGAATGGCCAAAGTGATGCTCACGATCAAATAACTCATAAATGATGGAAGAAGATGGCGGGTGATAATCTGCCAGTCGTTTGCTCCGGCGAGTTTGGCAGCGATGACAAAGTCCTTCTGCTTAACCTCCAAGAGCTTCCCGCGGACCACCCTAGCCAGTGAACACCAACCGACCATGGAAAGGATTATGGTGATGGCGAAGTAAATTTGGATCGTCTCCCAATCCTTGGGCAAGGCAGCAGCTAGGGCCATCCAGAGAGGGATGGTGGGAATGGAAAGCAGGAACTCAATCACCCGCTGGATAACCATGTCGATTTTCCCACCGTAATACCCGGAGATACCGCCGAAAACACAGCCCAGGACAAAACTCAAGAATACACCAACGAGGCCCACTGTGAGCGAGATGCGCGTTGCGTACATCACCCGCGAGAACAGATCACGGCCTGACCCATCGGTGCCAAACAGGAAGAATGGCCCTTCATCGACGCCCATAAATCGTATGTTGGCGTCAAACAGCCCCCAGAATTTGTACGTATCGGTTCGCACGAAAAAACGGATTGGCTGGATTACCGATGTGTCCTCCACATAAGTGCGCCGCCATGTTTCTGGATCCATTTCCTGGGTCAAACCATAGACAAAGGGACGCAGATGGAAATGGCCGTCCGCATCAATAAAACGGATCCGCTGCGGAGGAGCGTTGATATACCTGGTGTTCCGCTTCTGATAATCCTGAGTCGCAAAGAAATCGCTGAAAATCCCTAGAGTATACAAGAGTGCCAGCACAACCAAGCCGGCCATGGCTAATTTGTGCTTCACAAACTTCTGCCTCATCAGCTGCCATTGGGTGGCAACATAGTACTTTTCTTCCTTTTGAATAACATCAGCCTGTTTGGTCATGGCTTCTCCTTTCAATCAAACCGAATCCTCGGATCTGCACATACCAACAATATGTCGGAAATAAAGGTGCCGACTAAAGTGAAAACAGTCAAGAACAGCACGCAGGTCCCAGCCAGATACATATCCTGGGATAGCAGAGCACGATACATTAAGGCACCGACAGTTGGCAGGTTCAGAACGATCGCGGTTATAGTGGCTCCAGAAAGGATTTGGGGGAACATCCACCCAATAGAACTTAGGATTGGGTTCAGGGCTACCCGTACAGGGTAACGAAACAGCAAAACACGCTCTTTCAGTCCCTTGGCTCGCGCATTGGTCACGTATTTCATCTTAATCTCATCGAGCAAGGAGCTCCGCATCACCCGCATCAGGCTGGCCATACCCGATGCACCAATGACGATAATTGGCACCGGCAGATGCTTGAGCATATCGACAAATCTGGCAAAACTCCAAGGCGCATTTAGGTACTCTGGTGAAAAGAGGCCCCCTGGGCTGAAACCAAAAACCCTTTGGAAAAAAATCATCAAGAATAGGGCTAGCAGGAAGTTGGGCATGGCAAGCCCAACAAACCCGAGCACTGTCACAATGTAGTCAACAATGGAATACTGCTTAACAGCGGAATAAATCCCAAACGGAATAGCTACAAGGTAGGTAAACAGCATGGTGACCAAGGAAACGGCAACTGTCATTGGTATGCGGCTCGCGATCAGAGTCCTCACCGGCATATTCCAGTCAAAAGAACGGCCGAAGTCACCCCGCAGCATGTTCTTTACCCAAACAAAATAGCGCTGATACATGGGAAGATCCAAACCATATTGCCTGCGCAGGGATTCAACTTGTGCAGGATCCACCCGTTCACCACTAGCCTGCAGCTGCATTATGTAAGAAGATAGATAGTCCCCTGGTGGTAGTTGAATGATTATGAAGGCCACAACTGACATGAGCACGATAGAGATAAGCATGTAACAGAAACGATTGAAAATATAAGAGCCCATCGTACGTCCTCCCTAGCATTTACCTGCTGTTGGGCCGCTGCAAAAGAGGGTTTGTGGGAACAAGCACAAGCTTGTTCCCAACATCCCTTTGTGCGGCCTAATTACTTACTGTTTAAAGAACCATTGGTCGCCTTTGTAGGGAGACCAGAAGCCGAAGTCCCAAGCAAACGTACCTTCATTAGGCGTATTGCCAAGTTTGTTGCTCATCAAGATTACGCGGGGTGCTACGGTTGTACCGATAGCCCACACATTCTCTCCATGGCGAGTTAGGATCTCGCGGCCAAGGGCAAAGTACTCATCGGTTCCTGGAGTTGTATAGAGGAACTTCTGTACTGCATTGTACTGGTCGATAACCTCTTGAGGAGGCTGCTCGCCAGAGCTTCCGTTTGTATCAAACCAGGTCTGCCACAGAGGTGCGACTCCCAGGGGTTCACCCCATGTTGGTAGCAATCTGCCGCCGTTTTCCCGCATCATGAACTCGGAAGCGCCGTCAAAGGTCCAGACAGCACACTCTCTGTCGTTGGAGAGAGCCCTTTCATAGAAGAATGTTCTCTCTACCACTTGCAGGTTCGCGGTTACTCCCAGATAGTTGGTCCAATGCTCAGCGACCATTTCAGCTACTGCGGCAAACTCCTCAGTTGCCTCAATGGTGATGCGCAGGCGCTCGCCGTTGGGCAGCAGACGGTAGTTTCCAGAGCTGTGCCATGTCAAACCAATTTCATCGAGCATGGCATTAGCCTTATCGGGATCAAACTCTGCAAAGTAAGTAGTCATCCACTCTTCGATGAAGCTCGTCATTGGAGGAGCAGTTGCCTGCAGGGCTTTTGCTTGGCCAAAGTAGAGAATGTCGTTGATCTCCTGACGGTCTATGCCGAGGGACATCGCTTTCCGGAACTCTACATTGTTAAACAGCTCCCGCAAAGCTGGGTTTTGCACTGTCAGGTTAAACACAACAGATGCGTCTGAGCCTCTGGTGTTATCAAACAGCATGGTTCTGTAATTGCCGGCTGCTTCGTTTTCTTTGTAGAGGGTATAGTCAGCAACGGGCAATGGGTTTTCACCAGCGGAATGCAGTTCGCCAGCGATGAACTTCAGGATGCGCACTTCACCATCGGACACTAATTCTCTTAACTGACCATCGACGTACGGCAGTTGATTACCTGCTGTGTCGACTTTCCAGTAGTATGGGTTGCGCTCGAAATACTTGTTTCCGAAAGTATCGATGGACTTCAGCACCCAAGGAGTAATCCCAGGAAGGTCAGGATTCAGTTGGGTTTGATCGAAAGCCGAATAGAACTGAAATGCTTCCCACCATGTGCTGTAGCCAGCTTCCTTAGCTAGTTCTTCAGCCTTGTCGTTGTAATCAATGTGGAACTGGCTCAAGTAATGCTTAGGTGCAAAGAATTGGCCATTCCAGTGGCTCTTGGCGAGCACGATGTCGATGGACGGATAGGGAGCTGCAAAGTCAAGACGAATTGTGTAATCGTCGATTTTGGTCATTTTAAACATCTGACCATCAACCAACCAAGCCTGCATCTTGACAGGATTAAGCTGTTCATTCAGGGCAATCGATTCGTACCAGAACATCCAGTCATCAGCTGTAAATGGATGTCCATCGGACCATTTCATGCCTTCACGCAGATAGAGAGTGATACTGGTGAAATCTTCAGCGATATCCCAATCACGAACAATGTTGGGTGTGATCGTTGCCAGATCAGGTTCGATTTGGCCGATGCATTGGAGCCGCACACCCTCAGTATCCAGTCCACCACTGGTGGGACCGAAGGCACCAGCACGTAACACTCCACCATATACGCCAATTTCTTCAAACGGTTCGACAACTAATGGCTGCTTGGGCAATCTCTCTTCAACTGGCGGCAACTCACCTGCTAAGACCCTTTCTTTCAACATGGGTGCTTCGTTGTATTGAGCAGCTGCGGTACCAACCAACATCAAAAGCAGAAAAACCACTACTACAGGTGTCAAACGAGTTTTCATTCGTTCTTTTTTCCTCCTTTTCGTGTGTCTAATGGCAAAGCTCGATTCTTACGCTGAACTTGGCGTCAACCCCCTTTGCGCGTGTTTTGCTAAAGCCATGGCTGTAGTGATACATCAACCTGATTAAACACTGGGAAACTTTCGCACGTTTTCCCTTTCCCCAGTTATGGTTTCGTTAATGATTTCATTTTCCCTGCTTTCTTTGGGAAATATTTCTGAGATTAACCCAATGCTTGAGGGAAACAAAAAAGGCCAAGTCAGCCGGAAATACCGGACAGACTTGGCTTTTACAGCGCAAGCATAGGGTCGCGCTAATCTATTTCTCTATCTGCTGCTTAACAAATTCAGGATGACCAGCTACTGCCTGAAGCCTCACTGGTTACAGAATCTGGCTCAGGAAACGCTTGGTCCGTTCGTGGTCTGGGGAAGTGAAGAACTTTTCTGGGGCGGCTTTCTCCACGATGTTTCCTTCATCGAAGAAGATGATCGTGTCAGCCACTTCCCGGGCAAAACCCATTTCGTGGGTGACTACCAGCATGGTCATGCCGCCCTTGGCCAGTTCTTTCATTACATCAAGAACTTCAGCGATCATCTCTGGGTCTAAGGCAGAGGTAGGCTCGTCAAACAGCATCACATCTGGCTGCATAGCCAGGGCCCTGGCGATAGCTACTCTCTGCTTCTGGCCGCCGGAGGTGGCTGCGGGGTATTTATCCGCTTGATCCCGGATGCCCACTTTCGTCAGGAGATCTAAGGCCAGCTCGGTGGCTTCTTCCTTAGGCATCTTCTTAACTTTGATGGGGGCCAAAGTGACATTCTCCAGCACGGTCATATGGGGGAAGAGGTTAAAGTCCTGAAAGACCATGCCCACCTTTTTGCTGATTTCCGTGGATTTTGTTTGCGGATCATGGATAGGGAGCCCGCCTACAGTGATGCGGCCGCTGTCGATCTTCTCCAAGCCGTTGATGCAGCGAATAAACGTGCTCTTCCCAGAACCACTGGGCCCGCAGATCACCACTACCTCTTTTTCCCGCACCTGCAGGCTCACACCCTTTAGAATCTGCAGAGTTCCATAGGACTTATACACGTCCTGCACATCGACGATTACTCTATCTAATCCCTCTTGCTTCATGATCCGACTCCTTCTAAATATGCTGACTCTCAGAGTAATTATAAACTTATAATCGCAAGTGCGCCAGTCTTTCAAGAAAAAGGGGCGTCCCCGCCAGGAAGATTCCCTTGCCGCCCAGCCTCCTTACATGAGGAATTCCCGAATCTCATTGCGCCTGGAAATACCCAGCTTATTGAAGATAATGGAGCTCACCTTTTTGACGTAGTTGTAGGAGTAATGCAGCTGATCGGCGATCTCGGCATTAGTATACCCCTGGGCCATAAGCTCTGCCACTGCCATCTCTGTTTCATTCAGCCTGGCACTTAAGGAGCGCACTTTGTCGGGATCCAAATTCTTCTGCTTAGCGCTGGCATTGAAATGAATTTTTAGGCGGGCCAGGAGGATCTCCTTTACAAACGGCTTGGTGATGTAGTCCACTGCTCCAGCAGTGAGACCCTTAAGCTCATACTCGGTTTCTGTCAAACCTGTGAGGAAGATCACGGGGATATCGGCATCGATTTCCTGAAGCCTGCGCAGGGTGGCGTAGCCATCCATCTTGGGCATGTCGATATCCAGGAGGATAATGTCAGGCCGAGGCCCATGGGCAGCATAGTTGATGGCTTCCTGGCCCGTTCTAGCCAGCATTACCGTGTATTCGGATTTTAAGAGCTGTTCCGCCATCTTGAGGAGCATCACATCATCATCAACCACTAACACTCTGGGCATACTTCCACCTCCCTCAATCCAGTCATTACCCTATCCCAGGTGAACATCAGCAAGTCCATGGCCACCTTAACGTACATGGAGTCGCCGCGGCGCAGATGCTCTTCCATGGCGGCAGCCTGCCGAGAAAGCTCTACAGCTCCAATGGCCAAGGCTTTGCTTTTCAAGGAATGAATGGCGTATGTGAGGCCTTCGAAATCTTCCTCCTCCAGCATGGCTGCTATTTCCGCCCGGCTCTCACCGGAGTGCTCACAGAAGATCTCACTGAGAGCTCTGTACTGGCTGAGATCGCCATTCACATACCTCAGGCCTTCCAGCACAGACACCCCATAGGGAAGCAGTTTCTGATGCAGTTCCGCCTCCCTTTCCTCGTCCACCACGGTGCTCTTAGCCTTAAGCTGCACCAGTTCCCGGGGGAGAAGATCGATCACCATCTTTTCCAGTTGGCTCCAAACCAAGGGCTTGCTCAAAAAACCGGCGAATCCCGCCTCCAGCAGGGTTTCCTTGGTTCCTGGCAGGATATTGGCTGTAACCGCCACCACGGGGGTGTCCACTCCCCTCTGCCGCATATGGCGCAGGGTTTCCAGGCCATCCATCTCCGGCATCATATAATCCATCAGGATCAGGTGGTAGCTTTTTTGCTCTGCCAAGGAGATGGCTTGTCTACCGCTTAAGGCGGTGTCCACCTGCACCAGGCTTTCTTTGAGGAGAGTCTTGGTTACCTCCAAGTTCTCCTTGTTATCGTCCACCAAGAGAATCTTGGCTGCAGGTGCAACAAAGCTTGTCCGCTCCAAAGTAACGGCAGCCTGCTTTGATTCCCACTGCCCCAGGGGAGTGGCATCTACGATGGACTGAGGCACCGCCAAAGTAAAGGTGCTGCCATAGCCCACTTTGCTTTCCACCAGAATTGTGCCGTCCATGAGCTCGGCGAGCTCCTTGGCGATGGCCAGGCCCAAACCTGAACCCTCAATTCCTCGGCTGTAGGCGCTGTCGCCACGGGTAAAGGACTGGAAGAGGCGGTCCAGGTCGCCAGTTTCAATTCCGCTGCCAGTATCCCGCACGGAGATACAGAGCAGTGTCCTGCCTTTTTCTTTCCTCCAACTGAAGCTTAGCGTAACAAAACCCTCAGCGGTGTATTTCACGGCATTGGAGAGGAAGTTGACGATCACCCGCTTGATATGGAAGGCATCGCCTCGAAAAGCAGTGGGCAGGCTGCGGTCCACTTGGGTCTGGAAAACCAGACCCTTTTTGGCTGCGGTTTCCCGGCCGATCACCACTAAGTCGAAAATCAGATCCACGGTCTTGTACTGCTCATTGGTCAGCTGCAGCTTGCCTGATTCAATTTTGGCTAGATCCAAGATGTTGTTGATCAGCGACAGCAGGGTCTTACCGGCGGTCTGGATGTTAGCAGCATAGCGGCGGATGTGATCTGAAGTACTCTCCCGCAGGATCATCTCATTCATGCCCAGCACCACATTAATGGGAGTGCGGATCTCATGGCTGATATTGGCTAGGAAGGTTGTCTTCACTCTGCTGGAAGCCAGCGCCTCTTCCCTAGCTTCTTCCAATTCCCTCTGCTGCTCATAGTTCATGCGAAAATGATAGTGCATAATAATGCCTAAGGAAATGCTCACTACTACAAAGGACAAGATAATATCCCGCAGCATATCCGCTTCCGTCTCAAAGGGCCTCACGGTCTGAGGATTGTAGTAGACAAAAATGCAGAGCCCGACATAAAGAGCCAGTTCCACGCCGGTTACAATCAGGGCAGTCCTGCCCCTAAGCATAAACACGGAGATGGTTACGGCAAACACGAAGAAAGCAGGCATGCCGCTGCGGTAGCCGTTGGAGTTGAAGAACACGGCGGGAAAGAGAATCATAAACACGCACACCACGGTAACCAGGTAGCACAGCTGATGATTGCCAGTTTTCCGAGAATAGTAGAGCAGACCAAACGAGACCACGGCAATGAGTATGTTGAAAAGGAAGTGAAAGAAACCTGCCTTGGTAAACAACGTGCTGAAGGCCATGATCAGGCTTATCGCCATCCCTCCTACAGCCAAGGAGTGGAAGAGGCGCGCCCGCAGATCAAGATGCCGCCCAAAATACCTGTCATAGAAGACCTGCCACGTTTTCTTCATGGTTCCATCCCCACTTGGGAAATTATTCCCAACTCAATATTACACCAACTTTAGAAATGAATAAAGATTACAGAAGCAAACTCTTGATGAAACAGCCCGGACCCATGTCCAGGCTGTTCCAGATTACTTGCCCTGCGATTCTACGAGCACTGCTCGTCATCGATATATCAAGGTGGCGGGCCGTAGCCTACCTGCGGCTCACAGTATACGAACTCCCTAGTACCATCCTCATGGACCCGCACCGTGGTTACGTATATCGGCATAGCCTGATCCTCTTCGCTGAACTCCAAAGCATAAGATTCCCCTTGGGGTTCTGGAGAGTTCAGATCGAAGCTGACCCGCAGCTCGGCCTTGGTGGGTTCCTCCACAGACCAAGCATAGGCCCAAATGTGGTAGTCGCCGGGCGTCAGTTCGGGCAGGAAGATCCCGTCCCAGCTTCCTTCTCCCCAGCCGTCCCAGTCCAAAACTGGGTTTTGAGCCGGCCCCTCGCCAAAGTCCACAGGCTGACTATTGGAGTAATAGACATGGCGGTCTTCATCATACAGCTCGAAGATGTTCGGCTCCGTGGGTTGTCGCTTGAAAAGGTGGAGATCGAGATCAGCCCAAACATCCCAGGACAATACCAGCCGCAGATCGGCACGCTCCGCCTGGAAACGCACCGTGATCAGCTTGCTGGTTCTAGCCCAGCCTGCACTGTCCCAGACCCTGAGCTGAACTGTGTTTTCCCCTGCTTCCAGGGGATAGCCGCCCTGCCCCATCCAGTACTCGGCATCATCTTCCACCCGCCAGGGTACGCCGTTGATTACTGCCTCTACAGAATCGATCTGCACCTCATCTGGCTGCTCAAATAAGTAGCGAGTGTAGTAGAAAAGCTGCAGGCTGGGTGTGCTCACTGCACCGCCATCCTGCACAATCTCGTTATCTGAATCCGTCAGGTGAAAGCCGTTGTTCTGCAGCACAGGCAGGGGCGAAACCAAGCCTATGCCCGCGGTTGTGTCCTTCCCCACGCTCAGCTTCTGTAACCCAGCCTGATAGCCCTGCAGCTCAACTTCTAGCTCATACTCGCCACCAGCTACCTCCGGAAAGGTGAACTGTCCCAGGGCGTTAGTCACTGTGCGCTGCTCTCCCAAGATCACAACTGCGCCTGCTAGAGGGTTTCCAGTATCCTTTTCCGTCACCGTTCCTGAAACGCTGAAAACGCCCCCCTCCCTGGTACATCCAACCAGGATCAGGGCCAAAATCAGCAGCAACAGGGCATACCGTCTGTCTACGCTCATCTTCTCCTCTCCTTTCTCAAAGCTCATCTGTACTCACGCTTACTGCTGCGGATCCACCGAAGTGACCGTCTTAATTCCTTCCGCGCCTACATGTACGGTGGCAGCGTAGATGGGCTCTCCCTGCTGCTCCCGAGTGAGCTCAAACCGAAAAACCCTTCTATCCAGGGCAAAAAGTGTGGCATCCAGATCCACGGTGAGCACGGCTGCGGTCACACTTTCCGTGAGTGTACTAGGCTGGATCCAGATGTGGTAGTCGCCAGGAACGGCCTCCCGGAGAGCAATGCTGGCCAGGATGCCCTCCCCAAAGGAACTATGCCAGTCCAGAAAGGGGTTCTGTTCAGGTGTAGTGCCGAAATCCCCAGGGGTCCTGTTCAGCCAATAGATATGCCGATCCTGGCTGTCGCGGTCAAAGAGGTTGGGCTCCCCTGGGGCACGCTGAAATACATGCAGCTCCAAGCCGGCAGGCGCATCACAGCTCAGCACGGCGCGGAAAGCCAGTACGTCCCAGGTGAGCTCAACCGCATACGGCGGCAGGCTGCGGGCCCAGCCGCGGTTATCCCACACCCTAAGCTGGAAATCATTGCGCCCAGGGTGTAGAGGTACGGGGAACTCCAGAGGGCCGAGGACCGGTTTTGTGGGTAAGGACAGGGGATACCACTGGCCGTTTAAATAGAGCTCCAGCCTGCCGATCTCGGCATTGGCACCAAGGAGCTGGGTGTAGTCCTCGACCTGGAGAAAGGTCATGGGGCAATCTGTGCTGCCCTGCACACCTAGGGGCTGGCCTAGTGAGTCGTATAGGCCCACCAGCTCTGCCTGCAGTTTAGGCAGCTCTGTCTCCAGCCCGATGGCGATCTCACGGCTCCCGTCCAGGTTAATCTCAACAAGGTAAGGGTGGTAGCCATCCAGGGAAACTTCAAACTCATGTACACCTTTTGGAACTTCCAGCCAATAGGAGCCTTCAGCATTGGTGTGCGTGATCTCTGGACCCATTCTCACAACCGCTCCCACCAAGGTAATTCCCGTATCCTCCTCGGTAACTAGGCCGTATACGGGATAGCTTGCAGTGCCCCCCGCGTTCCCAGAGATCAGAAGAACTACCGCTGAAAGGATCACTACGAGAATCAAGCCCCGTCTAGCTAGACGCATTGGCATCTCTACCCCTCCCCCTACTTGGCGGACTTGTGGGTTGCCCATCCTTAATCCAAATTTTACATGCATATCCATGCAAAATACAGTCACTACAGGTTACCTTTCCCGCTTGAGCCTGTGGGTCAGCGAGCGCCGCGGGAAAATAAGAATGAGCTCAGCATAAAGCTGAGCTCATTCGTTGAAGACTTGTCCAGACAGCTCCTAAGACCGCTTGGCGAGCCTGATTACGTTCCAGGACGCCTTGGGCAGCAGGGCAGTGAGCTTGCCAGCGTCAGCCTTAGCGCCTCCGCCAGCGGTTGGCTGCACATTGTTGGGGTTATCTGCGGTGTTGACAGCTTTCAGATCCTCATGGGCTAACACGATGTGCTCAACCACACTGTAGTCAGCAAAGCCGCGCAGATCGCAGGTAAAGTCCAAGCCACCCTCGATATTGCGGTTTACAGCAAAGATGGTCAGTTCATCTTTCTCCTCGTTCAAAACAGCGATGGAGTCGAGGTAAGGAACATCAGTGAATTCTTTGGTGTCGTACTTGTCAGACTTGATCACTGGCAGCAGGGCGACTCCCCGGCCGTACAGCGAAGCATGCATGAAGGGATAGAAGATGGTCTGCCTCCAGGCAGGGCCGCCGTTCTGGGTCATGATGGGAGCGATCACGTTAATCAGCTGCGCTATGCAGGCCACTTTCACCCTATCGGCTCGGCGCAGCAGACTGATCAGCATGCTGCCCACCAAGAGGGCGTCCTCCATGGTATACACATCTTCCAGCAGAGGCGGGGCCACTGTCCAAGGCTCCACCTTTTTATCAGCCTCGTTGGAATGGAACCAGACATTCCACTCATCGAAGGACAGATGCAGGGTCTTCTTACTGCGCTTCTTGGCCTTGATGTAGTCACAGATGGCAATGACCGAGTTGATAAACTCATCCATGCCTAAGGTGCGGGCCAAGAAGTTGGGGGTATCATTGTCCCGGTTGCCGTAATAGGTGTGCAGGGAAACATAGTCCACATGCTCGTAAGTGTGATCGAGGATGGTGGCTTCCCATTCACCGAAGGTGGGCATGGCAATGTTGGAACTTCCGCAGGCCACCAGTTCGATCGAAGGATCCACCCACTTCATCACCTTGGCGCTCTCCGCTGCAACGCGGCCATATTCATAGGCAGTCTTGGCACCGATCTGCCAGGGGCCGTCCATCTCGTTGCCCAAGCACCACAGCTTAAAGCCGTGGGGTTCTGCATAGCCGTGGGACTTGCGCAGATCGCTGTAGTAGCTGCCTCCTGGATGGTTGCAGTATTCCACGATATTGCGGGCGGCATCCACACCCCTGGTGCCCAGGTTGATGGCCATCATTACCTCAGAGCCGGCCTTTTTCGCCCAGTCTGCGAACTCATTAACCCCAACCTCGTTTGTCTCAACGGTGCGCCAGGCTAGATCAAGGCGGCGCGGCCGGTTTTCCTTGGGCCCTATGCCATCTTCCCAGTTGTAGCCGGACACGAAGTTGCCGCCGGGATAGCGGATGATGGGGGTGTTCAATTCTTTAACCAGCTCTAGCACGTCGCGGCGGAAGCCCTGTTCATCCGCGGTGGGATGCCCTGGCTCATAAACACCGCCGTAGACAGCCCGTCCCAGATGCTCCACAAATGAGCCGTACACCCGGGGATCGATCTCGCTGATCCTGTAGTCCTTTTCCAAAATCATTGCTGCTTTTCTTGTTGCTGTCACTACATTCACCTCCATGTATTGAGTCCCTCCCTGGCTGAGCCAGGGAGGTGCCAATTACAGACCTTTAGCTAGATGATAGTAGATTTCACCGAGGCGCAGATCCTGTTTGAACTTGCTGATCTCAGTGTTCTCGTCAATGACCAGGTACTCGATGCCGGCAATTTCGCAGTAATCTTCCACGAACTTGCTGGTGAGAGCCTGGGTGTAGACGGAATGGTGGGCACCGCCAGCCAGAATCCAGGCTTCGGCAGCTACCTTGAGGTTGGGCTTGGGATCCCAGAGTACCCGGGCCACAGGCAGTTTGGGCAGATCCGCAGGTGGATCAACTGCTTCCACTTCGTTTACAACCATTCGGAAGCGGTTGCCCAAATCGATCAGGGTGGCGCAGATGGCCGGCCCAGCCGCTCCATTAAAGATTAAGCGGGCGGGGCTGTCCTTGCCGCCGATCTCCAGTGGTTGGATGTCCAGAACCGGTTTTGCCGCGGCAATGGTCTCGCACACTTCCAGCATGTGGGCGCCGAGAATGCGGCTGCCTGCAGGATCTAAATGGTAGACATAGTCTTCCATAAAGGAAGTCCCGCCAGGAAGGCCTACGCTCATCACTTTCATGGCCCTGAGCAGGGCAGCAGTTTTCCAGTCACCCTCAGCACCGAAGCCATAGCCGTCCTTCATCAAGCGCTGTACAGCCAAGCCAGGCAGCTGGTTGAGACCAACCAGGTTCTGGAAGTTTGTGGTGAAGCCTTTGAAGCCTCCGTCTTTGAGGAAGGCGCGCATACCAACTTCAATGCGGGCAGAATACCTGAGGCCATCGCGGAGCTCGCCGCCTTCCTGCACCCGATCGGTGAGGTTGTAGCTGGCTTCATACTCTTCCAAGAGGGCATTGATCTGCGCATCTGTGGCTGCATCTACATAGGGAGTCAAATCACCCAGGGAATAGCCGTTCACTTCGTAGCCCAGCTGGATTTGGGCAGCAACCTTATCTCCTTCAGTTACAGCAACGTCCCGCATGTTGTCGCCGAAGCGGGCGATCTTAGCTCCCTGGCTGTCCTGCCAAGCAGCGGCAACCCTGGTCCAGTGCCCGATGTCCTGCAGGGCTTCTCCATCCTGCCAGTGGCCCACAACCACTTTACGGTTCTTGCGCATTCTGGTGTTGATAAACCCAA
>DURH01000009.1 GCA_012837385.1 Bacillota bacterium
ACCATCACCAGAAAGCTGGGAGAATTCAAGGAACTGGGCTACATTGAACTGATTGGCAACAAAGTGATCATTGTGAAGGACTTGGAGGCGCTGGAGAGCTACTCGCTGTAACAGAATAGAGGGATCCCCACCTGGCAGCAGGTGGGGTTTTTTGTTGTGGCTTGCACCCTCTCATGACATAATATTTCACGGAATGTGTAAAATGACAGGTCAATATCCCTGCCACCCTACGATTATGTGTGGAAAAGGGGTATTTTCTACAAAGAAGATGTTGACATTGTGGAATTTTATTTTATGATATAGGTAGGGTCAGGGGACAGGCAGCTGTCCGGTGGCCCAAAAACCAAAAATCGGGGGGACAGAAGTTGAAGAAGTACTTAACCGTAGCACTTGTAGGTCTTATGTTGTTGGCAATGAGCAGTGTAGGTATGGCAGTAACGTTGGAATTCCAGCAGTGGTGGGAAGTTGAACTTCCTGCAGGCGTACTGCGCGGGATTGCCGATGAGTTTACTGCACAAACAGGTATTGAGATTCAGTTGTTAAGCAATCCTTACGCAGACACCAACACGCAGATTGCTGCTGGCGCAGCAACCGGCACCATGGCTGACGTTGTTGGCCTGGACGGAGCTTGGGTCTATGACTACGCCAAGCAGGAAGCCATCTCCAATCTCAGCGCCCTGATGGAAAAGCGCGGCTACAATGATGCACAGCTTTCCGATCAGATTAAAGTGGATGGCGCAACTTACATGATTCCCGTGGTGAACTTCGCTTACCCCATGCTCGTGAACGTAGACCTCCTGAAAGAGGCTGGCGTAACCGAGATGCCGAAGACTTGGTCTGAGTTCAAGGCAGCCGCCCAGGCAGTTGTGAACAACACCAATGCTTACGGCTGGGTCATTCCCCTTTCTACTTCTTCGCCCAGCGGAATTCAGAACCAGTTCATGAGCTGGCTGTGGGCTTCCGGCGGTTTCATGCTCCGTGACGGCCGCCCAGACCTGGTGGACAACGAGAAGCTGACCAAGACAGTTGAGTTCGTGAAGTCTCTGTTTGATGAGAACCTGATTGCACCTGGTGCCTACTCCATGACCGAAGCCACCATGGTGGAAGAGTTCGTGAACGGCCGTGTGGCCTTTATGACCACCAGCCTGGCTCACATCAACCTGATCAGACAGGGTGCGCCTAACCTCAACTTCCAGGCTATTCCCCTGCCAGTAATGGATGGCTACGAAGGCCAGAGCGGTGTGGTTGTTGCTAACTGGGGTATCGGTATTGCAGCCAACTCCAAGTACCAAGACGAAGCTATGCAGTTCATCGAGTACATGATGAGCCCAGAAGTAAACGCCAGACTGGCTGAAGCAGCCAATGCTTTCCCTGGCAACATCTATGCCGAACCTGATTATTCCGCAGCAGACCCAGTATTCGTCGATTCCTATGAGATCTTTAAAGACTCCTATGCCATTAACGAGTTCACTGGCCTGCCCACCTCTGAGCACTTGATGCGCATCTTCAATGACCACCTGCAGCTGTACATCGAAGGCGACATTAAGTCCGTTGACAGCATGCTCGACATGATTCAAGAGGAATGGGTCCGCGCTTTCTAAACTGCTTTGTGAAAGAAGGGGACTATACGAGTTGCTCGTATAGTCCCATACTTTGCGAATGAAAGGGAGTTCAGCTTGAAAAATGTAACCGCTCAGTCGGAGCGGGGGAAAAACCCTCGGCTTCGCGCCATTTTCAAGCACAGCACACCGTATCTCTACTTGGCACCAACCTTGATCTTGATGATAGTGCTGTTGGCTGTGCCCATTTTCATGGTCATAAAGTACTCATTCTACGATAACGTAATCATCAACAAAAACCCGGTACTGGTGGGCTTGGAGAACTACAAGACCATCCTCTCCGATGTTCGGTTTCATAAGGCTGTAAAAAACACGCTCTACTTTGTGGGCGTGAGCGTGGTTGGCCATCTGATTATCGGAATGTCTTTCTCACTGCTGTTGAACAACCGGGTCTTCGGCCCGAAGACTAAGGGGATCTTCAGAGTTATTTACGCTCTGCCTTGGATGTTCACAGGGGCAGTCATCGCCATTTTGTGGCAGATGATGCTCAATCCCAATGGTGTGATCAACTATCTGCTGTCAGTGACCGGGATCTCTAGTACCAAAATCGCCTGGTTAAGCGATCGCTCCTATGCCTTGGGAGCAGTGACCTTTATGAATATCTGGGCAGGATACCCCTTCTTTATGGTGAGTATCCTCGCTGGTTTGCAGGGGATTTCTGAGGATCTGTACGAAGCGGCATCAATTGACGGAGCCAATGTTTTTCAGCAGTTTTTCCATGTTACTATCCCGCAGTTGAAGCCCATCCTCATCAGTCTACTTACCTTGGACTTCGTATGGACCATTTTCCAATTTGACTTGATCTGGATTACCACAGGTGGCGGACCCGTTTATGCTACCGAAACCCTCAGCACCTATATCTACAAGCAGGGGTTCAGCAGATTCCAGTACTCACTAGCTTCGGCAACTGCAGGGCTCGTGCTGCTGGCCTGTACCATCATAGCCATCTTCTATGCCAGACAGCAAAAGGAGGGGGTTTAGCATGAACAGACGAGTGAAGTGGTACACCAAACCGCTGCTTTTCATTGCCCTAGTGTTGGGAGCTTTGTTCTCAGGGTTTCCCATCCTCTGGATGTTCCTGAATTCTTTCAAACCAAACAGTGAGATCTTCGCCTGGCCGCCGACTTGGATTTCTGCCAATGCCAGCTGGGCGCCGTATCAATCAGTGTTCCAGGATCCCGAGAAGGTACGCTTTTTCTTGAACAGCTATTTAGTGAGCACCATTGTCGTAGTAGTTACCCTTGTGATCAGCATTCTGGCGGCCTATGCCTTCAGTCGCTTCAATTTCCGCGGCAAGACATTTATCAACACACTAATCATCGCTATCCAGGCTGTGCCCCCCATTACCCTGCTGATCCCTTACATGGCCCTGGTTGTGGCCATGAAGATGTACAATACCTATGCAGCCCTGGTGCTCACTTATCTCTTGTTCACCCTGCCCTATGCCATCTTGATGATGACGGGCTACATGAACACCCTGCCTAGGGACCTCGATGAAGCGGTGATGATCGACGGCGGTTCCCGCTTCAGGGCGCTGTGGGGTGTGCTGGTACCCACTGCCATACCAGGCATTGTAGCTGTGGGCATGTTCACCTTTATGCGTGCCTGGAATGAGTATCTCTTTGCCCTTACCTTGACTCGGACCAATGATATGCGTACAGTACCCGTTGGCATCAGCCTGCTTATGGGCCAGCACGCCTATCAATGGAACCAAATGCTGGCAATGAGCGTGATCGGTTCCTTACCGGTCCTGCTGCTCTTCCTGTTCTTCCAGAAGTATTTCATCGCCGGCATGACTGCAGGCTCTGTGAAGGCCTGATCTCTTTGCCAGTACAACTCTATACCATAGACAGATTTGGAGGAAAAATTAGATGCTGCTGAATATGAAGGATTTACTAGCTGTTGCCAACGAGCACAAGTTTGCTGTTCCCGCTTTTAACATCAGTGATTATTCCATGCTGAATGGCATTTTCGAAGCTGCGGAAGAAAAGAGGTCTCCCATTATTGTTGCCATTCACCCCGATGAGCTCGCCCATTTGGGAGGAGAGGCTCTCAAGGCAGTGATTGAAAAAGCTGAGAAAGCTTCCGTTCCCGTATGTATTCACCTAGACCACGGTTCTGATTTCGCCCAGATCATCCAAGCCATCCAGCTGGGCTTTACCTCGGTTATGATCGACGGTTCTGCCCTGCCCTTTGAGGACAACATCGCCATCACGAAGAAAGTAACGGAAGCTGCCCACCACGCCAATGTCTCGGTAGAAGGCGAACTGGGCACGATCGGCACTGCTGACTCTGAAGGTGAGGCAGGAGC
This sequence comes from Bacillota bacterium, assembly GCA_012837385.1. Taxonomy (GTDB): domain Bacteria; phylum Bacillota; class Limnochordia; order Darwinibacteriales; family Darwinibacteriaceae; genus DTU010. The sequence goes on from DURH01000009.1 coordinate 3,931, forward strand.
CAATGAGATCATCTACACTGACCCCGATGATGCAGCTACCTTTGTGGCGGAAACCAAGGTTGATGCCCTGGCAATTGCCATCGGTACTTCCCACGGGATCTATCCCCAAGGCATGGTGCCCAAACTGCAGCTGGACCTGCTTCAAGAAATCAAAACCAAGCTGCCCATCCCCCTGGTTCTCCATGGTGGTTCAGGCAACTCCGATGACGATATCCGCAGGTCAGTGGAGCTGGGCGTGAACAAGATCAATATCTCCAGCGACATTAAGTCTGCTTATTACAACAAGATGCGGGAAGTACTGCAGGACACCAAGTTGAGGGAACCCAACAAGATTCAGCCTGCCTGCGTGGAGGCTATGAAAGAGGTTGCGTATCAGAAGATGGAACTCTTCTACGCAGTGGGTAAGGCCGATCTGTACTAAAGAACATCATCATCCGCCCCTGGCAGCTAGCGCTTCAGGGGCGGAGCGATCTGTACCTGGCAGCCGTGAGCAGTTAAGCGGCTGAGAAAGAGGGGGTCTGCCTCCTCGGTGACCACTATCCGGTGGAAGGCAGCGGCATCCGCCACTTTTACCATACCCGGAGCGCCTAGCTTAGAGTGATCGGCCAGGAGATAGGTTTCTGGGCAGTTCGCCACCACGTAACTTTTGATCTCCACATCATCCAGTTTGGTATCGCAAACTGTCAGATCTGAATCGATGCCGCGGCAGGACAAAAAGGCCTTATTGGGCTTAAAGTGCTGCAGGTTATTCATGGCTAGGTAGCGGCTGCTGGAGAAGATTTCGTAGTCTACAATGCCCCCCAGGGCAACCACTGTCCAGTTGGGATTCTGCAGGTGGGCCAGCTCCGCGATGAGGCGGATGGAGTTGGAGATAAAGGTGAGCCTGTAGTTTCTGGGGATAAAGTGCTGGAGCGGAAGGACGGTGGTACTGGTATCCAGGAAGATGGTGTCAAACTCCTTCACAGCTTTGGCCGCGTAGGCGCAGAGAGCCTGTTTTTCCAGGAAGTTTGTTTTTTCCCTTACTTTGATGGGTACAAAGGCCGGTGTATCCTTTTCAGGCAGGACAGCGCCGCCATGGGATTTGATCAAGAGTCCCTGCTCCGCAAGGATGTTCAGGTCTCGCCTAATAGTTTCCCGAGATGTGGCCAGCAGTTTAGCCAGCTCAGCTGTGCGTACATGGCCGTTTTTGGCCAAAACGTCTATAATCTTACTGTGTCGTTCCTGCATACGAGACATATGTACACTCCTCCGCAGCATGCACTAGTTGTTGAGTAGATTATATAAAACAACCACTGGTTGTGGCAACCATACTTGAGATAGGGTGACATAATATGGCAATGTATGATAAGTACACTTCCGCATATACTCAGCTGGCGCCGGTAGTCCAAGAGCGGGTGGAAAAAAAGAGGTATCCCGCCTTGGGTTTCACCAGCAACCTGGACTTATTGTGCGATTTTGAGGTATCCATCCTGAACAGGCTGTTAGCTCAATACCTGCCCCAGGCCACAGCAGCAGAGATCAAGGTGCCGGAGCTAATTGTAACCATGGAAGATCTGCTCCACGCCATCATCTATTTCTGTATGCAGGGAATTGGCGGTGAAGTGGAAATCGCCAATGGAAGCCTACTGGACGAGCATTTTGCCTGGAAGCAGGGGATGGGAGGAACTGGGGTGCAGGCAGCGATGGCCTTAGCTGCGATCGGCTGCCCTTCCATTGTGCATCTCACCGATGATTCTAAGGAAGTATGTGAGATCTTGGATTCGCCTCATATCTACACCGTCTCTCCAGAGGGGGAGCTGATCCACACCAATCAGGTTATCTCCACCCAGGAGCAGGAGGTCCACTATATTATCCAATTCAAGAAAGGGGACATCATCCAGCTCGGCGAAGAAAGGATCACTATCCCCGTTTCCAACCGTTTGATTCTAACAAAGGTTACCGTGAATGAGCATGTGCCTTTCTTTGAGCCCTTTTTTGAGTACATCGAAAACCATGCCGCCTCCATCAGCAGTACCGTGCTGTCCAGCTTTAACTGCATCTTAGATCCAGCTGTGCTCCAGGCCAGGCTGGAGTATCTGCAGGGACATGTGGAGAGGTACAAGGCAGGTAATCCGCAGGGTATAGTCTTCTTTGAGGAAGCCCACTACCACAGTGAGGAGATCAGAAAGCTGTGTGCAGAAACCATCTATTCCTCCGTGGACATTCTGAGCCTGAATGAGGAAGAACTGCAGAGCCTCTTGGCCATGTACTCTTTCCCACACGCTTCCCAAGACATTCTCTCCGCGGTGCAGGGCGTCAAATTCCTGCGGGAGAAGTTTGGAATCAAGCAGGGAGTGATCGTGCACACCAAGGATTATTCCATGTATGTGGGTGATAAGTTAGGGGTAGATATTGAGCGTGGGTTGATGTACGGCAACTTGGTGGCCACTGCCAAGGCTGTGCAGGGTTGGTATGCCACGAGGGAGCAGATTGGTGAGCTCTTGCAGCTGGAGGAGAGCAGGGTGGGCCTGGAGGCCCTGGAGCGTATTTCCAGCAGCGAGTACAGGGATGAAGTGGTGCTGGTGCCCACTAAGTACCTGGACAAACCTAAGTATACCATTGGGCTCGGCGATTCCTTTGTTGCCGGAGTTCAGCTGTGTTTCTAATCCTTGGTTAGGGAGGTTCCTATGGAAGGAATAAACGAAAAGTCGGTTCTGCAGATTATCCAAGAGAACTTCGAGAAGCTCTTTCCCGCGGAGCAGAAAGCAGCCGCGTTCATTCTCAAGAATCCTGAAAGATCGGTGAATGCCAACGTCTCTGAGCTGGCCAACTTAAGCGGGGTGAGTGACGCCACAGTGATCCGCATGTGCAAACACCTGGGCTATGAGGGTCATTATCAGTTTCGGCTCAGCCTGTCCAGGGATCTCGGGCGTCAGCAGGGCACTCAGGGCAGTGACCTGTCAGACAGACCCAGCGACGTGTTCCAGTCCTTGGCCAACGAGCTCTTGGAGATCGGCAGGAAAATCGGCGACGAGAATCTGGAGAAAGCTATCTCCCTGATTCGAGGGGCCAACTATGTGCACCTGGTGGCAGTGGGCAACACCAGCCCCTTCGCCCAGTACATGGGCTTTCGCCTGGGGCGGCTGGGTATTCGCTGTTCCTACAACCTCCTGCCGGAGTACTTTATGAACCATATCAACTTGGCTGATCCCAAGGATGTGGTGATCGCCATCAGCGAATCGGGAACCTCCAAGAGTGTGGTGCAGGCGCTGGAGCTGTCCAAGAGGAAAGGTTTGAAGACCATTGCCATTACTGCCTATGAGTTTTCACCAGTATCTAGGCTAGCAGATTGTCTGCTGCTCTCCAGCGGCAAGGAGCGGCCCTTTGACTATTACAAGTCCTATGCGCATCTCAAGGAGGCTGCCGTGATCGATGCCATTTTGCACCTGCTGCAGCGGGAAGCTGATCTGCGGGAAAACGGCGTGAACACCCCTGAACTCTTGCTCTCGGAAACGAAATTGTAAGCGAACAAGCACAAGAAAACGGGCACTTCCCCCAAAGGGTGGGGGCGGGCCCGTTTTGGCTTATGGGGAGGAATAAGTCCTTAAACAAACAGGGCTTTGGCCTGGGCCAGCTCTGCCTTAAGCTTTTCCTCATTGTTTTCCGCGATATAGCACTCCAAGGACCAGATGCCTTGGTAATGGGCAGCCTGAAGGGCGGCCACGATTCTTTTTAGATCCAGTTCTCCTTGGCCGATGCGCAGGTGCATTTTTTCCGCTGTACCATCGCTGAGATGGAGGTGGGCAAGATGGGGCCCCGCTGCTTTAATAAAGGCGAGGGTTTTCTCCGTGTCCCTAAGGTGGGTGATATCTAGAGTCACCCACTTCTCTGCACTGCCGCAGTCTTTGAACAAGCGGTTCAGATCATCCCAGTCCTTGACGGATACGATCTCTTTGTCGCTGTCCATGTTTTCCACCGCGGCCAGAACTCCCTGGTCCTTGGCGTAAGCCAGGATGCGGCTGATCGCCTCAACTTGGTAGCCCCAATGGGTTTGATCCAGTTCCAAGGGGGAGAACGTGCTGCCTGGGTGAATGACGATGAGCCTGGAACCGAGGTCCCTGGCCAAATCAATGGCCAGAAGAGTCTGCCTGATTGATTCTTCCCGAATGCCCTTGTTGGGGCTGGTGATGCTGATATCCATAATGGGGCAGTGCACTGTGGACTCTAGGTTGTGTTTTGCCAAGGCGGCCTTGATTTCTCCGGTGCTGGCTCCGTTTCCATCGTCCCAGGCATGGTCGGCCCAGATCTCCACGCAGTCGAAACCGCACTTGGCGATGATTTCCAGCGCTTCCAGGATGGGCCTGTAGAAAAAGGTCATGGTTGTTACTCCAAATAGCACGTCGCTACCACCTTTCGTAGGGAAAAGCCAGTCAATTCGCGGCTGGCATGGGCTGGCGCCCCGTGGGGCTTACCTGTTCATTCTGAGCAAACAGTCAATTTCCTCTTCACTTTGCGGGCCATACTTCAATCCCCCAGGTTTTGGGGGCTTATCCTGTCTGGGGAGGGATTACCATCAAGAAAGGAGAATACCTCGCGCGGAACAACAAACTTCCGTGGATTGAGTGAGGTTACCCTATGAACCGAGAACACCTGAAAGACATTGTTGAGGAGAAGCTAGCCGCGGTGGAGATTGTGGATATCCATACACATCTGTTCCCAGCGAGTTTTGAGGGGATGCTGCTCTGGGGCATAGATGAAATCTTAACCTATCATTACCTGATCGCTGAGTACTTTCGCTACAGCGAGATGGAATATGCTGATTTCTTCAGGCTTCCCAAAAGCGAGCAGGCTGATCTGGTTTGGAACACCCTGTTCTTAGAGCGCTCGCCTGTCAGCGAAGCCCAGCGGGGAGTACTCACCGTCCTCAAGAGGCTGGGGCTTGATGTGGGTGCTCGCTCCTTAAACGTGTACCGCGATCACTTCCGCAGTTTGACCCTGGAACAGCACCTGGACAATGTGTTCAAAGCCGCGGGAGTCAAAGAAGTGGTGATGACTAATGATCCCTTTGACCCTCAGGAAAGGGGGATCTGGAAGCAAGGTGCAGCCCAGGACCCCAGGTTTAAGTCTTCGCTGCGCATCGATCCCCTGCTGCTGGACTACCCCCAGGTGGTACGCACTCTACAGGCAGAGGGGTACGAGGTAGATGCTGATCTCGGCGGGAACTCTGCAGCAGAGGTGTGCAGGTTCCTGGAGGACTGGATTAAAAGGATTGATGCCCTTTACCTGGGTGCATCCCTGCCAGCCACTTTCAGTGCTGCCGATGCTTCTTTGAGCTGGCGGGTTCTGAAGGAATGCGTGCTGCCTGTGTGTCGGGAGCATGGCCTTCCCCTGGCTTTGATGCTGGGCGTAAAGCGGCGGGTGAACAGCGGATTGGAGCTGGCTGGAGACTCTGTGGGTAAGGCTGAGATTGGAGTGGTGGAGCGGCTCTGCGCCGAGTATCCTGCAAACAAGTTCCTGGTCACCATGCTTTCCAGGGAAAACCAGCATGAACTGGCGGTCACCGCCCGTAAATTCCGGAATCTCATGATCTTTGGCTGTTGGTGGTTTTTGAACAATCCAAGCTTGATTGAGGAAATAACAGTGATGCGCCTTGAGTTATTGGGCCTCTCGTTCCTTCCTCAGCACTCCGATGCCAGGGTATTGGAGCACTTAATCTACAAATGGGATCACTCCAGGGCAGTGCTTGGTAGGGTGCTGTTGGAAAAGTATGAGGATCTGCTGACAGCTGGTTGGAATCTCACAGAGGAGCAGATCGAAGCAGATCTTGGAGAACTCCTGGGAGGAAACTTCTATCGATTCCTCCAGGCGTAGAACGCTGAATTTGACTTTCTGGAAAGGGGATCTGTGCAGAATGCAACTGCGATCGGAGTACAAGTATGCCATGGTTGTGCCAACCAGCATGGGAGTGCGGCTCACACCCCTGCACGGTCAGCCGGTACATACCAGCAACACCTTTGTCATGCATGTCACCAGCGCTGAAACCAATGTGGCCAGTGTTTCTTCATTTTTGGGCCTGCCGGTAAAGGTATTGACCACCTTTGTGCAGGGCAGCCCCATCGCCCAGCTGATCAAGGATAACTTGGCCAGCAGGCATATGGAGTTTGAAGGGCCAGAAGTTCCGCAGGGCGGCCCTTGGGGCTACCGCCATCAGTTCAACATAGCGGACATGGGCTTTGGAACCCGGGGACCCCGAGTGTACAACGACCGGGCTGGGGAAGTGGGGAGGACCCTAAACGCCAAGGACTTCGATCTAGAACGCCTTTTTGGCCAGGAGGGCGTACAGCTGGTGCATCTTTCTGGCTTGATTGCTGCTCTTTCCCCTGAGACCAGTGCCTTCTGCCTGGAGGTGGCGAGAACTGCCAAGAAGCACGGCACTTTGGTTTCCTTTGATCTGAACTACCGTGCTTCGTTCTGGGAAAACAGGGAGGAGGAACTCCGCAGGGTATTCACTGAAATCGCCAGCTTAAGCCATATCATCATCGGCAACGAAGAGGACTACCAGCTCTGCTTTGGCATCTCCGGACCTGAGGCAGGCGGCAGGGAGATCAGCGCTCAGATTCAGGGCTTCCAAGAGATGATCCGCCGGGTCAAGGAGAAGTTCCCCGCTGCCACTGTGTTTGCCAACACCCTCCGCGAGGTGCAGAGTGTGAACTCCCATCTCTGGGGTGCCGTCCTGCTAGCTGGAGAGGAATGGCATGTGGTTGAGCCCCGCCCCATTACAGTGCTGGATCGCATCGGCGGGGGAGATGGCTTTGTGGGTGGGCTGCTCTACGGGATTCTCAGGGGTTGGGAGCCGGAGAAGTGGATTCAGTTTGCCTGGGCCACCGGTGCCATGGTCACTACGCTCCTCACCGACTACGCGCAGCCGGCAGATGAAGCCCAGGTGTGGAGTATCTGGAAAGGCAATGCCAGGGTGCAGAGGTAAGGATCTTACCGATTGGAAATATTGGGCAGGAAAAAAGATCCAGCCGGGGAAATTAAAGAATGTGGCAAGTTGAGCAAGACCCAAACTCAATGGTAGACGGGGGCTAAGACGTGGCAGGCATTCTTAACTTAGGTGCAGTGAAGCGCAGTGTTGTGGTGTTGTTGGGTTTCCAAGTTCTGCTCTGGTTGGTCTTCGGGATCAGCTATATGCTGAACAGGGGATCCTGGGTAGAAGTGGCCGCGGTGGAGGCGAGCACTGCCGCGGTAGGCGGATGGTGGTCCACCTTTTTCTTCATACTGCTCAGCAATTCATTTATCTGTGTGCTTTTGGCAGGGGGAAATATCTTGGTCAGGTTTGGCTCCATCACCCCTGGCCTGCTTGTTCTGCTTCTGCAGGCTGTCACTATTGGCTGGATGGCTGGGTCCAACGGTTTTGAGGTACCATTTCTCAGTGTGGGCGCAGCGAACCTGCAGTTCTTGAAGATCGGGCTCTGGGAGACATCAGCCTATGCCCTGATCTGCGCTGTAACCCTGCCTAAATCGCTCTTAGTGGCGGATACCTTTCCCGCCAAGCAGTGGTCAGAGACGAGGCGCCTTAGAGACATTGCCTTAAGCCCAGCTGAAACAGGCATAGTGGTGCTGGGCTGCCTGATGCTCATCGCGGCAGCCCTGATTGAGACCAATGCTATTCTGGGTTAAGGAGTGCTGGGTGTAAAGGTCCACCCGTGGTCGCCGTGGTAGATCATGAGCTTGGTCATCCCTCCGTCCACGCTGAGGTTCTGTCCGTTGATAAAGCTGTTTTCATCGGAACAGAGAAACATAGCCGCCCGGGCAATATCCATAGGATGGCCGATGCGCTGGACGGGATGCTGGAGCAGATCAGCTGGTGAATGATCAGCGGCATAGTCGGCATCATGGTAAGCTCCGGTGTCAATCCACCCTGGAGAAATGGCGTTTACCCGCACTTTTCCCGCTAGGCTGGCGGCTAAGGCGTGGGTGAGGGCGGAGATTCCTCCCTTGGCTGCTGTGTAGCTTTCGGTGTTGGGCATGGACATAAATGCCCTGGTGGAAGCGATGTTCACGATGCTGGCCCCTTTGTTAAAGTAGGGCAGGAAGAGCAGGCTCAGGAAGTAGGGGGCGCTCACACCTACCCTCAGCACATAATTGAAGTCTTCATAACTGCACTGGGAGAGGATGCCTTCCCTGGTTAAGCAGGCGTTGTTGATTAGGTAATCCACACTCCCGTAGGCGTTGATTACCTCCTGGGCAAACTCCTGGAGCGCGGCTTCTTCTGCAACATCACCGTGGAAAAAAAGTGCGTGTCCGCCATCGCGGCGGATCAGCTCCAGGTTTTCCTGGCCGGCCTCTGCATCCAGGTCGATAAAGGCTACCTTTGCTCCTTCCCGGGCGAACTCCTGAGTCAAGCAGCGACCAATACCCAGGGCCCCGCCGGTTACCACACAGACCTTGTCCTTGAAATCCATGAACTCAACTCCCTTGTTGGCTATCCATACTGAACTGTCAAGTTGATGATAGCATTGGCAGGCTTTTCTAGCAAGGGTGTGTTTCCAATAATTCCCACCAGCTTGATTTCCTGGGGAAATACTGTATACTAGGGGATGTAATCTCCGAATCTAAGTAGTGGGGGACCCAATTTTTGGGGTGAATCTTGAGGTATCAAGAGGGGCGACTTGGGCGTCCTAACCCGTCAGCTAACCCCATAGGAGTACACCAAGCGCAGTTATCTAGGTTCTTGCCTAGAGGACGCGCTTTTTTTGCTCCTACCTGGGGTCAGAGAACGGCCAATCTGAAGACAGGGCAGGACAGAGCGCGACCATCTTCAGATCATGAGAAATTGGAGGGATTTCTTTGGACGTTCTCTTGAAACTGGGCATTGTCTTAGCAATTGGGTTGGTGGGTGGGAGAATTGCTGGGAAATTTAAACTGCCGAATGTCTCTGGTTACTTAGTCGCGGGTTTGTTTTTGGGGCCGTCGTTCAGTACGCTGATCACGCCGCAGGATGTGGACTCCTTTGCTGTGATCAGTGAAGTGGCCCTGGCCATCATTGCCTTCAGTATTGGCAGCGAGTTTGTGCTCAAGGACATGCGTAAGCTGGGCAAGAGCGTGGTCGTTATCACTTTTCTGGAGGTAATCGGGGCTATTGGTGTAGTGTTTGCCCTGATGTACTTTGTGTTTGGACAGCCCTTTGCCTTTAGTATCGTTATTGCTGCCATGTCCGCTGCTACAGCCCCAGCAGCAACCTTATTGGTGATCCGCCAGTACCGGGCGGATGGGCCTGTGACTAGGGCACTCTTGCCGGTTGCCGCTTTAGACGATATCCTGGGAATTATTGCCTTCGGTTTTGCCCTATCTGTAGCTAGGCTGTCTGTAGGCAGCACAGATGCCTCCCTTGCCAGGATGCTGGTTCAACCTGTGCTGGAGGTAGTAGGTTCCCTGGCACTAGGCACCGCACTGGGTTTCGTCCTCGCCTATGTGGCCAAAAGGGCTGGGGATCGAGATGAACTGCAGGCCACAGCCATAGGCGCCATCGCCGTAGCCACGGGGCTTTCCAATGTTTTGGGTTTATCAGCACTCTTAACTAATATTATGATGGGCACCATCTTGGTGAATGTGATGCGGCACTCCCTGAGGGTGTTTACTGCTGTGAACGAGTTTGTCTCCCCAGTATATGTTTTGTTCTTTACTTTAGCCGGGGCCAGCCTGGACCTGCGCATTCTTTTCGGGGTGGGCCTGATGGGCCTGGGTTATATCGTTGCCCGGGCTGCTGGCAAGATCATTGGAGCAGGTGTGGGCGCTAGACTGACCAACGCTCCAGAGACAGTCACCAAGTACTTGGGCTTTGCCCTGCTTCCCCAAGGAGGAATCTCCATCGGCCTTTCTGTCTTGGTTAGGCAGTTCCTGCCTGATTACGCAGTGGCCATTACCACCATTATCATGTTCAGTGTGTTAGTCTATGAGGTTTCTGGTCCCATTTTTGCCAAACTGGCCATACAAAAGGCGGGGGAAATTGGCGGTATGGATCGGGCCTAGTGCGTGAAGGAGCTCAGTTTGGGAGCTCCTTTTTTTGATCAAAAGGAGCAGTTGGGCAAGATTTATCAACCATGTGCATTCTTCTTGTTGTATTCTGGATCTAGGTGGTGGCCATGAACTACAGAGATCATATTGCCAGGGCTGTAGAGTATATGGAGGAGAATCTCACCAGTGAGCTGGACTTGGATTCCTGTGCTAGGGTTTCTGGTTATTCCAAGTACTACTTTTTGCGGGTGTTTAAGGAGGTAACGGGACTCACCCCTGCTGACTACATCCGCAAGCGGCGGTTAAGTGAAATCGCCAAAAGGATCTGCCAAACCGATGAACCTATCTCCGCAATCGCCTTCGCCTATGGGTTTAACTCGAAGGAGAACTTCACCCGCGCCTTTAAAGCGGAGCACAACATCCTGCCCACGGAATACAGACGGGCCCAAAACAGCCTGCTGCTCTACGAGCCTTTGGCTTTGGAGCAGAAGCCCTTTTCCGTTCTGCCTGAGCTGGTCACCATAGACGCTTTTTCCCTAACCGTTTACCGCAGTGATGAAGAGGATCCGCCGAAGTTTTGGAACGAGTACAATGCCAGGAAGCTGTCCCTAAGGCTGTCAGGGGGAAAGAACTGCGAAGATTTTGGAGTGAGTGTGGTCAACACCCACGGCGGGAATCTCGACTATTATATCGGCATCCGTACGGAGGATGCGGTTGGAGACACTGCAGGGACAGAGGAGCTGCTTATACCGGGTGGTTTGTACGCCTTGTTCAAAACGCCACCAGCCACCCAAGCTGACTTTGTGAACACCATCCGCCGAACCTGGCAGTACATCTTGCAGATTTGGCTTCCCCAGAGCGGCTATACCCATGCAGGCAGCTGCGACTTTGAGAGCTATCTGGAAACAAGCCGCCAGTTTTCCGAAAGGATCTATATTCCCCTAAAAGCAAAACAAGGAGGTCAGCAAAGTGAAAAGACTTGATGTGAGTTGGGATGGAGTGTACGACAGCACCGGTTATCTGTTCTCCTTCGCCAAGTCCTTGGCCTGCGCGGTGAAGAACAGTCCCTGGGCGGAAGGGGCAGAGGATCTTGTGGCATCCAGCGGGTTTGCCTTTAGGATGTGGGTGTCTCCAGACCTCTGCCCGTCAGCCACCAGCATCTGGGATTTCGAAAGCCAAAAGCCTTGGGTGGAGAACGGGGGTTTCACCTGCGGTTATGTGGGCCGTTATTGGGGGCAGGAGAACTTAGAGGAACAGCGGCGTCTAGAGGCTGTAGAGCTGATCAAAAGGTCTATTGACAGCGGCATACCTGCCGTGGCCTGGGATATCGGCGTGCCGGAATGGGGCTTAATTACCGGCTATGATGACCAGCGGGAAAAGCTGGCCTACCTATCCATAACCGGGGAAGCGGGGAAAATGCCCTACCAAGAGCTGGGCAAAAGGGAGGTTCCCATCCTCTCAGTTTTGACAGTAACAGGCAAAACCGACAAAGCGCCCGAGGACATCCTGCGCGACACTAAGAGACTTGCGGTACAGCATTTGACTGGCGGAGAATGGTGTGACAATGCCAAGGGACTCGCGGCGTATCCAGCCTTGATCCGCCATTTTGAAGCAGACTTCAACCCAGATCTGTCCTGGAACATGGAGTATTTCCTTGGCACCTTCGGAGCTCTGAAGTATTACGCCTGGAAATACTTGGAGAAGACGGGGGAAAAGGAACTGGCGGATCTTTACCGCGAGGTAGATCAAGCCTGGCAGGAGGCGTTTGCCATTAAGAAGGGTGAGGATCTGAGTCAGCCTGAGGTGCGGAACAGGATCGCTCAACTGCTGAGCGGGGCACACCAGAAGGAAATCCAAGCAGTAGAGCTGATGAGCAAAACCGGATGATATGTAGTAGTTGAAAGGGGGCGGCGAGCCCCTTTTTTGCATGGGAGTTGATTCCTGAACCCCGTGGAACGGGAACGCTCAACTATGCCGTTTGAGGGGCGCCCAGCATATCTATGGATAGGAGGTTGGCCTCAATTCAGGAGGAGGTGAACTGCAATTAGCACTAAGACTGTAGGCAGCAACCTGGGTACTAGCATGGAAGTAACCCAATTCATGGCTGGCACTCAGGCGGAAGGAGAGTTCGCCATTGCCGCCACCCCCATAGACAACCCCGATGCCGCGTACCTGGCCGCCACCACCAAGCTCGATTTCTCCGACCTGCCCGATGGAACCTCTGTGGAGACACTCAGTGATGATGTCCTTTTTGTCACTTTCAGCGAACCCTTGGTCAAGTTCACAGTTCCAGATAACTGGGCAACGTGGTCTTCCCCGCCTTTTTCCGAAGATCCCACCCCAGCCGTTCTGTATTCAACAGCCAACACGCTGACGATTGATATCTCTCGGCCAGTTTCCATCTTCGGCTTTGAACTTGAGCCATCTCCCTTTGCAGAAATTGAGTTCACGGCGGACTTCTACCGTGGGGACAGCCTGGTGGAGAGCATTACCCGGGTGGTAGATGGAGATGCCGGAGCCCGGCTGTTTGCCAGGGAAGACAGCGCCATCAATCGGGTTGTGATCACAGGCGGATCGGATTTCGCCATCGCTCAAATACGCTACCAGTCAGCACCCATAGATGCCACTCTAACGGCGGCAATAGTCGCACTGATCATTGTCATAGTGGCCCTGATTTTGCTCTAGCAGGATAACGAAAACAGGCCCAGCGAGTTCTGCTGGGCCTGGGTACTTACAGTCCTAATTTCACCTTGAGGTTCTTGAGCATATCTTCGGTCATAGCGTCCAAGTCATACTTGGGATTCCAGCCCCATTCTTCCCTGGCTGCGCTATCGTCCAAGGAGTTGGGCCAGGATTCGGCAATGGCCTGCCGCACCGGATCCACGTCATAATCCAGCTCGAATTCGGGGATAAACTTCTGGATGGAACGGGCGATATCCTCAGGGGCAAAGCTCATGGCAGTCACATTAAAGGCATTTCTGTGCACCAGCTTCTTAGGATCTGCTTCCATCAAGTCAATTATGGCATCCAAGGCATCGGGCATGTACATCATATCCATTTTGGTTCCGGGCCCGATATAACTGGTGTACTTCTTGCTGCGCAGGGCTTCATAGTAAATGTGTACTGCGTAATCGGTGGTGCCTCCGCCAGGCAGAGTCTTATAGGAAATCAAGCCGGGGAAGCGTACGCCGCGGGTATCCACCCCGAACTTATGATAGTAGTAATCGCAAAGGAGCTCACCAGCCACCTTGGTTACGCCGTACATGGTGGAGGGGCGCTGAATGGTGTCCTGGGGTGTGTTATCCTTGGGAGTGGAATCCCCAAAGGCCGCGATGGAACTGGGTGTAAATACTGAACAGTTCTCCACCCTGGCCACTTCCAGCACATTGTACAGTCCATTAATGTTCACATCCCAGGCCAGATCTGGATTGGACTCTCCCACCGCAGATAAGACCGCGGCTAGGTGGATGATGGTGTTGATTTTGTGCTTCTGCACAGCTTCTGCCAGCTGCTGGCGGTTGGTTACATCCACCACCTCAAAGAGCCCAGTCTCTGTGAGCTCAATCTGCCCGTCTTTGGCACTCTTGCTGCTGGCTACCACATTGTCCTCTCCATATACCTCTCTCAAACGCATGGTCAGTTCGGAACCGATTTGGCCCAAGGCCCCGGTCACTAGAATCTTCCGCACTGTAAACCCTCCCTAGCTGTTGTCATATGCTGTCCCTTTATTAGTATTTGGTTAGCCTGCCGCAATACCCTCCTGGTGGCGGTGTTTATTTTTCTGGTGATGAGAGATTCGCTGGGAAAAGGAAGTGCCCCGCGGCTTGCACCGCGGGGCTGGCATAAATAGATCAGTCCAAGGTTCTGGTGGCACAAATGAGGTACCACGTAATGATGAAGAAGTGCCGCCCAGAACGATCGAGCACACCTCCTTTGCCTTGGCCTTTCTTCTAGTGTAAGGCAGAATGCGTCAAAGCAATAGTAACTGAGAGTTACCTTTCTCTAAGGGTCGGCACGCCCGGGCTTTGCCTAGCCAGAGCTCTTGGGAGGAATTCCAGTCCTGTTTACGGAAATTCCCAAGAGCGAGCCATGCTAGAAGGGAAGATACTATGGACTTCAGACAGCTGGAATCCTTGGTGGCTATAGTGAAACACGGGAGCTTTACCAAAGCAGCTGAAGAACTGTTTTTGAGCCAGCCTACTCTGACTGGGCACATTCAAGCTCTGGAAAACAAGCTGGGTACTGTGCTCCTAAACCGCGGCGGGAAGCATGTCACCCTGACAGAAGCGGGCAGGATGCTCTATGAATATGCCGTGAACATCCTCAATACCAGGGAACTAGCTCTGTACTCCTTGGCGCAGTATGAAGGAAAGCTCGAAGGGGAGCTGGCCATTGCCGCCAGCACTGTTCCCCAGGGCCATATCCTGCCAGGCTTGCTCACAGCGTTCAGCCAGCGTTATCCGCAGATCACCTACCGGATCAATCAATATGACAGTAAGGGCGTGGTCCAGGCCATTACCTCTAGTGTGATGGATTTTGGCTTCGTGGGGACTAAGGTGTGCGGCAGTGAGCTGGAAGCCGCGGAGCTTTGCCAGGGCCGCTTGGTGGTTATCGCCCCGCCTGACGGCAAGTTCAAAGAACTCCAGGAGGAGGCCATTTCTTGGGATCTGATCAAAGAGGTGCCGCTGATCCTGAGGGAAGAGGGGTCAGGCAGTAGAACCCTCTTTTTGGAGGGACTCAGTGCAAAGGGAGTTAATGTAGATGATCTCAAGGTGATTGCCACCATGGAAAGCCCAGAAACCATTAAGCAGTGCGTCATGGCTGGCCTGGGCATCGCGGTAGTGTCGGAGCTGTGCGTCCAAGAGGAAAAGCGCTTGGGTCTGCTTAAGGTGTTCTACCCAGCAGACTTGAGCTTAACCCAGCGCTTCTACTTTGTTGTACATAAAAACAGAGTGCTCAGCCCTGTGGCCAGGGCCTTCCAGGAGTTTACTCTGGAATATGCTGAGGCTCTGCCAAAACCGTGCTGATCGCGGCCAAGGTACTGTCGATTTCTTCTTCAGCAGTGAAATGCCCTGGAGAGAATCTGACAGTTCCCTGGGGGAAGGTGCCCAAAGTTCTATGGGCGGAAGGAGCGCAGTGCAGGCCGCATCGCGTTTGGATACCGTGGTATTTGGCAAGGCAGTAAGCGATCTCGGCGTTATCCCGGCCTGGGAAGTCCACGGAAACCACTGCCACCCGCCCTTCTGTAGATGGCAGTCCCACCAGCCGGACTCCTTCCATGTCTGCTAAACCTGTCAGGAGCCTTTCGGTGAGGGCCAGTTCTTTTTGGCGGATGGTGTCCAGTCCAACCTCCTCGATATATTCCAGGGCAGCCTTAAGCCCGCAGATGCCAGGAAGGTTTAGAGTACCTGCTTCGAATTTGTCTGGCAGGTAGGGAGGTACCTGCTCAAATTCGGAAAAACTCCCGGTACCGCCGCTGATCAAGGGAACCATTCTTTCTGCCAAGTCTTCATGGATGAGAAAACCACCAATACCCTGGGGGGCCAGCAGGCTCTTGTGACCGGTAAAGGCCAGGGCGTGGGCCTTCACCCTGTGAAAATCGATGTCTAATACGCCCGCGGTTTGGGCGGTGTCTATGATGAAAAGCAGCCCCTCCTTTGCGCAGAGCTTGCCGATTTCCTCTATGGGAAGGATGGTGCCGCACACATTGGAGGCGTGGGTGACAGCTATCATTTTGGTATTGGGCTTGATCTGTTCAGCAAACGCTTGGGGGCTGAGGCGGCCCTGTGGATCAGCCAGCACCCGAGAAAACTCCACTCCCTGCTCGTGCAGCTGGAGCAGGGGCCTCATCACCGCGTTGTGCTCTAGGGAGGAGACCAGCACATGATCCCCCGGATGGAGCACGCCCTTGAGTAGGAAGTTCAGGCTCTGGGTGATGTTCATGGTGAAGATCACCCGCTCAGGGCTGGGGAAGTTGAAAAAGGCAGCCACCTTTTCCCTGGTTTCCCACACCAGTTCATCGGCTCCAAAAGGGCTGTTAAACCCGCTGCGGTTTACACTGCCGCTGAGCTCATCGAGGCAGAGTCTCACCGCCTCGCTCACCCCAGGTGCCTTGGGATAAGAGGTTGCCGCATTGTCCAAATAGATGCGTGTCATCGCTGTTCGCCTCCCCATCCATTGTACAATGCCAGCTTGTTGGGGAGTATAGATTTTCCTAATGGGGCAGTAAGTGATATAGAGAATCCTTATTGTACAATAGGGCAGGGGGTTCTATATAATTGTATGGGATATTGACAAAAAATTAGCAAGAACACAAGTGCAGGAGGGATGGATGTGAGCGGGAGGAAAGGCATGATTTTGGTTGGTGCCATGGTGGGCATCCTAGCAGTGGCCCTTGTGGCGTTTGGCAATCCTGTGAACATGGGTATCTGTATTGTCTGTTTTATCAGGGACACAGCAGGGGCATTAGGCTTACATAGGGCTGGCGTGGTGCAGTACATCCGGCCGGAGATTGTGGGCATTGCCCTCGGTGCTTGGCTGATGTCTTTAAAGGGCGGAGATTTCCGAACTCGGGGTGGTTCAGCTCCATTCACCCGCTTTATACTAGGATTCTTTGTTGTTATTGGGGCTCTCATGTTCTTAGGCTGCCCGCTGCGCATGGTACTCAGACTCGCCGGAGGCGATCTGACAGCGGTTTTTGGGCTCCTAGGTTTCACAGCAGGTATTTTAGTAGGGGTTGCCTTCCTCAATAAGGGATTCACTTTGAACAGGACCTATAACATGTCCAAAGTGGAAGGCTTTATGTTCCCAGCTATGCAGGTGGCACTCTTGATTCTGCTTATCACAGCTCCAGCCTTTATCTTTTTCAGCTCGGAAGGGCCTGGATCACTCCATGCACCTGTGGCCATTTCCTTAATCGCTGGACTGCTGCTCGGTGCTGCAGCCCAGCGGACTAGGCTCTGCATGGTGGGCGGCATCAGGGACTTTGTGATGTTTAAGGACACCCATTTGATCTCTGGTTTTCTGGCCATCTTGGTGGTGGCTCTTATCGGCAACGTTATTACCGGCAATTTCAGACTGGGTTTTAGCGGCCAGCCTGTGGCCCATACTGATTGGCTGTGGAACTTCATGGGCATGCTTTTGGCCGGTCTGGGTTCCGTTCTGTTGGGCGGCTGCCCCTTGCGGCAGATTATCTTGGCTGCTGAGGGCAATATTGACTCTGCCATCACCTTCCTGGGTATGCTGGTGGGAGCTGCCTTTGCCCACAACTTCGGGTTGGCTGCCTCAGGAGCTGGAGCTACCGCCAACGGCAAGGTCGCAACCATTATTGGCTTGGCTGTCGTGGCAGCCATCGGCTTGATGAATATGGAACGGAGTGCTGAGGTTACCTTGAAGGGAGATGTGTCAATTGGCTCTTAATACCCTTGATGTGCGGGGCAGGTCCTGCCCAGAACCAGTCCTCCTAACTAGGCGAGCCCTGGAGCAAGCTCCAAATGGGGTACAGGTCTTAGTGGGCAATTCCACCGCCCGGGATAATGTGCGGCGTTTTGCCGAGTCCAAAGGATACAAAGTCCAGATCCAAGACCAAGGGGAAGACTTCCTGCTCAGCATTACTAGGTGAGCGCATGCATTATCTAGCAACCTTCTTCACCCATTCCGGCGCGGTGAAGTATAGAAGGTATATGAGAAAACTGGGGATCGAAGCGGAGCTCCTCCCAGTGCCTCGACGGCTGAGCTCGGACTGCGGCATTGCAGCCCAGTTCTCCACCAGCCAAGATCCTGCTGGTTTAATCACAGAAGATATCCACAAGCTGTTCGTGGTGGAAGAGGGCGGCGAAAGAGTCCTCTTCAGTGCAGATGGATAAGAACTGACCTGCCGAATCCGAGAGACAGTCGTCATGAAAAATCGTGTCTTGTAGATGACAGGGGCAAGGCTAGTGATCACACAGCCTTGCCCTACTTGTTATCTGATTGGAACTTCGCTGCCCTTAGGATAGTTCCCCTTTCTCTAAACACAACACCACGTCCGCAGCGTGATGGCAAGACGAGGGAGGAGGGACAATTTGCAAAGAGGATTTACCCCTGCCGCTCGAGAAATTCCACAGGAGTTAAGGTGGGTGGCAGATCATGAGCAACAACTATTACTACCTTTTGACCAATCTCCTTACCGAGGATGAGCGTCGGGTTGTTACCAGCATTGTGCAGCATATTGAGGAAGGCGCGGGTAAGGTTGGCATTCAGCAGATCGCCGATGAGAATTTCGTCTCTACGGCTTTCATTATGCGGCTCTGCAAGCGCCTGGGCTTTGACGGCTACAGCGAGCTCTTTTATTACCTAGCCCATCAGAACAGCAGCACCGCCCTGCAGAGGGATCCAGGCAAGGAAGCATTGCAGAGCTTGGTGTGCAATTACGATGATGACAAGGTGCAGGCTTTCTGCGATCTGCTTGGGGCCTGTCGGGAAAAGAAGATCTTTGTGGTGGGCGCTGGTTTTGCAGATCTGGTGGCTGAGTACATGGTGCAGCGCCTGGCCATCTGTGGATTCATGGTCTTTAATCGGGTCCACTTCTATGACTTGATGCTGTTTTCAGAAGGGGTAGTGGGGAAGATGGCCCCCAATGTGGACCCTTCACTGATTATCGCCATTTCTCAAAGCGGGGAAACTGATACTGTGCTCAATGATGTGAAAAGGGCCAGAGAGAAGGGTTTTCAGGTCGTGTCCTTTTCCAGAAGGGATGAGTCCAGTTTAGCAGACCTTTCTGATCTCCTCTTTGTTATCAATCCCTCTAAACAGACTTTGATCAGTGAAGTACCAAACTCGTTCTTTGGCAAAGTGATTTTGGCCTTTGAAGAGCTGCTGGGCATCTACTTCCGCTAGTATATTACACGGGGGCCTGCTGTCGGCTGAGTTCGACGGCGGGCCTTTTTTGTTTACACCGGCAGAAATAATTACACGGAAACGGAAAAAATTGAGGCCCAGTGCTGTGGTATAATGGCTCAAAGGCTGTGAGCAGTCGCTTGGAGTGATCCCATGACCAGTATCAAAACAGTGGTCTTTGACCTCGATGGCACCATCTATCAAGACATCACCTTCCACCAACACTACCTGCATTACTTAGTCCAGGGAACCAAATGGGCCCAGTGGGAAGCAGCCTTGGTGGAATTTGTGGATCTGGTCTTTGCTGGACAAGCCCTGCTTATGAACGAGTTTTACAGAACGACCGTTTTGAATCCAAGGACGCCTGTGGATTTTTTCTCCGCGCTTGAGGAGCTACGCTGTCCATCCTTAACCTATGATCAAGCTCTGTGCCGCAGAGACGTTATCTACCTGGGCGATGGCTGGGCGGTTGTCACCCTGATCGGCGATGCCCTGGGCCTGTTGAATGGTGAGCGGCGAGATCGAGTCTACCGTTTAGCTCGCAGGCACATGGAAGAGCAGGGCATGGAGGGAAGCGTCACCTTGAGGCAGGCGGTTCAAGAACTATCCTCTGTTTACAAGGTGATCCTGATGAGCAACTCCCCTGCAGATACGGCCTTGGAGTTCCTCAGGCAGCTGGGCTACCACCATCTCTTTCCCATAATCTGCAGTAGTGCCAATAAGCCGTATGAAATGATCGAGAAGCTGGAAGAAATAGATCCCATGATCTTCGCGGAGCCGCAGCGAGTGCTGTCCATCGGAGATCATGCTTTCAACGATCTTATGCCCATTAAGCAGAAAGGAGGCCGCACCGTATGGCTTAATCCCTTCCCAAACATCCAGAGGGCAGAGTGCGATCTGGAGCTGGCCACATTGGATGATTTGGCGGGGTACCTAAACGACCTTACTAACCAAGCTGTGCTCAGATCTTAGTAAAGGAGATGGAGAAGATGACAATGGCGAAACGGAGTAAGACCTTGGCAGTTACTGCTTTAGTTGTACTGGCGGCCTTCTTGGTGGGCTTCACCGGCACCATGGAGGCTCGCACCAAGATCGTCTATTGGAACACCTATACTGATCACCATCAGGAAGCTTTGGAAAAGGTGATCGCCGGCTTCAACGCTTCCCAGGACAAGTATGAAGTGGTTTCTCAGCAGCAGCCTTACAGCGAGTTCGATGCCAAACTGATGCAAGCTGTGCGGATTGGCATGGGCCCGGACATTGTCAATATGTTCCCTTCTGATGCCATTAACTACATCAGCGCCGGTTTGCTCGTAGACCTGGCCCCTTACATCAATAGCCCTGAATATGGTATTCCTGGCTATCAAACCAGCCTTCCAACGGGGACTTTTGCGGAGATTACCCAGTGGGGCGGCGACAGCATTTATCTCTTCCCCCTCACCTTAGTGGGAGAAGTGCTGTTTTACAACAAAACCCTCTTTGACAAGTACGGCTTTGAGGCCCCGGCAACCTGGAGTGAACTAGAGGAGATCAGCAGAGTGATCTATGAAAATGAGGGCATTCCTGGATTCGGTACTGACTCTGTTACCGACACCTACCAGTGCCTGATTGTCCAGGCTGGCAGCGGTTATATTGATGCTGAAACGAAGAGCCTGGTAATTGACGAAACCATTGCCAAGGAGAAGCTGAACTGGTTTGCTGATGGAGTAAAGGCTGGCTACTTCCGCTTGGTCGGGGAGGACTACTATTTCTCTAACCCCTTTGGTAGTCAAGCCGTGGCTTCTTACATCGGCTCCAGCGCCGGCGTGAGCTATGTGGAGGCAGCTGCCGGTGGTGCCTTTGAAATCGGCTACGCACCAATTCCTCAAGAAGGCCCTGTGCAGTACATTTCCCAATGGAGCAGCAACCTGGTCTGCCTGAGCAAGGATGAGGAGCACGCCCGGGGAGCCTATGAGTTTATGAAGTACTTTATCTCCCAAGAGGTGCTGGTGGATTGGGCTATCGCTTTTGGTTCAGTTCCCGCCCATCAATATGCTGCTGACACCCCACGCTTCAAACAGTATGCCGAGGAAAACCTGGCTGTAAAAGCTCTCCTGGACGAGATTCAGTATGTAGGTATGCTGGCCAGCATACCCGGTTCCGCCAATGTCCGCACCGAGATCGACCGCATGGTGCAGAGCGTGGCCCTGGGTGTTATGGACGCGGACACAGCTTACACAGCTTTTGTCCGAGCCAGCCAAGCAGCCCTAAATGAACAGTAAAGAAACATGGAGGAGCAGCCCAAGTAGTACTTGGGCACTCCTCGCTTTATAATGGAAGGGAAAGCCATGCCTAAACTCTTAGTGTTCTGCATTGATGCCCTCTGCGCATCAGATATACCTTTCATGAAGACACTGCCCAATTTCGGCAGGATTCTGGAACATGGTGCCTTACTTGAGAAAGTGGAGCCTGTGTTCCCGGCCTTAACCTATACCTGCCACACCTCCATCCTGACAGGAACCTATCCCGGACGCCATGGCATAGTGCATAACGAGACCCTAACTCGGGGCGGGAAGAGGGGGGCGCCTTGGTACAGTATGCGCAGCCAAGTGCGGGGTACAACCCTCTTGGATGCCGCTAAGAAACACGGGCTCACCACATGTTCCCTCTCTTGGCCGGTTTCAGGAGGTGCGGACTGGGATTATAACATGCCCATGATAGTTCCCTATGATTACTACGGCTATCAACCTGAGCAGTGGTTGGTGGGTACAGCCACGGACAATCTCTTGGATCGCTATTTTTACAAACATGGACGCTACCTTAAGGGCCCCGATCGAAGCTTGGACCTTTTTACCATGGCTTTGGCCCTTGATATCCTGGAAGATTTGGAGCAGCCTGATGTGATGCTGGTGAAGATGTGCGACTTAGATGGTGTACGGCATTTCCATGGCGTCTACCACGAGAAGACCAGAGAACAGCTGCGCAAGCACGACGAAGAGCTGGGCGCACTGCTGGAAGCGCTCAGGCGCAAAGGGACACTGGAGAATACGAACATTGTGGTTCTAGGTGACCACGGGCAGACAGATGTGGAGGACACCTTCTTTATGAACAACTTCCTCAAGGCCCAGGGCCTTCTGGAAACTGATGCCCAGGGTAATGTGCTCTCCTTCGATGCTTTCTGCCACTCGGCTCGGCTCACTGCTTTCATAGAAGTAAGGGATCCCAAGGATGAGGAGCTTCTGCAGAGGGTGCGAAACCTTCTGGAAAGCCTGCGGGAGGATCCCCAGGTGCAGCTGGATCTGGTGCTGGGTGCAGAAGAGGCGCAGAGGGAGTATGGCCTGGCTGGGCCCTTCGATTTTGTGATCGAGAGCAGACGCCCCATCGTTTTTTCAGAAGCTGCTCAGGGAGAGGCTTTGTGGGGAAGCGAGATCCCCGGATTCCAGACCACCGCGGCTACCCACGGCGGCAGTCCCAAGCGGGAGGAAGTGACCACTTTCTTTGCCAAGGGCCCCAGCGTCAAACCGGCAGAGATCAAGACTGCCATTTCCATGGTTGATCTAGCACCAACCATGGCGGAGATGCTGGGCTTTTCTATGCAGGATGTGGATGGCGTACCCATCAAGGAGATTTTGAGGTGATTGTGTGCAGATAACGCTCAAGAATGTGACCAAACGCTTTGGTGAAACTACCGCCGTGGACAACCTCTCCATTACCCTGGCCAGCGGGAAGCTCACGGCACTGCTGGGGCCCTCTGGCTGTGGGAAGACCACTACTTTAAACATGATCTCCGGCATCGTGCCGGTCACCAGCGGCCAGGTGTTCTTTGATGAGCGGGATGTGACCGCCCTACCGCCGGAGAAGCGGAATATCGGCTTGGTGTTTCAGAACTACTCCCTGTACCCACATATGACGGTGCTGCAGAACATCTGCTTTCCCCTGGAAATGAAGAAGATGCCTAAGAAGGAGCGCATTCAGCGCGCCGAGGAACTGGCGGAGTTGGTGCACGTCTCCACGCTGCTGCAGCGCAAACCTGCGGAACTGTCCGGCGGCCAGCAGCAGAGGGTAGCCATTGCCAGGGCCTTAGCTAAGGAACCGGAGGTTCTGCTCCTAGACGAACCCCTATCCAACCTCGATGCCAAGCTGCGTATTGAGATGAGGGAGGAAATCAAGCGCATCCAGCGGGAGGCCAAAATCACCACCGTTTTTGTCACCCATGACCAGGAGGAAGCGGGCAGTATTGCAGACGAGGTAGTGGTGCTGCGCGATGGACTCCTGCAGCAGAAGGGTTCCGCCCGCTCCATCTACGAGCAGCCTGAAAATCTCTTTGTTGCTGATTTCTTTGGCGCTCCTCCCATCAATAGGCTGTCTGGGAAGATCGAGGGCACCTCTGTAGTTTTGGATGGTAGTGACATCAAAATCCCCATGCGGCTTACCCGGAACTTGGCTGATGGCCTGCCTGTTGTCCTCGCGGTTCGGGCGGAAAGCATTGTGGCCAGGCCCCAGGAACCCATCTGTGCAGTGCCTGTGCTGGAACGCTATTCCCTGGGCAAGGATGAGCTGATCCGCTTTGCGGTGGGCAGTATCCAGCAGATGCGGGGTTTTGTCCCCAGTGAGGAGGAGGTTCAGGAGGGAGATAAGCTGCCCATAGCTTTCAAGAGCCAGGGCGTGTTCCTCTTTGACGCGGAGAGCGGGGAGAGATACGCATGAGCAAAAGGCGTTTGGATCGGGAACCGATAACTGCCAGGACCTTCCTGGAGCCCCTGGGTTTTCTGCTGCCCTTTTTGGTGGGCCTGGCGGTGTTCACCGTGTATCCCTTTATCAACGTGTTCGTGATCTCCCTAAAGGAGAATTACAGTTTTATGACGGGCAGCTTTAGCGGCTGGGGTCTGGGCAACTTCGTGAAGATCTTTTCGGATCCCAACTTCCTCAACGCCCTGAGGAACACTTGGCTGTATGTGCTCTTTGTGGTTCCCATTGCCACCGTGCTGTCTCTACTCATGGCCACCCTGCTGAACGGGAATATCAGGCTCAAGGGCCTGTTTCAGACCGCGTACTTTATGCCCATGGTAACCTCCATAACCGCAGTTGGCCTGGTCTGGAAATGGATGTTCAATTTTGATTACGGACTGATCAACTACTTCTTGTCCCGATTTGGCGTACAGGCCATTAACTGGCTGAACAACCCCAGGTACAACCTGGCGGCACTGATCATTTACGGGATCTGGAGCATGCTGCCCTTCACCATCATCCTGCTTTTGGCGGGGCTGCAGAACATCAATCCCCAGTACTACACTGCGGCCAGGGTGGATGGGGCTAAGCCTTGGCGGATTTTCTTCCGCATTACACTGCCGCTGCTTTCGCCGACCATCGGCTTAACCATGATTGTGAACATGATTTCGGCTTCCAAGGTCTTTGGTGAGCTCTTTCCTCTGTTCAACGGCAATCCTGGGTCCGCCTATTCTCTGTACACCATCGTGTACTACCTCTATGACAAGTTCTACAAACAGTGGCAGCTGGGGCATGCTGCTGCCAGCGCCGTGGTTCTGTTCTTAATCGTCCTGCTCTTTACCATCATCCAGCTTGTGATTCAGCGCAAGTGGAGGAATTATTGAGGTGGTAGCCGTGAAGAATCTGAAAAAGACACTGCTCTATGTGCTGCTCACTGCCGGGGCTCTGGTTATGGCCTTCCCGTTCTTTTGGATGATCATCTCTTCGCTAAAGACGGCTGCAGAGGTGAACACCACGCCTCCTACGTTCTGGCCGCGCAGGTTGATGTTTGAGAACTATCAATACGCCTTTCAGAAGGCACCCTTTCTCATCTACTTCAGAAACTCAGTTGTGGTTACCCTGAGCTCAGTGGTCCTGAGTCTGTTCACTACCATCTTAGCCGCCTTTGCCTTTTCCAGGCTGAAGTTCCCAGGGCGTGACTTACTGTTCGCCATGCTGCTGGCTTTGATGATGGTTCCCTTTGAGATCCTGATCATCACCAATTACACCACCATTGTGTCCTTGGGGCTCATGGACACCCTGGTGGCCTTGGTGATACCGTTTACTTCCAGCATTTTCTACACCTATATCCTTAGGAACTTCTTTCTGTCCATCCCCGACACCATTTACTATTCAGCCCGGGTGGACGGAGCGAACAACTGGCGCTATCTATGGCGCATTATGGTGCCCATCGCCAAACCTGCCTTGGCCACCATCGGGCTGCTCAACGCCATTGCGGCTTGGAATTCATTCTTGTGGACTATGATTGCCACCAACACCACCCAGGTGCGCACCCTGCCCTTCGGGCTCTACGCATTTATGACCTCCAGCGGGATCCGTTATGAACGCCTTATGGCTGCGGCAACCATTGTGGTGGTGCCCATGCTCATCCTCTTTGTGTTCTTCAGGCGCCATATTGTGGCTGGTGTTTCCCGCGGCGGATTGAAAGGATGATCATCAATGGAATTGATATTTGATCTGCTCTGCCATGCTGACTTTTCTGGGAGGTTGAGGAAATCCAAGGCCACACCGGGGTTGTCAGCCTTTTCCGCCACGGTGGAAAGCATAAGGGACCTGAACCCTGCGGGAACTTTGCTGCTGGACGCTGGGGATCATTTTTCCGTGAACCTGTGGGGTGGGCTGCCTGTGGTGAAGGCGGCTAACCTGATGGGAACTGATGTGATGACCCTTGGCAACCACGAGTTTGACCGGGGAAGCGCCTTTTTGGAAGAGTGTATTGCTGCCTGCGAGTTCCCTGTGCTGTGCGCCAATATCCACTACAAGGATGGAACGCCCATACAGGGTACACTGCCCTACGTGATCTTAGAACGGCAGGGAGTGAAGTTCGGCGTGCTTGGCATCGGGACTGAATACACCCCCTACATGGTGGAAAAATCCGCCTTTGCACCTTTTGCCGTATCCAGCGCCGTGGAAGCTGCTCGGCGCTATATCCCCGAGATGAGGGCCCAGGGAGCAGAGGTGGTGATCGCCCTGACGCACTGCCCTTTCTATATTGAAGAGGATGGAGGCATCAGCGGCGAAATGTGGGACTTCCTTAAAGACATTCCCCCTGTGGATATCTGCATCGGCGGGCACATCCCTGGAGACTATGCTGGGATTGTCAAGGACACCTGTGTAATCAAGGCGGGTTTTGCCGGAGAGAGCTTAGGCCATGTGCGGTTAGCCTTTGACACCGAAACTAGGAAGATCACTAGCAGGGAGTGCCAGATTCTCCTCACCGATTGGGAAAGAGAAGGCAGGCCCGATATTGCTGCCTACGCTCGCTCTGTGACAGACCCCTTTGAACCGTATTTCAACGAACCCCTATCCCAGGCGGAGGAGACCTGGGTGCTGAAGCTGGCTAGGGAGACTAAGCTCGGCGATTTCCTGGCGGACGCCATGCGCCATGGGGGTCAGACTGAGCTGGCCTATATGAATGCCACCAGTGCCTGCGGGATGATTGAGCCGGGGGTGGTGACTAGGGAGACCATCACCCTGGTATCAGGTTACAACGATCCTGTGTGTGTGGGAGAGATCAGCGGGGAGCAGCTCTATGCCCTGATGGAACTGGTTTACGAGCCTGAACGCTTTGGCAACAATGCGGCCCTGCTCATCTCCGGATTCCATGTGGAAGTGGATCATACCAAGCCCTCGCCCCAGAAAGTGCTGCAGCTCACTTTGCCCGATGGCACTCCCATTGATCCCCAGCGGATGTATTCTGTGGCTACCAGTGCTTACATGGCTTCAGGGGGCAATGACACCTCGGAGATCGCTGGAAAAATCAAGTGGCGCCAACTCGATCTGCGCTACCATGATGCTGTAGCAGCTTACTGCAAAACCATGGAAGTACTGCAGGTGGAGGATTATCCCCGCTTCAAAGAAACGGGCACCCCTGAAAATGATAATTCTCCGTTCTAGTTGGATTTAACCGCAGATTTTTGCACAGAAAAGAGCCGCCTGTTCCTAGTTGAACAGGCGGCTTTGGCGACTCTAACTAGCTGTGTTTACTCAGTTCGGGCTACGATGACCTTGGCAGGAGTTTCCACCTGTCCGTTTACGGTATAGCCCCATTCCAGGCATTCCACCACTGTCCCGGGCTCCTGATCTGTGGCTGGGGCTGTAACTGCTTCCTGGTGCAGCTTTTCGTCAAAAGCAGCCCCTGGTTCAGGTTCGATCACTCCGACGCCTAGGGGAGACACGAGCTGGGCGAAGTGTTTCTTGATGCTGGAGCCATCTTCCCCCATGCCATCCAGCATGCGCAGCATCTCCAGGCTGCGCCGCTGCCACTCAGCTGTATCGGAGCGGAGCTTGCCCGCTTCCTCGCTCAGTTTCTTGTTTTCCTCCCGGAGGTCCTGATTCTGTTCCTCCAGAACCTGCACATATTTCCCCAAACGAACCTTGGCGGCACTTTCCTGCGGTTCATTGGCTTCCGCTTGGGGTTGGGCCTCAGGCAGGGGGGCTTCCTCCACTGGTGAGGAGTTGGCACGGCTCCGGGCAGCGGCGAGCATGCCCAGAACGCCGCCGGCGATGCCGATCACTGCCAGGATGAGCAGGGCGGTGGATGGGACTCCTTCAGCCTGCTGTTTCATCAGGCGGATGGACACCACCAGCAGCGATACGGCCAAGGCGAAAATGGAAAAGAAGATGAGGAGCGCTTCGCTTCCATACTGCCTGCGCTTGTTCATCTCAGTGCCGGCCATCACCATCACTCCGTTTCTATATACCTAAAGAGATCCTCGCTCAAGGGGATGAGGAGTTCCTGTCCAATACTCAGGCTATAGGGATCAACTTGGTTCAGCTCGATGATCTCATTGATGAACTTTTGGGTGGGCGGAGACTGGAAGCGATCGGCCCAGCCCCACACAGTATCCCGGGGCCTAATCTTAGCCACCACTACCAGCTGGCCAGGTGATCTTTCAACAATCACCAGCTGAGGCCCGAGTTCGGAAATAACCCGTCCCACCTGGCCTTCTTCCTCGGCCACAGGCAGGGGTGCGGCTGTGGGTAAAGGTTGGACTGCTGCTGCTGCGGGTACTGCTTCCTCGTCCGTATAACCTGTGCCTACAGCTGTTGGAACAGGCACCGAGGGCAGGGCTGCCTGCAGTTCTATAGTTTCAGCTAAAGCCTGCAGCTGAGCTGTAGTAGCCGCTGTCTGTTCGCCTGCTGTCTCGGTAAAGGCAGCGAGTTCGCTGGCTAAAGCCTCGATCTCCGCTTTTTGCCCATCTAAGTGGCGCTGCAGAGCGTTCAATCCCTGACGCAGCTCGGTGAGCTGAGCGGCAAGGCCTGTGAGCTCAACATGGATCTCGGTCACCTGCTCAGCCAGGCTTACTTCCAATTCATCGAAACGACCATCGGCAGCTTGGGGTTCGTCCTGGGAACTGATCACCATTTCGGTTAGTCCGGCTTCTAGTTGGGCCACCTTTTCAGCTAGTCCAGTAACGTCTGCGTGCAGCTGGTTCATCTGCCCAACTACGCCCAGCTGAATTTGCTCGGTTTGACCGGAGAGGCCTACTTCCAGCTGTTCTACTCGCCCGGCGAGGCCGCCGAGTTCTCCTTGGATTTGGGTGAGCTGATCGGTCAGGCCCAGCTGAATTTGCTCGGTTTGACCGGAGAGGCCCACTTCCAGCTGTGCTACTCGTCCTACGAGGCCGCTGAGCTCTCCTTGAATCTGGGCTAACTGCTCAACCACTTCCAGTTGAATCTGTCCAGTTTGGCCAGCTAAGCTTCCTTCCAGCTCTTCAACTCGGCCAGCGAAGCCCACTTCCAACTGCTCCACTTGACCAGCAAAGCTCAGTTCCAGCTGTGCCATCTGATTGGCTAGGCCATTGAGGTCTGCCTGAATCTGTGCCATCTGTTCAGCCACACCAAGCTGAATCTGGTCGGTCTGGCCAGCTAAGCCCTGTTCCAGCTGCTCCAGCCTACTGGAAAGGCCAGTGAGGCCTTCTTCAATCTGGGTAATCTCCTCAGCCAAGCCGCTTAGAATCTGTTCTGCTTGGCCAGCGAAACCAAGTTCCAGCTGCTCTACTTTGGTGGAGAGGCCGCCGAGGCCCACCTGCAGCTTTTCCACCTGGTCTCCTAAGCCAACCTGCAGTTGATTAACCTGTCCTGAGAGGTCTGTCAGGCCCAGCTGCAGCTCTGCTATCTGGCTGGTCAAGTCCGTGAGGGATGTACCCATGGAATTCACTGCTTCCGTCAGCTGCAGAAACTCTGCGGTTTCGGCCAGAGCTGGCTCAGGTTTTGGAGTCAGTTGGGTAACACCAAGAAGATAGCCACTGGCCAGCAGGGCCAGGGTCAGCACTGCACCGGCTACGATTCGGAAAGCTCTACTTTCGACACGTTGTTCCATAAGTTGCAGTCAGCCCTTTCTTGACTCACTGAACAGTGAGTAATCTTTAACTATGTTAACTATTCAACTATACAGAGGGAACTCCTCCCATATCTGGCAGAATCTGTAACGCTTCGCGGCGCAGAACCATGCCCAGAAGTGCAAAATCCCAAACAGAGGCAGCATCTGCTTGGGATTCTCGAACTCCTTCTTCCTTATTCTCTTAAGGGGTCGTCAATCAAGGTGGCAAAGACAAAATCATGGACATGGCCCCGGTTGAGCGTGCTGATGCCGCTGGCTGCATGAATGTGATCATTGTTGCCAATGGGGATGACTTGGCCAGTCATGCCAGCAAAGCGGTGATTGTGGGGTATCT
Organism: Bacillota bacterium; assembly: GCA_012837385.1. Lineage (GTDB taxonomy): Bacteria > Bacillota > Limnochordia > Darwinibacteriales > Darwinibacteriaceae > DTU010. The sequence continues at coordinate 33,474 of DURH01000009.1, forward strand.
CAGTGAAGACCATGGTGCTGCCTTGGATTTCGTGGACATGGGTCTGGGTGGAAATGACTGCTTGGGTGGGTTCAGGGGTGAGGTTGTTCAGTATAATCCCTCCTTTGCCAGACTTTGTACAGTATATGTGCAGGGAGTGCTGCAGGCACCGTGCTGGAGCGCAAACAGGAGCGGAGGGCTGTTTTTGTAGTTGACAGGTCCCCGCCAAGGGCGTATACTATTTCTAATATACGTAACGAAAAAGACGTTGAAGGGGATTAAGTAGGCTGCAAGAAGGATTTTCAGAGAGCTGGGGGTTGGTGCAACCCAGTAATCCCTTGGAGCTGAAGTTACACCCTGGAGTTGCCGATTGAACTTAGAGTAGATCGAGCCGTCTACCGGCGTTAACGGTTGCGGGAGTGATAGCTCCCTAGAGGGAATCTGCGTGCAGATTAATCCAGGTGGTACCGCGGCTGAGAGTCGTCCTGTCAAGGACGGCTTTTTTTGTTAGCAAAAACAAGTAGAGGAGAGATCAGAGTGAACAGAGTGAAGTTGTTCAGTGGGGAACAGATCCCCTTGGAGATGCACAAGCCCAAGATCGTCCAAAAGATCAGGCTGGTGCCGCCTGAAAGGCGTATGCAGGCCATGGAGGAAGCTGGGTACAACAACTTTCTTTTGAAAAACGAGGATGTGTTCCTGGATATGCTCACCGACAGCGGTGTGAACGCCATGAGCGATGCGCAGCAAGCGGCGATGATGATGGCGGATGACAGCTACGCAGGTTCCCAAACCTTCACTAGGTTGGAGCGCAAGTGCCAGGAAATCTTCGGCACCCGCCATTTCCTCCCCGCCCACCAGGGGAGGGCCTGTGAACACCTGCTGGCAAAGGTGCTGGTGCGCCCAGGTATGATCGTGCCCACCAACTACCATTTCACCACAACCAAGGCCCATATTGTGCTCAGCGGCGGGGAGGTCGTGGAAGCTTATATTCCCGAAGCCCTGGAAACTACGAGTACTTATCCCTTTAAGGGTAATATGGATGTGGAAAAGCTTGAGGCTCTGATCGAGGAGCATGGGGCTGAACAGGTAGCTTTCGTGCGGATGGAAGCGGGTACTAACCTTATTGGTGGCCAGCCTTTTTCCCTGGCCAACTTAGCTCAAGTGAGGGACCTCTGCACCCGGTACGGCTTGATCCTAGTGCTGGATGCCAGCCTTCTAGCTGACAATCTGCACTTTATCAAGGAGAGGGAGGAGGAGTGCCGTGGATTGACCATCCGGGAGATCACCCGCAGCATTGCAGATCTTGTGGATGTGATCTACTTCTCCGCGCGCAAGCTGGGCTGTGCTAGAGGGGGAGGAATCTGCACCAACCGGGAAGATCTCTTTGTCAAGCTACGGGAACTGCTCCCCCTCTATGAGGGTTTTCTCACTTACGGCGGTATGTCGGTGCGGGAAATGGAAGCCATCGCGGTGGGGCTGGAGGAAACTATGGATGAAGACATGATCAGTCAAGGCCCGCAGTTTATTGCCTACATGGTGGAGGAGCTCCAAAAGCGGTGTGTCCCAGTGGTCACTCCCCCTGGAGGGCTGGGCTGCCACCTCAATGCTGCCGAGTTTGTGGATCACCTTCCCCAGGAGCAGTATCCAGCGGGAGCCCTAGCCGCGGCGCTGTACCTGGTGAGTGGGATCAGGGGTATGGAAAGGGGCACCATGTCTGAAGCACGGGATGCGGAGGGAAATGAAGTGCTAGCCGATCTGGAACTGCTCCGTTTGGCGGTTCCCAGGAGGGTGTACACCCTTTCCCATGTGAAATACGCCATTGACCGGATTACTTGGCTTTACCAGCACCGCCGGTTAATTGGGGGGCTGCACTTCGTTGACGAACCCCAGACCCTGCGCTTCTTCTTGGGCCGCTTAGCACCGCTTTCTCCTTGGCCCGAGCAGTTGGTGGGCAAGTTTGAAGAGGACTTGGGCTGCTGAATTAATCGGGTTCAGCAAAGGTTACTGTTTGGATATCTGCACCGAATGTTTCCTTAGCTTTGTCCGCGATCAGGTCGCGATCCCGTTTGGCGAGGCGGTGGAAGGGGGTGACTAGGAGCTTAGCTCCATCCTTCTTCCACTTAGCCTGCAGCCTGCCGTGGAGCAGAATGGTGGGGAAGACAATACCTGTATTAGTAGTCACCTTAACTTTATATTTGTCGTCTAGGTAGCGGCTGCGGTCGCGGTAGCCCATAAGCAGCTGGTCAAAGCCGGCTAGAAAGAGGCACTCTGGGATTTTACCATCGCTGGGGAGCTCGCCTAAGTAGAAGAGCTCGCTGTCCTGGTCAAAGACGCTCTTCAGGGGCAAGCCTGCTGCTTGTACAAGCTTGACTACCTCACTCTTGCGAAAACCAGTGAAATAGGCGCAGTCGTTGAGGGAGGCGGGCCCGAAGGCTTGGAAATAGCGGCGGATTACTTCCAGCCGCGCCGCTTGTTTATCCATAAGCTCAAGATTACAGGCAACAAACAGCTTCTTGGTGCCTGGGGCGTAGGCGATCAGGCCCCGAGCGCACATATCTCGCAGCAGGCCGCCCCAGCCGTAGAATACCTTGTCCAGAAGCTCAGGTTCCATTCCAGCCTCCAGGCATTTTTCCTTAAGTTGGTCTCTTTCTGAGACGCCGGAGGCGATCCAGTCCCTCAGCTTTTCCGCCCAATAGGGTTTAACCTTGGGATCTATGCCCCAGCGATCATCCCAGGGCCGCACACCCACAGCGGAAAGGTGCAGGCTCAGCTCATCTTCGCGGACCACGTGGAGGGTACCGCGGAATGTCCAGGTTTTGACCAGGCCCCGATGCCAGCTGTCTTCACTATAATCGGACGCCCGAATTTGCAGGGCGTACTTGGGGTTGTTGGCAAATTGGGACTGGAGGCCCATCAAATCCGACACAATGGTGGCTGTCTCTGCTTTTTCCAGCAGATACAGGTTGTGGAGGGAAGCGTACAACAGCTGCTCTTTACTCATCAACACTACCTCTTTTCTCTAGACTGCCTTAGGGTTGACTTCGCCGCTTCAGTCTTGATCCCTTTGGGAAGGCGTATGATCAATGGGAGGAGGGATAGTATGAAACGTAAACTCACCACAGGTGGGATTGTTCTGCTGGCCGTTGGCGGCATCCTTACCCTCGCCGGCCTGGCCTTGTTTCTGCGGGCGGTCTTGGTGCTGGATCCTGATCTACCCGATCCACTTATCCTTCCTTGGTGGCGGGAAATCAACTTGGAAGGCGGAATGCTGGGGCTGGTTCTGCTGGTGGCAGGCAGTTACCTGGTGAAGATCGGGCTGGGATTGACCCTGGTGGGCCACGCGGACAGCATTTCCAGCTGGCTACACCGCCTTTTCCGCGGCGAGAAGGGGGCGCTGGAGTGCCCTAACTGTGGGGCCTCAGTAACTGCAGATTCCAAGTACTGCAGTCAGTGCGGGGCAAAGCTGAAGCAGAATATTACGCGTTGAGGCTGGGCTACCAGCCTTTTTTGGTTGCGCAACTAACATTAACAGAATTGGTTAGTCTGGGTTGGTTTGGTTTCCATGTAAATGGGTGTATTATAAGGGTGGGAGGTATGAAGAGTATGAATAATTCGAGAGATAATATCGCGTCCAACCTGCGCTTTCTGCGCAGTCAGAAGCGCCTCACCCAGGAAGAAGTAGCAGAGCGCATCGGTGTGACCCGCCAAGCAGTGGCGAAATGGGAGAGAGGCGAATCGCTGCCTGATCTCCTCAACTGCGAGGCCTTGGCGGAGCTCTTCGATGTAAGCCTGGATAATCTGGTGCGTTATGACTCAGAGCAGGAAGGGCTTCCCATACCGCCCAAGGACAAGCACCTGTTTGGTGTAGCCACCCTAGGAGAACGGGGGCAGATTGTGCTTCCCAAGAAAGCCCGGGACACCTTTAACCTCAAGCCCGGAGACACCCTCCTGGTGATGGGCGACACTAACCCGGCCAGTTCAGGCATTGCTCTGATCAGGACCGACACGTTCCTGCAGAGGACAGGTGTGGCCGTGGACAAACTTTTCGGACAGGAGTGATTTACATGGATGCACTAACTGTACAGGGGCTCACCAAGCGCTACCCTGGTTTTGTGTTGGACAACATCAGCTTTCGCCTGGCCAAAGGCCGCATCATGGGCCTGATTGGCAAAAACGGCGCCGGCAAGACCACCACTTTGAAATCCATCCTGAATCTGGTCAATCCAGATGCGGGGCAGGTGTCTATGTTTGGCCAGGAGTTCAGAAGTAATGAAGAGCGGTGCAAGCAGAAGATTGGAGTGGTTTTGGGGGGTATTGATTTCTATAAGCATAAGAAGCTGGCGGAGATTACCCAAGTGACCCTGCGCTTTTACGAGCACTGGGATGAAGATGCTTACCAAGGTTACCTGCGCAGCTTTGCCCTGGACCCCCAGAAGCGGGTTCAGGAACTCTCTTCGGGGATGAAGGTGAAGTACATGATCGCCCTCGCCCTTTCCCATAACGCCCAGCTGCTGATCTTAGATGAACCCACCAGTGGGCTGGATCCAGTAGCCAGGGACGAACTCTTAGAGTTGTTCCGGGAGCTGGTCAAGGAAGGGGATCTGAGCATCCTCTATTCCACCCATATCACTTCAGACTTGGAGAAGTGTGCCGATGATATCACTTACATCAGCGCTGGAAAGCTGCTGGCCAGCGCGGAAAAGGCGGAGTTTGTCCGCTCCTTCCAGCACCTGAAGCAGCCTGGGGAAAGCGGCGAACTTTCCCTGGAGGAGATTATGATTCGCCAGGAGAGGAGCATGCGCCATGCTTAATCTTTTGTATAAAGAACTGCGCTTAGCAGCCCATCCCACTCTGTTCATCTTTGCCCTCCTGGGAGTGCTGGTGATAGTCCCTGCCTATCCTTACGGCATGGTGTTTATGTTCGGCTGCCTAGGGGTTTTCAACACTTTCTTCTACGGCCGGGAAACCAATGACATCTTCTATTCAGCGCTGCTGCCCATTCCCAAACGGGATGTGGTGAAGGGGAAACTCCTGATGATTGTGTCGGTCCAGCTAGCGCAGATGCTTATTTCCCTTCCCTTGGCCTTCTGGCGGGTGAGTCTCCTGCCCCAGGGCAACCCCGCGGGGATCGAGGCCAATGTTGCCTATTATGGTTTCGGCTTTGTGATTTACGCCATCTTCAACTTCCTTTTCCTCACCAGTTTCTTTAAGTCAGGCTATAAGGCGGGGAACGCGTTTCTATTGGCATCGATTCCCGCGGTGCTGGTGCTGGCAGCCATGGAAGTGTTGGTCCATTTCCCAGCCTTTGCCTGGTTGGACAGTGTGGCCCCAGCAGATCTTG
>DURH01000071.1 GCA_012837385.1 Bacillota bacterium
GACAAAGATTGCTGCCAGCACAACCACGAAAACGGCAAAGGCTTGGGGGAAGTATTCGTAAACCAGTTCTTTTCTGTACAGTTCGAAGGCATCGGAGTACTCAGTGCGGTTGTTGCCCAGCCTGAAGTTTTCCATGGCTTCGGCGTACTCATCCCGCCTGAGCAGAGCGCGGCCGATACCCGTATAGGCCACGTCAAAGTTGGAGTTAAGCACTAAAAGCTGCCCCCAAATTTTCTCAGCCAGGTAGTAATCACCGCGATCATAGGCATCAAGGGCTGCCCAGATCAGGAGTGCGTAATCGGTGGGTTCAAAGACAACTATGCCTCCCCTTTTGGAATCTAGGACAAGCATGGTCTTACCCAGTGCGTCGATGGCTGCGGGGCTGGCAAGCTGGCCGTGGCCCGTGCCATAATAGCTGAAGTCGTAGAGGAGATTGCCATTATTGTCGTAGGTAAAGACCCTTCCCCTATTGCCATCCAAGACGCTGTACACCCCGTAAGGCTGGACAGTAATGTCCACCAACATAGAGGAGGTTCGGCGAGTGGCCGTCGACCAACGGTCGGGGAACTCCACATCCCCCATGGGTATCGAGAACCCCAGCCGCCTGAGGAGGTCATCGCCTTTCGCATTGATCCTGCGGACCTTGATGGCGATGCCTCCTTCCTCCTCTGTCTTGTCCTCGGCATGGCTCGTGGCGTAGATGAAGCCTTCCGGATCCAGATCGAAGTTGGTGTACTCCGTGGGCAGAAACGCCCTGATCCTCTGGCGCTGCTCCTTGGTGGCGAAGCGGCTCCACAGGTAATCGGCCAGGCTGGGCGTAACCCGGGGAGCACCTAAGAACCCTCTGAATTGGCCGTCGGCGCTGAAGCTTATTAATCCTTCGTATAAGTCCTGGGCGATCACGTAAATCCTACCGTGTTCATCCACACCCACCTTGAGCGGCCGATAGTTGAAGTTGGCCGGTAAAACCCCTTCCAGCTCTGCTTGCGGTGCAGGCACGATCCGGTTCAGGCTTCCGTCGGGATTGAGGTGCACAATGCGCCCCTTGCCCGTATCCGCGACGTAAATGTGGCCTTCGGGAGTGACGAAAACGCCCATAGGAGAACTAAAGCTGTCCCCATCGCCAAACGCTGAGATCTCCCGGAGCAGCTTAAAGTCTTGATCGGCCACAACAACGCGGTTGTTGCCCGTATCCAGTATGTAAATTTCCCCCTGTTCAGAAACAAAAACATCATTAGGATTATTGAGTGCTCCTACCTGCAAGTCTTCACCGCGTACGATTTTGGAAGGAAGATACGCCTGAGGACTGGGTACCGCCTTTTCCCAGAAATCATACAAATAGCTTGTATACGGGACGGTGAAGTTGGTGATCGAGGTGCCCTGGGCGTGAACAAAACAGCTGGCCGCCAACAGGATAACCGCTGCTGCCAACACCTTCCGCCACATCATCGCCCACCTCCCTGTTCTCTCCTCTAATGTCTGGAAGGTCTGTGAGCCCGCAGGCTCACAGACCGAAACCCTTCAGAGTTTACTGCTTAAGGTACTCGTCAATCATTGCTTGGCCTTGAGGTTTGAACTCGTTCACGATGGTCGAAGCTACGCCGCCACCCTTGATCCCCATGATCACGCCGCCGAAGGGGGTCTCACCCTGATACCAGGCGCCGAGGAAGTTGTGGTAGTATGCGGCGTCGCCGTCCACCTCTGACACACCCCGATTGAGCACTTCGTAGGACGTGCGGCCAAAGGCGCGGACGCGGATATAGTCCTCCATTGTCTCAAAGTAATCTTCCAGCGGGAAGAGGAAGTTGTCCAGCGCGATCATGCCCAGTGGATATGCAGAGTTCCTGGGCAGGAAGATGGCGTCGGCCACTCCAGGCGAGAAGACATAGTCATCCACATCGTCGCCCATGGGCAGGGGCAGGATGCCTGGCCTGAATTCATATTCGTTTGCATCAATCTGCCACATGGGCATGTTGCCTATGGCCGTGCGGCCAGTAATGAACTCCCGCATCTGCCAGTCACCGTAGGAAATGCCCAATACGTTCTCCCACTCGCCCAGTTTGCGCAGGGCATTAATGGCCTGGGGTTCATCTAGGGCGTAGTAGACCTTACCGTCGTCGCCCAGCCTGGTGATGGCTCCACCGTTGGAGAAGATCATGAACATGGGATCGATAAAGGCCAGAGCCCACTGATCCACGACGCCGTCACCATCGGTGTCGCGGGTGACTTGACGGCCAATCTCCTCTACCATCTTCCAGTTCCATTCTCCGTTTTCATAAAGCTCGTAGGGATCAGGCAGGCCTTCCCGCTCAAACATGTCGAGGTTCACTACCGCGAAGGGAGCATGTCCGTAGTCATCGGGAGTTCCTACGGAGAAATGGAACATGTTCCCTTCAAAGAGCAGGCGCTCGTTCTTCTCGCGGGTAATTGGCGAGAGAGTCTCGAAATACTCGGGAGGCAGGATCTCATTCACTGGATAGAATGCGCCGCGGGTAGCGAGGCTGAAGTAGGCTATGTGCGGCAGCCGCCAGAGGTCATACTTCGAATCCCCAGAAAGGTAACGATTGAGGGCCAACTCGCCCACCTCATCCCAACCGGCGGTTACAAGCTGGATGTCGCCGATGTTGAAGAGTGCCTTAGCTTCTTCCAAGCGCCCAGCACGGGCTCCACCCTCGTAGAAAGCCGAGAGATTGTCGAAATGTGCCACGACAGTTACGGTTGCACCTTGAAAGTCAATGTCTCCAAAGTTGTAGCGATCAGACTCATAAGCAAACACCGCACTCGACAGCACTGCAATGAGCAGCACGGCAGCAAGCAATCCAATTTTTCTCACAATCACGTCCTCCTTTGCTTGTCTTGTTGATACACCTATCTTCGAATTCAGAGTATTGGTTAAGAAGCGGTCCCCCCTTCATTACTCGGTTTTAGTGGGATCTGCCCAGCGTTCATTGGGCAGCAGCGGATACCAGCCAGGTCGTCTCGAGTCCCTGTCGTACGGGTACCCTCCCAGTTCTTTGTACAGCTCGGCGTACTGTGCCAGTTTATCCCGGTCCAGCTTAACGCCTAAGCCTGGTTCGTCCGGAACTTTAATTTTGCCGTCTTTGATCTGGAATTTTCCGCCCACCACTAGATCATCGCGGAGGTGATGATAGTGAGCGTCAATGTCAAAGGACAAGTTGGGCAGCACAGCCCCAAGATGGAGCATGGTGGCCAGCTGAATACCCAATTCCCCTGAAGAATGAACACCCACCCCCAGTTGGAATGTCTCGCACACATGTGCTGCTTTCACACAGGCGCGGATTCCCCCCCAGAAGGTGGTGTCTAAAAGAATCACATCAGCCGCGGGATTGAGTATGTTTTGAGCAAGCTGTTCGAAATTAACTACCACCGTATTGGTGGCCAGGGGAATGCGCACCTTCTCCCGCACGCGCCGCATTCCGTTCAAGCCCCAGGTGGGATCTTCCAAGTAATCGTTGCGAATATCTTCGATCTGAGCACCGAACCAGATGCTGTCTTCCACACTCCAGCAGGCATTGGGGTCAATGCGGAAGGAATCCTGGGAAAACTCCACAGCTAAGGCACGATAAGCTTCCAGCTCATAGCCGGGATCAAACACTCCAGCCTTCAGCTTGTGGGTGCGGAACCCATAGGTTCCCTTCAACTCTCTGGTATGCTGTACCAGCTGATCAATGGTGCGCACCTCTTGGTACTGGCCGTCAGCACTGTGATAGCGGAAGAAAAGATAGCTGGCTAAGGGAACCTCATCCCTCAGCTTTCCACCGAGAAGCGTATGCACCGGCAGGCCCAGCTTCTGACCGATAATGTCCAGGCAGGCAAATTCAACAGCTGCCATGAGCTGGGTGCGGTTGTTATAGAGACTCGCGGTGGGATTGCAGATTTTGAAGCGGAGTTCCTCTAAAGCAAAGGGATCGTGGCCCATAAGGTAGGGCTTCAGGCCTTGAAACTGCAGTTCGGCACTTTCGCCGCCCCCTCCCATTTCCCCAAGGCCCACGATGCCTTCATCGGTCTCCACTTCAATAATTGTGCGTACAAAACGCCCCCAGTGCTCACCATTGCTGTGCCTGAGGGGAGCCTCCAGTGGTACAGTAACTGTAGTCGCCCTAAGATCTGTGATCTTCACCTAGATCATCCTTTCCCCACACCTCTTTACACGTCCACAAAAAACTCTGGGTACTCAGCGAGCAGCTGGGCCTTCTCCACAATAACCATTCTTAAGTGCTCACCGATGATTTCCTTTGCAGCCTCCCTGCTTCCCTGGCGTAGGGCTTGGAGCATCTCCCTATGCTGACTGAGAATCTGATCCCAATGGAAGTCGTGGGAAAGGCGGAGCACCCTCACCCGGTAAAAGTCTACGTTCAGCTGTTTCAGCATCTCGTAAGTGCGGTCTCTGCCGCAGGCGCGAAAAATCGTGGCATGAAACTCATCGTCTAAAGCCAGCATTTCCAGGTAGTTTTTATTGCGGCAGCTCAACTCCTGCGCGGCCAGGTTGGACTCCAGCTGGTAAATATGCTCTTCAGTGAGGTGCCCTGCCGCTTCTTCCATCACTGCCTTTTCCATAATCTCCCGCACCCAGCGCCCCTCTTCCACTGCTTTCAAGTTAATCAGGGACACATATGTACCGCGCTGGGGATAGATCTCCACCAATCCGTCTTGATGCAAATGGACAAAGACCTCCCGCACCGGGGTGCGGCTCACTTTGAATTGTTCCGAAATTTCCTGTTCCGACATTTTGGTTCCAGGCTTCAAACCCAGGTGGAGGATGTTGTGGCGGAGAGTACTGTAGACAAACTCCCGTGCAGATGCCCGGCTCCTAGGGTTGCGTCTGGCTGTATAGTTCGGTATGGTAATCGCCTCCCACAACCAGATACTACCATGGTAGTATGCTTAAATAATATATAACAGTTTTGTAAAAGTCAACCGCGATTTGTTGCGTCCAAACGAAGATTCTATTCTGCAGGCACAAACTGCAGCCAGGCTAAGTCGAATCTGGACCCAGGCAGGAAAATGAGCCGCACCTGTACTCGGCCAGTAATGCGGTTCAGGACAAACTCCTGCTCAGCATAATCACCAGCCTGGGCAAATTCCACCTGCTGTCGCTCCTCGCTTCCTCCAGAGGATAGGCTGAGCTGTACGGCGGCCCTTGCTAAGGGGGTACGCCCGCAGATGATCAGGCTTCCCGCTCCCTTCTCTCCAAAATCAAACTCACCGAAATCTAAAGTGACATTGTTGCCGATCTCCTCGATTCTTTTCTCCACTCGCACGAAGTGATCCCCATAGACCTGGTCGCATTCCCCTGCGAAAATCCTGGTGAAAGCCCGGTTCTGCCTGGCAAAGGCAAAGCCCTTAATGTGCATCTTATCCTGGGTGACGATCCAGAGCGAAGTGACACCCCTGAGCCTCTTGGTCAGCTGGTAGGTCTCACTTTGGTACACGTTCCACCGGGAAGGCCTCTGATAGACGGTATCTAGCAGGAGCACACTCCCGTCCTCCCGGGGCTTTCCTTCCCAGAGCTGTACTGGGTAGGGGCCGCTGGTCAAGGCAAAAAAGGGGATGGTTATAGTATCAGAGCCATCGGAGCCAAAATCCAGGTCTGTAAAGCCTACCTGAGTCTCCACTCCCCTCGCCGTGGCTGTGCCCCGCTCATTGCCAGGGCCCACTTCCCCCACCACAGCATCGTACAGTCCCCCGGAAATGAACTGGTAAGGATCTTTAAAGAGCCTGCCAAACCCCTCTGCCCTAAACTCCAGCTCCGCAAAAAGGCGCACCACACCTGTGCCGTTCCTGCTCAAGCAGCGCAGGCGGAACTCCCCATCACCCTGGGCCTTGAGGCGTACCGCGGTTCCCCCTCCCTCAAGCTGGGCTAAGCGCGATTTATTGCCCCCGGCTGTAACCACCCACCACTCCAAGTCTCGGTAAGATGTGTCAGCGGGATAGAGCTTAGCCTGCACTACAGCCTCGCTGCGTTCGGGAGTGAGCACCCGCGGCTCCGCTGCCTGCAGTTCGATTTTACGCAGGGGCACTTCCTGCAGGCTCCCGGTGTGCACAGGCTGGGGTTGATTCACCTCCACAGCGGAAACGCCCCGGGGCGGGCCCCCAACTGCTGGACGGCTGTAGTAAAGAACTTCTGCCCTGGGCAGACCAGGGGAAGTAACCTGGAGCTTGATCTCGCCTGGCTCCAAAGCTGCGGCGATCACAGCCCGCAGCCTGCCGCTGAACAGCCGGCGGCTGGTACCCTTGAAGGAATCATAGTCAGTGCTATCACCGTTATCCAGGCCAATCAGTCTCCCCGCGCCTGTAACCTGTACATCAACCCTGTTAGCGGCATTTTCTACCATATGGCCTTCCTCATCTTCCAGGGCGATTTCTACCATAATCACGTCGGTGCCGTTGGCCTCGATCTCGCTCTTGTTCGCGGTCAGTCTTATGCGGTGGGGATCGCCGAAGGAGTGGCGCACCGCGGCGGCCACCACCCTGCCTTCTGCATCTAAGGCGGTGGCCCTAAGTTCACCTGGTGTAAAGGGCACCTTCCAGCTGGCGGTGACAAGATGGCGGGGCTCGCGCAGGTTCTTAAGCCCGATTTCGCGGCCGTTCAGTTCCAAAACTACCTGGGGAGCATTGGAGCACACCCGCACGTCAATTACTTGGCCAGGGCTGAAATCCCAGTAGGGAAAGATGTGTACCATGGGGTTTGTTCGATAATCAGTCCACGCTGCTTGGTAGATGTAGTAAGAGTCCTTGGGAAAGGCCGCTGTGTCCAACTGACCGAAGAAGGAGTTTTTGGAGTGGTAGGGAGTTGGCTCACCTAAGTAATCAAACCCAGTCCAGATAAACTGCCCTAGGGAGAAGGGGGTTTCCCGCTCCACCTCCAGACAGGCCTCCGCACTCTTTGCACCCCAGCTTACGGGGCTGTTGCCCAGGGCTGAACATTGGCCGTCATCCTCCGCTAGGATGGAAACCTCCAGGGGGAAGTGGTAGATGCCTCTGCTCTGCACCACAGCGCTGGTCTCACTTCCATAGATCACCCAGTGGGGGAATTTCTGGTGATGGTCGGCGTATAGGTGCGCGCCGTAGTTGTAGCCCACCGCCTCCAATAATTCAGCACAGGCCTGAGTGTTCTCCCACTGCAGGTAGTTGGAGCCAAAAGTGAGCAAACCGTTGCGCCGCGGATCATAGAGGCGCACCAGCTCAATCAGGCGTTGGGTCAGCTCTCTGCCGCGCTCCGCGGCATGGGTGTCCAGCACCTCATTGCCGATGCTCCACATGAGCAGACTGGGGTGATTGCGGTCCCGCCGCACCCAGCTGGCCACGTCCCGCTCCACCCACTCTGGGAAAAAGCGGGCGTAATCAAAGCCTGTCTTGGGAAGTTCCCACATATCAAAGGCTTCACTGACCACAAAAAAGCCCAGCTCGTCAGCGAGCTCCATGAGCCCCTTGGCAGGCACGCTGTGCGCGGGGCGAAGGGCATTAACCCCCATCTCCTTCAAAAGCTCCAAGCGATAGCGGAGCACGCTTTTATTGAAGGCGGCCCCCAAGGCACCTAGATCATGGTGCTCACACACTCCCTGCAGCTTAAGCTTTCTCCCATTCAGAATCAGACCCTGATCTGGGCTGAACACCACTTCCCGAAAGCCCAGGTTGTGGCCAACCCTATCCAACACCAAGCTTGTCCGTACGCTGATCAAAGTGGTCTCCAACCTGTACAAGCGGGGGTGCTCTGGGCTCCACAGCTCTGGGCCGGGCACCACCAGCTCCTGCCGGTTCACGATCACTCCCCCGGGCTTAGACAGCACCGCTTGGGAGCTGGCTGTGGGGCTGTCACCATCGTAAATTACATGCTGCACGATGAGTTCTTCCCCGGTACCAGCCATAACTTCGCAGTCCACGGTTACCAGCCAAGCTTGTCCTTCCCCAAAGAGGCGGCTGGTAGAGATATACACCCCGTTAGTGACCAAGTAGCTGTCTCCTGACATCTTCAGCCATACACTGCGGTAAATGCCGGCCCCAGAATACCAGCGGCTGTTAGGGGCTTGGTGCACCACTCGAACTAGGATTTCATTCCCACCAGGTTTCAGGGCCTGGGTGATCTCGAATTCAAAAGAGGTGTAGCCGTTCTTCCAGTCGCCGATCCAGGTTCCATTGACATAGAGGGAACTGTCCATGTACACCCCTTCGAAATAGAGGAAAACCCGCTTGTTCCCGCTATAATCCAAATGCCTTCTGTACCAGCCTATGCCGTCCTCATAGAGATCCTTGGTGTTGTAGATCAACCAATCATGGGGCAGGTCTACGGGGGCAAACTTGAGTTCCCCTGGATCCAGCAGATCGAGGGGCCCCTTGGCAAACTCCCAGCCATCATTCAACAAAATGGTCTCCACAGCAGCGCCTCCTCTCCTGGCTTCAGCCTGCTCACATTGTTTTGGGGGGGTTAAATGCACCAATGCCCCGTAAAATATGGGTTGACTTTTATCAAAATGTAAGATATTATTCAAGTATACTACCATGGTAGTATAAAAAGGGGTGGAGGGCAAGCAATGAAACCTACTTTTTTCCTGAAGCGCCGCAGTACCATCAACTACCTGCGCAAATACTGGTCCCTCTATTTGATGCTGTCGATCCCCATTGCCTACTTCATCGTGTTTAGATATATTCCCATGACCTACATTCAAATCGCCTTTAAGCGCTACAGCATCGTGCAGAGCCCTTGGGAAATGCCTTGGGCTGGCAACAATGGTTTTGAGTATTTCATTAAAGCCTTTCAAAACCTGGACTTCCTCTACGCACTCAAGAACACGCTGCTCCTAAACTTCCTCGATCTGCTCATCGGCTTCCCGGCACCTATCATTCTCGCGCTGCTCCTCAATGAACTGGCTTTCCCACGCTTCAAGCGTTTTACCCAATCTGTTGCATACATGCCCCATTTTCTATCCTGGATTATCATTGCGGGGCTGGCTAAACAGCTGCTTGCACCCACCACAGGACTGATTAACGTCGCCTTGAACCGCCTGGGCCTGGGCCCCATCCCCTTTTTGAACGATCCCACCCATTGGGTGTTTACCTATGTGTTTTTGGGTATTTGGCGCAATGTGGGCTGGAACACCATTATCTACTTGGCTGCCCTTACCAATATCAACCCGGAACTCTACGAAGCCTCTGCCATTGACGGAGCTAACCGCTGGCAGAATATCTGGTATATTACCCTGCCGGGGCTGCGGCCAACCATCTTTACTCTGCTCATCCTCAGCCTGGGAAACATCCTCAGTAGTGAGTTTGACCGGCCCTTCGCCCTGAGCAATCCCTTGGTGAACAGCGTATCCAACGTAATCTCCATCTTCGTTTACCGTTATGGCATTCGGGGCCTGCAGTTCTCCCTAACCACGGCTGTGGGGCTGTTCCAGTCTGTGGTCTGCGTCATCTTCTTAGTGGCAGCCAATGCCTTGGCGAAGAAGTTTGGAGAGCGGGGTATCTGGTAACTCCCAGGCCCAGTAGAAAGTGAGGTTTAGCCGTGATTAGGTCCAAACGCAGTAAAGCAGCAGATTATGCCATCGCTTTGATCTGTGTCCTGTTGATCATCATCTGCCTGCTGCCCATGCTAAACGTATTGGCACGATCCCTCAGCTCCACCGAGGCCATTATCCGCAACGAAGTGCTGCTCTGGCCTAAGGGGTTCAACTTCAGCGCCTACCGTTTGGTGCTCACGGACAGCAAGTACACCTGGTCCTTGGCCTGGACCGCCATTTTGACCACTATCTGCACGGTTGTATCCATGGTCATGACCATCCTCTGTGCCTATCCCCTCACTTACCGCCAGCTCAAGGGCAGAGGCTTCTTCAACACCATGATCCTGTTCACCATGTATTTCAGCGCCGGAACAATTCCCCACTACCTGCTCTACAAAGACCTGGGCCTGTTGAACCACCCCTTGGTGCTGATTATTCCCAACAGCCTGTCCGTCTTTTACATGATCATCATGCGCACCTTCTTCTACTCCATCCCCGACAGCCTGCGGGAGTCTGCAGAAATTGACGGGGCAGGACCTATCAAGATCCTGACATCCATCTATCTGCCCCTCTCCAAACCGGTGATGGCCACCCTAGCTCTCTTTTACGCAGTGGGCCGCTGGAACGGGTTTTCAGATGCCTTGATGTATATGAACGATCGCAAATACCATCCCATTCAGCTCCTGCTCTACAACATCTTAAACGCTGTGACCAGCATTGAGATTCAAACGCAGGAAGGATTCGCGAGCATGCCTGGACTTTCCGATACCATCCAAGCAGCCACAGTCATGTTTGCCACCGTCCCTATTCTCATTGTTTACCCTTGGCTCCAGAAATACTTCATTGCCGGAGCCACCCTAGGCGCCCTGAAGGATTAGCCTAGCTCACCATGGTTTTGCTGCACGTTAGTGCTCAAAAAACAAAAGGAAGGGATGACTTGCCGTGCAAAAAAGACGCTTTGTTGTGCTGTGCTTGACCCTGCTGCTCGTTGTCGCTAGTTCGGTAATCGCTCTAGCTGCGGATCCCGGTTTTGTGGATGGACGCTTCACCACCACCCGCAAGATCACCGTGGAGATCTATGACCGCAGCAATCCCGGCGGCTCTACCCCAGAAGACAACTTCTGGACAGACTTTATCAAGAAGGGCATGCTGGAGAAGTACAATGTTGAGGTAACCTTCAAGCCAGTACCACGTTGGACTGAGGTTGAGGTAATCAACAACCTGCTGGCTGCTGGCGATGCACCTGATATCTGCGTCACCTACAGCTTCCCCACCATTCAGACCTATGCCAACATGGGCGGCGTGACGGACTTGGCCCCCTACCTAGAAGAGTATAAAGAACTCCTTCCCAACCTGTGGGATCTGTTGGGCGACCAGAACATCTACTGGAACCGCGACCCAGAAACCGGCACCATCTGGGCCATTGAAGCTCTGCTCTTCCAGAACAAGAGGATCAACACTTTTGTCAGGGAAGACTGGCTGCAGAAACTGGGCCTTGAAGAACCCAGGACCATGGAAGAATTCGAAAATATGCTCCGTGCCTTCAGGGACAACGCTGAACTCCTGCTGGGCGAGGATGCCGACAAAATGGTGCCCTTCTCCATCAGCTTTGACGTTGGCTGGAGGGGTGACCACGTGATTTCGGCCTTTGTACCCAATGACATGTCTGATCGCGATATGTGGGTGTACGGCTTTGATGATCGCCACCTGCTGTGGCCAAACTACAAAGAAGGCGTACGCAAGCTTAACCAGTGGTACAACGAAGGCTTAGTGTGGAAAGACTTCCCGCTGTACGGAGCCGGTGACAGGACAGAGGACAACATGATCAAAGCCGGTTATGTAGGCTCCTTTATCCACAATTGGGACTATCCCTATCGCGATGGCCAGGAAGGCATCCATGCCAACCTGAAGAATCTGGTGGGCGAAGACGCAGCCTTCATAGCGGTAGAATGCTTCCCCAACGATGCAGGCATCTATCGCAAATACCTCAGCGCTCCTGTGGACAGGAAGGTCTTCTTCCCAGCAACCAATAAGGAACCGCTAGCTTCCCTGCTCTACCTAGACTTCATCTCCGATTTGGAGACACGCCGCTTCCTGCAGATCGGTGAGGAAGGCGTACACCACGAAGTGCTGCCAGATGGAGCTGTGCAAAGCCTGCCGGTTGTAGGCGAGAAGATTATGAACTCGCCGCAGAACATCGACTACACCATCACCATCAACGGCCTCGATCTGGGTGATCCGGTACTGACCGCCAGATCCGTTGCCCTCAACTATGCCGGCGTGGAAGCCAGGTTTATCGAGCGGGCCTACGAAATTACCAGCAATGAAGCCCGCTACGGCATCAACGTCCAAGTAGGCGAAATCAAGGCCCAAGAAGGTATGGACACTGCCCTGGCTGAAAAGCGGAACAATCTCCTGGCCCAGGCTATCGTGGCTAAACCAGAAGAGTTCGATGCTGTGTGGGATCGTGGTTTCAATGACTACCTCCGCTCCGGCGGCCAGGCCATCATTGACGAGCGTGCTCAGAAGTACGACGCCATGTATGGAAATTAAGGGTGTAAAGTGAATAAGAAAAGGGGCTGCTCAGTGCGGCCCCTTCTTTTTCTGCTCTTGTTTTGCCAATGCTCCTGCCTGTCGATTAAAGACTGGCCCGAAACGGCGAGGCAGGCAGCCCTTCTTCATTGTACAAATTAGCTCCTTCAGGGTTGTCATGCCAGGCATAGCGCACGCCCTGGGGTTCTGGCACCTCAGCGCTCCACACCCTGATGGTTTCCCCCTCGATTTGGGCCTTGGCGGGATGGAAAATGCCATCAGCACCGCACACCTCAAACCAGGTGAGCTCTCCCCCCTGTGCCCTAAGGCCACTACCTATGTTAGTGAAGTACAGCAGCAGAGCACCATTTTCCCGCTCCAAGCGCTTAAAAAGCGGACCCTGATCCACAACATCCTCCCTAAAGATCAAGCGCCGGGCAGCCAGGGACAGCCTTAAGGCAATATCCTTCTTGTTTTGGGGATGCAGATCATTGGCTTCCCCAATGTCGATGGTCACAGCCATAGCTGTATTGGGCACTTCCAAAGCCTCCAGCTGTGCTTCCCGCAGCAAAGCCCAACAGCCTGGCACCAGGCCTTCAGAAGATGTATCGAAGTTGGGCAGCTGCACATAGAGGAAGGGCAGATCCGGACAGCCAAACTCTTCACGCCAATGGGCAATGAGCGTCTTCAGCAGGTTGTGGTATTGTTCAGGTGCATGGGCGTTGGACTCTCCCTGATACCAGAGCACCCCGCGAAAAGCACAGCCCCTCAGAGGAGCAATCATGGCGTTATACATGCCGCTGGGTTTGCGGTGGGCCCTGGTGAGCCTAGGCAGCAGCTCCATGGTGCCCCCCACTTTGTACTTCCACTCCCCGGATAGGTCGACCTGCTCAGATCCCATCTCCAAGACGTAGCGCTTGCGTTCCACAAAGCCGCCGGTATCCCGGTTAATGATCACCCGAATGGCGATGGTATTGGTACCTGGCCTCAGCACTCCAGGCGGCACCTGGTACTTGCGGGGCGGATATTTGTACTCCGTCTTGCCCACCCGTACGCCATTGATGTAGGTTTCGTCGGCATCAACAATGGCGCCTAAGCGCAGCAGGGCCTCCCTTTCCCCGGCTCCCTCTCCCCGCTCCACCTCGCGACGCAGCCATACAGAACCGTGGAAGTTATCCAGCTCAGTGCCTTTCCAAATCTTAGGGACAACCATGGTATCCCACTCAGAGTCGTCCAACTCAGGGCTGTTCCAAGGGATTTGACCAGGCTGCAGGCCCTGGTCTTTGGCATCGAGCTCTTTCTGCCAGGCAACGTATTCCCGCAGCTCTCCATGCATGATGGCATCCAGGTAACCGGGCTGCTTCAGCTTGGCGACGATATCTTCATAGCCGCCCAGTCCTGAAATCACTTCTTCGCTGAGCCAGGTCTCAATGCGGCTGCCCCCCACGGCGGTGAGCACCAGCCCCACGGGAACCTGGTACCTTGCATAATGGACCTGGGCAAAGAAATAGCCCAGGGCGCTGAACTCCAGTACTGATTCTGGAGTGACCGCCTGCCAAGTACCCTTGGGGAGATCCGTTTGCGGCCCCTGGAAGTTATGGGTGATGGGCACACGAAACTGGCGAATCATGGGGTTTTCCGCCCCCTGCACCTCCTCAGTATAGAGATCCAGGGTCCTGGCTACCGGCAGCTCCATATTGGACTGGCCAGCCAAGAGCCACACATCGCCAATGAGGATATCTCTAATTACCTTTTGGCCATTCTGCCCAGTGATGGTGAGCTCAAAGGGCCCTCCTGGCTCCTGGGGCGGTAGATCTAACTGCCACGAACCTTCGGCATCACTCTGGAAGGAGAAAACCCCGCCTCGAAACGAGGCTTGCAGCTCTTCCTGGGGAGAAGCCTTGCCCCACAGGCGCAGGGGCACCCCTCGCTGCAGAACCATGCCGTCTGAGAAAATGGGAGCTGTGCTCAAAATCGAATCTCCAGCCATAACAACACACCCTTCAATGTCTCTACAGAGAGTATTCCGCCCCAGGAAGATTATTTCCTGCACCAAAAAACCGCCCTCCTGGGCGGCCTTGCCCGTCTGGGCGGTATTCAGCATAGTCTCTATTCCTTTTTCTGCTGAAAAGCGTACTCATCGCGAATCTCTTCCCGTTTGCCGGCAATGGCTTCTTCCCGACGGCGATTCTTAGCCCTGATGGCCTCTTTCTGCTCTTCTGGAATATTCATCTGCAGAGTGTCATGGGCTTCCTCCAGATTCTCGATGGTCTGTACCACTTGTTCCCTCAGCTTATCCACATTGTCCCGACGATCATCGGGTTTTGGCCCCTGTCTTTTGCTCATAGCATCTCCTCCACTTTTAGCATGGCCTGCACTGCCCCTTTTTATCCACCTGCGGCGGCAGCGTTGGTCGCTTGACAGGGAGGTTAAAGACGCATACTCTGGAAGCAGCACTAAAAAAAGAACATCTTCTGCCGAACTATATCTAAGAAGGAAATTCCAACTAGATTTGGGAGTTGAGGGAATTGATCGATAAACGAAAACTGTGGAGTGGCCTGCTGCTAGCCTGTGTTTTGCTGCTTCCCTGGTCGGCTGTAACTGCCCAGGACAACACGCCCACCGTGGCCTTGGTGTTAGGTGGCGGTTCTGCCAGAGGTTTCAGCCACATCGGACTCATCAAAGCACTGGAGGAAAACGGAATTCCCGTGGACATGATCGTGGGCACCAGTATGGGCAGCATCGTGGCTGGGTTGTATGCAGGCGGGTTTTCAGTGGAAAACATGGAGGTGATTGCCACCCATTTAGACACCTCGAAGCTCTTTGACATCCCCCTCCCTCCCACAGGGGGTGTGGTGGACAGCACTGGGATTCAGGTGTTCCTAGATGAACTTCTGGGGGGCAGAACCTATGAGGAGATGGCCATCCCCTTTAAGTCAGTGGTGGTCAACCTAGGCACTGGCGAGGATGAAGCCATAGATGAGGGGAAGGTGAGCAGGGGGATTCAAGCCAGCATGTCCATTCCCGGAGTCTTCCCGCCAGTGGAGATCGATGGCCAGTACTATGTGGATGGCGGTTTGAAGAACCAAGTTCCTGCCGATGTGGCCGACGAGATGGGGGCAGATGTGATTATCGCTGTTTCCCTGGAAAAGGATTACGCTGGAGCAGACTATCGCAATATCATGGACAACCTGCGCCTCTCCCTCAATGCCATGATGGGTGGTTACACCGAACTGCACACCGCCATGGCAGATGTGCTTATTGTCCCCAAGGTAGGATTGGATTCCAGCTGGGAGTTCAATAAGGCAGGCTATTTTATCCAGCAGGGCTATCAGGCAGGCCTAGACTACATGGACCAGATCAAAGCGGTGATTCTCTCCAAGGATCCTGATTTTGAGTTCCAGCCATACAAACAGGCAGGCTACAGTGAAGAGGAGCTCAAGGAGATCGTGCAGAGGGCGGAGCGGCGTGTGGAAGCCCTGCCCAAACGCCTCACCTTCAGACCAGAGTTCCAATTTGATAATTTCTACCACTTCCCCAAGCTGGGTTTCAAGTTCACCCATGGGCCCCTCTCCTGGTTCGGCATCGGGTACCGCTACGGCTTTGCCAACCCCCTCGATGGAGGGCACGAGGTTTTCTTTGACTGGGGTAAGCACAACTGGGGTTCTGTTGACCTCTTCGTGCGCAAGAGTGCGGCTAGGGATCTCCCCACTTTTGGGGTGACTGTACAGGGTCCGGAAATCAAGAAACTGACCCTGGAGGCTGCCTATGTGTCCCAAGGCGAAAAGGCCTGGCAGATTTCGGCCAGCAACAATAAACTCTGGGAATCCCCCAGGGCAGTGGCAGGACTGTCCCTGCGAGTGAGCGGACTGAGGCCACAGGCCGATGTACCCATCCAGGACAGTCTCTTGGTGGCGGCGGCCCCTCAAGTTCAAGTCTATCCCTGGGGTGATGAGTACCTACCCATAGCCGTTGCCTTGGTGCGCCCCTACTTTTTGGGTAGATTCACCCTAGAATCCCCGGTAACCCAGTTTGAGCTGAGGCCCAGCGTGCGCCTGGGCATTGGCAGCGAAGTCCAGTTCTTCGGCTTGTACCAAACCGACCTCTCCTTGGGCATGGAGATCAGCGGTTCCAGAGGAACTGAAGTGAACTTCCGCATCACAGGGCTCAAGTTTTAAGAAGGCCTGTCATGAAGGCACGGGTTACACAGCCCGTGCCTTTTTCACTTCTTGAACATATTCTGCTGCCAAGGCGGTAAGGCCCGCCCAATCCCTGGCCGCAACCAGGTTCCTGCTCACCAATGCTGACCCCACACCGACAAAGGCGGCACCAGCCTTGAGGAAATCCCCTAGGTTATTCAGGTCCACTCCCCCTGTGGGAGTGAGTTTCACCTGGGGCAGCGGCCCCTTCACGTCCTTGAAAAAGCTGGGCCCGAGTTTAGTGGCGGGAAAGACCTTCACTACGTCTGCTCCCGCTTCCCAGGCGGTAAGAATCTCGGTGGGAGTAAATGCCCCGGGAATCACGATCTTGCCGTAGCGCCTGCACAAGGCGACTACGTCCCTGTTCAGAACAGGCGAAACAACGAAGTGTGCCCCGGCCAACAAAGCCTCCCTAGCGGTCTCTGGATCCAACACAGATCCTGCACCGATCAGGGCTTTGCCCCCCAGAGTCTTGGCCGCCTGGCAGATGGCCCCTAAGGCGCCAGGGGAAGTCATAGTAATCTCCACCGCGAGCACTCCGCCCTCCACCAAGGCCTGGCAGATGGAAACCAGTTCAGAGCCATCCTGCGTGCGAATAACTGCCACAATTCCCGTTTCTTCGATACACCTCAGCTGTTCCTCTTTGGTCATGTGCATCCCCCCTCCTCCAGTGTTTTGACTTCGAGGGCGGCATTCCTGCTAAAAAAGGCCGGGAGCTCCCTGCGCTCCCAGCCTTTTATTTGGTGTTCTTACTTCACTAGAACTGGTACTTAACGGCCAGCCTGGCCTGGGTGGTAATGGACTCGAAATCACCCTGGCCAAAGGGATGGATTACACTCAGCTCCAGCTGGATCCCATTGGTGAAACGATGCGTATAAGAGGGGCGAAGAATGCCTCCCTTTTCCTTATTCCCATACACAGCCACCAAATCAGCGGTGCTGTCCTGGCTGAAATCATAGGCCAGCCGGCCGTAGAGGTAGTGTGCCCCTTCAATATCGCCAGGTTCCATGGTTTCCTTGGGCATCACATACGGGGCCAAGAGCGATCCCTGTCCTCTGTAAATGTACTGGGCCTGAACTAAGAGCCCGCTGCCCACTGGCAGGGTGTAGTCGCCGCCCAGTACCACCTGCAGGTATCTCTCATTGATGGACATGGGAATGCGCATTTCATAGGGGTTATCGGACTGGGCGAACTTCTCAGGCCCACCATAGGCCGCTTCTGCCCACACGCCAGCTGGGCCGATGGTGCCTGCCACTGCTAACCCAAGGAAATGCTGCCTGCGGTAGGTACCCTCAAAGCTCGGTCCAGTGGGCCCCAAAACCATCTCTAGGCCTGGTAAGGGTTCATAGCCCCAGAAATAGCTGGCCTGGACATCAAAACCTGCCAGCTGGGTTTCAGCCCGCAGCGCCAGTTCGGACTTGGCAATGCCCAGGGGCTTTTTCGCATCTTCTATGGCCTGGAGGATCATGGCTCCGTAGGGCCCTCCATCGTTCAGCATCTGAGCCATGAAGGCATCGATTTCTTGGGGCTGAAAAACGGGGATCACTACTGCCGTGGCGGACCAGGCAGGAGCATAGTACTCGGCCTTGCCTGCCCAGAGTGGGTCTCCGGAAAGATCACCACTGAGCAGGGCGCTGCTGCTCAGGCGAGCAAAATAGTTGGTGGGGTTAAACCCATCGGCCGTGCCCCAACTGATCAACTGACGGCCAACTTGATAGTCGAAATCTCCGTAGTAGCCCTTGAGCCAAAGCTGATCCACGGCGATTTTCCCATCCTTCTGCTTCCAGTCATACCAGCCTTTAGTGGAAAAATGCAGTTTGCCCAGGCTGTCCACATCATCTTCCAGCACTATCCGAAAACCAGTGAGGGTGGATGTGTGTACTGCCTCTTTCTGATTGTGGTCCCAGGCCGCACCCACGCCCCCATACACCTCTCCAGAGGGCACAACTGCCCTCGCCGGAACGGCACAGAACAGAACAAGGACAACTGCTAAAACCCGAATTACCTTTCTCACCTTTCGTCACCTTCCCTCAGTTTTCTCTAGCTAGCGGCGCAGATTGCGCACTGTAAACACGTCTGGGCTCACATCTTCCTGGCTCACGTCCTGCAGCTCCAAAATAGTCCTGGTTCCCTGCACGTTATTGGCCATCACCACATGGTGGGGGATGAGCTCGCCGGAAACCAGCTGGAAATCACTTAGGGTGAGGGTCTTGGTCAGGTTTTCCCCGGCGTAGAACTCGATCTTCACCGGAACCATCTTTTCCTGCCATACCCACATGCGCACCTTGTCATAGGGAGCATCAGAGGCCTTGGCAGTGAGTTCCAACAAGTAGCAGTCTACGCCCTGCTCCACTTGGTCGCCTAGGCGCTGGACATTGTAGTCATCTTCGTAATCGAAATTGCCGCCGATTTCCTCATAGGTGAAGTCTGTGCCCATGAAGGAATCGCCTGTCATATGGGAGGCGATTCTCCGCTCCCGCCCCAACGCAGGCATATAGAGCCACATCTGGTTTTCGCCTTCCTTGGGATTGATGGAGAGAAACTTGGTGCCGCGCACATCCGCGGGAGCCAAGTACTCCAGAAACTGGGCATCCCCTTCATCAGTCATCTGTACGTACACCTGCAGGGAATAGCTGCGCTGGGCTCCCTTGGCATTCTCAGTGATCATGGTGATCTCTGCACTGCCTGAGCCGCTTAAGATGGTCTGAAAAGTGAGCTCATCCAAGATCTCCTGGCCAGTGCGGCTGTCGGCCCCAGCTGCTACGCTGAGCGTCAAAACCAAGGCCAGTACAAGCAAAACCGTCTTTTTCATTCCCTTACCCCTTTCTTGCCGTTTGGCGTTGTAGTTCAATAAGAGCGGAATTACCAGAAGTGCCGCCAAGGAACTGACAATCATAGCCGCTGAAATGAGCAGCCCGAACACCCCAATGGCCCTAAAGTGCGAGAAGACCAGCACCAAAAAGCCGGTGATCAGGGCCAAGGCATTGAAAAGAATGGCACGTCCGGCGGAAGTGCCTGTGATGCGCAGGGCAGCCGCGTTCCCCTGACCAGCCGCGGCTTCCCAGCGGTAGCGGCTGATGTAGTGGATGGCATAATCCACTCCAATGCCAATGGCTACACTGGAGATCATGCTGGTGACTGCATCCAGGGGCAAACCCGCAAAGCCCATAATTCCGAAGTTGATCACCACTGTGAAAACCAGGGGAATCAAACTGAGCAGGCCCAGGGATACCGATTTCATCAGCAAGCCCACGATAATTCCCACCCCAATTGTGGAGCTGATCAGGCTGGAAACTTGGGTTTGCACATAGCGGTTCATCAGGCGCATCATCACCTTAGGAGTACCTGATAGGTAGACGCTTAAGTTGGAGCCTGAACCGTAGCGCTCCTGCAGAAAGCTCTCCACTGCGCCCATTACCTGGCCCATTTCTTCTGCATCCAGTGTTTTCATCTGCGCAGTTACTAAAGCGCGGCTGTAGTCATAGGTAACCAGGGAGTCTATGCCCGAACCACCCTGCATACTGAAGAGGAGCAGCTGTTGGGCTACAGCTTCCTTACTGTCAGGGATGGCGTAAAACTCAGGATCCCCATCCCACAAGGCCTGATTGAGCTCCCGGATCACATCGGCAATGGAGGTGGCGTGGTTGATGGCATTCCAGGAATCTAGGTACTCCTGAATAACAACCAGCTCTTGGAGTACAGCAGGATCCTTGATGCCGTCCTCCTCGCCAGTGTCCACCACCACGGAAATCTGCATGCTGCCGCCGAACACTTCCTCAATAACCATGGTAGCCTGCTTCACAGGGCTGGAATCCCCGAAGTAGTTGACAATATTGCTCTCCAAAGTGATCCGGCCTGCCCCCAAGGCAGACAGCACCAAAACAAGAGCTACCCCAGCAACCACCAGCTTGGGGCGGTGCGTTGCCCAGGCAACAAAGGTATGGAGGATGCGGGTGAGCAAGCCGTCTTTCTTGGGTTTGTCCTCGGCCAGTCTGACCTTGGGCTCCCGCACCAAGATCAAAAGCGCGGGAACAAGGCTTAAGGAGAGCGCCATGGCCAGCATCACGCCAATAGCGGTAAGCACGCCGAACTCACGGATGGGATGGACAAAGGCGGTGATCAGGGAGGCAAAACCGGCAGCGGTGGTTAAGGCAGCCATGGCCACCGGTGAGGTAATGGCGGCGAAGGTCTCCTCCAGAGCCTTGCGCTTGGATAAACCCGCGGCCAGCCCTTCCTGGTATTTGTTCAAAATGTGAATGCTGGAGGCAATGCCGATGGTCACGAGGATAACGGGCATCACCATGGAGATGATGGAAACGGGAATACCCCGCCAGATCATCAAACCCACTGTCCAGATCACGCTTGTTCCCACTGTAACCAGGGGGATCACGATTCCTAAGGCTGATCTGAGGGTGGCATACAGCACGATGCCGATAATGACCACCACAAAGGGCACCAGCTTAACCAGATCTTCCTTCATGGCCTGCTCTGTAAAATAGAGGATATAAGCATCGCCCACCATGTGGATTCTCTCAGGGCCCTGGTAGCGCCCGACAATTTCCTCAATCTGCTCCATAAGCTGATTGCGGTTGGAGATGAAGTTTTCCAGCTCCAAGAACAGGGCGGCCCCCCGCCCATCTGCAGTGATCAGGCGGCCCGCATAGGGGCTGTCTAAGATCGTTTCCTTAAAGTCCTGAATCGCCTCAGGGCTTTGAGGAAGTCCAGAGGTCATGGGCGCTATCTCGATCCCAAAGAAGCTGCTGTCCACCCTCTGCGCGTTAAAGGGGCTCTGAACCTCAGCCACTCCCGGCAGTGCTTCCAGCTCTAGGGCTAGATCGTTCAGCTTCTTAAGCACAGCTGGGCTGAACACATCCTCACTCTGGAGCGCGATCAAGAACAGGTCTTGCGTGCCGAAGTCTTCCACAACCTCTGCAAGCTCCACCAAGACGGGGTCATCCGCGGGAATCATGGCATCGATACTGGCATTAAAGGTGATCTTAGGGATAAAACTCCCTGTGACTACCGTGATCAGCACTACAACCCCAATCACCGCCCAAGGGTGATCTAACACCAAACTGAACCAGCGCCTCAATTAGTTCACCTCTCCAATCCGAAAGATCATATTCAATGCTTCCAATCCCGAATAAGCAGTCTCTTTGGGTTCCAGAAGCACCTGTACAGCAATGCCGAAGATGCCCCCAAAGAACAAGCTGGACAACACTTCTGGCGAATAGGCGTGGTCCAGCGCCTCCATCACTTCACCTGTGAACACCTCGGCGGAAAACTGATCCATAATGCCTTGAAATATGCCCCGTACGCGGTGCCGGAGGGGCTCAGACCAGAGGGCCAGGCCCACCAGGTCATAGAGGACCCTGAACAGCTCTGGTTCCTTCATCAAGACCTCCCGATAAAGCTGGATAAAGCAGGTCCCTTTCTCCCTAGGCGACATCTCGGGCTTAAGGTAGTTGTGCATGTACTCAAAATGCCTCCTGGCCACCCGTTTGACCACCGCGAGCAGCAGGCCCTCTTTGTTCTGATAATGATAGCTAATTTGGCTGAGGGCCACCTGGGCTTCCTCGGCAATCTGCCGCAGCGTCGTCTGGGCATAACCTTCCCTGCCGATCACAGCGTAAGCGGCGTCTAAGATCTTTTCCTCCTGAGTCTTCTCCAGCACAGCTCACTCCCTTCTATCAATCGGACGACCGTTCGAATGCTACTTCCTATTATACCCTTTTTGGGATCACTATGCTAGTGGTGTCGGAAAAAGGATAAGAAGGGGCTAAGGAGAAAATACTGGCAGGGGGTGATTCTATGGCCGATTACTTTCTAGGCATTCGCCTGCCTAAGGAGTTGGAGGAAACCTGTGAAAACTACAGGCGCGCCTTAAAAGCGCCGCGCACAGTATCCCATCTTACTGTGATAGCTCCCTTTACCTGGGAACGAGCGGTCGAAGATCTGGAAGAGGTAATCAAGACAGCGGTGGGCTCCATCCCAGCCTTTGAGATTCAGGGCTGTGGTTTAGGTTCCTTTGGCACCCGGGTGCTCTTCGTTAATGTAGACTTAAGCCCTGAGCTGCAGAAGCTCCACAGAGCGCTGGCCC
>DURH01000010.1 GCA_012837385.1 Bacillota bacterium
CACGATTTTCACCCAGTTGAGCCATGAGTTCTGGAATTTTCATCTTCCGGGTCTCCTTTCCAGTTTTTCTGGCCGATCTGACTTATTTTAACTAACCGACGAGGTAGCTTATTATATACTGGATACTCCTCGGTAATCCTTCCACTTTTCGATTTTTAACGAATTACTTTGTGCAAACGTCCGAAATAATCGTGCAAAAAAACACCGCTAACGCTGTGAAGCACACGTTAGCGGTGTTTTCGTGTCAATTGCCGCTCGAGCGGCCCACCTAACCTCTAAAACAAACTGGACAGCCAGCCCAAGAGGTTAAACTTGGAGAAAATGGCCACACCGATCAGGGAAATGGTGGACATAATTTTGATCAAAATGTCCAGAGACGGCCCCACGGTATCCTTGAGGGGGTCTCCCACTGTGTCGCCTACAACGGCAGCAGCATGGGTAGGACCGCCTTTCTCGTGTCCGTTCAGCGCGCCGGTCTCGATATACTTCTTGCCGTTATCCCAGGCGCCGCCGGCGTTTCCGGTGAACAGGGCCAGCATAATAGCGGACATAATGGAGCCGATCAGCAGGCCCCCAACGAAGTTGGCTCCGAAGATAAAGCCTCCTACAAGGGGAGCTGCAACCGCCATATAGGATGGCAGCTTCATCTCCTGCAGTGCTCCCTCAGAAGCAATACCGATGCAGGAGTTTACATCTGGTTCCTCGGTTCCATCCAAGATGCCTGGTTTTTCCCTGAATTGGCGGCGCACCTCGTCAACCATTTTGCGTGCCGCTTTGGTTACCGATTCAATGAGCATGCCCGAGAATAAATAGGGCAGCGCAGTACCCACCATGGCTCCCACCAGAGTCATGGGATGGATAATGTCCAGGATGGGATCCACCTCAGGTGGTGAGAAGGAGAAGATATACGCAACCATCAGGGATGTGGCCGCCAAGGCCGCAGATCCAATGGCAAAACCCTTACCAATGGCCGCAGTAGTATTACCCACGGAGTCAAGCTTGTCTGTGATCTCCCGAACCTCATGATCCAACTTGCTCATTTCGGCAATTCCACCGGCATTGTCAGAGATGGGGCCATAGGTATCAACTGTCACAGTTGTAGCTACAAAGGACAGCATCCCAACGGCAGCCATGGCAATACCGTACATGCCGGCCACACCATAGGCAGTGATCACTGTCGCACCCAAGACCAGTACTGGAAGCATAGTGGAACGCATACCCACCGACAAACCCTGGGTGATGGTTAGAGCAGGGCCTTCTGTGCTGGCAGCAGCGATACTCTTGGTAGGTGCAAAATCATAGCTGGTATAATACTCAGCGATAAAGCCGATTACAACCCCGGCGACGATGCCCAGCACCGAAGCGATCCAGGGAGAAAAGGCCCCCATACTAAAGCTGAGGCCGGTTAAGTCTTCGCGGCCAAACATCCACCAACATGCCAAGCCCGCCAAGACCACGGTCAGGCCGGCAGATACCAGAGTGGACATATTCAGCTCGCGATGAGGATCCTCAGACAGCTCCCTGAAGATGATGTAGGCAATTCCGATGATGCAGGCTAGAACACCAACGCCGGCCACTACCACCGGGTACATAAACATCTTCTCAAGAACAGACTCGGTCATGCCGCCATTTTTGGCCTGGCTGGAAAGGAATAGGTGAAAAGCGAGGATGACAGCAGAGGAAATGGAGCCCACGAAGCTTTCCAGCAAGTCTGAGCCCAATCCAGCCACATCCCCCACGTTGTC
>DURH01000011.1 GCA_012837385.1 Bacillota bacterium
AAACCTGCCAGTTCGGCATTTACGGAGTAAAAGGCGTAATGGTTGCGCCGCTCCCGGTATTCTGTCTTGTGGTAGATCACTGAACCCTGGACTTCCACTTCTCCAGTGCTTAAGTTGCGCTGGAAGTTGGTCTGATCATCCTGGGCATCCCACAGGCAGAACTCTAGGAAGGAAAAGAGGGATAGGGTCTTGGCCTGCTCCGTTTCATTGGCCAACTTAAGCTGGATCACTTCACCGGGAAAACCTAAGGGGACAAAGAAAAGCTGCTCAGCCCGAAGACCTCCCCGAGCTCCAGATATCTTGGTATAGCCTAGGCCGTGGCGGCACTCATAGAACGAGAGCTCCTTTTTCATGGGTCTAAAGCTAGGGGACCACACATCCTCGCCGTCCTTAAGATAGAAGCAGCGTCCGCCTTCATCTAGGGGGATATTGTTGTAGCGGTAGCGGGTCAGGCGCCTCAGCCTGGCGTCCTGATAAAAGGAATAACCGCCTCCCGTATGGGAAATAAGGCTGAAAAATTGCTCACATCCTAGGTAGTTGATCCACGGATAGGGAGTAAAGGGAGTGGTGATCACATACTCCCGGTTCCCATCGTCAAAGTATCCGAATTTCACAGCCAGCCCTCCTCCAGGGTGTTTCACTCCTTATTCTCCATTCAGCAGCACTCTTCCTGTCTAAGAGCCAGTTTCTCGCTGTTAAGGCCAGGCGCGCTAAGACCGCCGGCAGCGCCAGCGGTCTTGGAGGAAGCAGTCCTTCTAGTATTGTTCCACAATTTTGGAGTACACGCGAGCTGTAATGGCGTAAACCAAGGTGTAGAGCACGCCGAACCCGAGAAAAACGCCCACAGTGCATAGAGCGTAAAGCGGGATATTGGTGAGGTTGAACACCGCTAAGAGCCGGGAAATCATCTTAAAGGCGAACGCCACATGGATACCTGCTGTGATCAGGGGCAGGAAAAATACCATCAGCACCTGGCTGCGCACCGTGCCCCGCACTTCCGCCCTGCTCATCCCCACCTGCTGCATAATGGCAAAGCGCCGTTTGTCTTCGAAGCCCTCGGTAACCTGTTTGTAGTAGATGATCAGCACTGTACCCAAACCAAAGAGGGTGCCGAGGAACAGCCCGAGGAAGAACAAGCCCCCATAGACATGGTAGAAATCTGTCCGGGATGCATCCCTAGATTCCACCCAGCTCTGGGGCAGGGCGGCCCGCAGTCCGCTGTACACTTCGGTTTTCTCCTCAGGGCTGCCCTCCAGATCGAAGCCCAGGTAATGGGAGATCTCGGAGTGCAAGTGGCCTAGGGCACCTTCCTGGGCAGCATACAGGCTTTCCAGTACCTCCATGTCTTTCACCACTAAGACATGGCTGTTTATTACGGATACGGCCTCGCGGCTCCCTGCAGTGAGGCTGTCCAGCTGCTGCTTGATGGTAAAGGTACGGCCCAAAACGGTAATAGTAGTGTGGCCATAGGGTTTTCCCGGCGAGTAGATCAGTACTTCGTTTTCCTCCAAATCAAGAGACCCTGAGAACTCTCTCAGATCCTCCAAGGGAATCAGCTCCACGGCCTGGTAATCTGGGTTGATAGAGTCCAGGCGAGCCCCGCTCACCTCGAAGGTACTCCCCACTATGGAGCCGATGAAACCCAGAGAACGATAGTCCTCCACATTTTGAGCAGTCAGTCCATGCCGCTTCACAATCTCCCAGGTGCGCTCCCTCACCTCCGCCACATCCTCAGCCTGCACACGTGAAGTGCTGAGAGTCAAGTCCTGGGGATACCTGGTCTTAAGGGCATCATCTACCCCAATGTACAGCGATATGGTGGCGGAAAGGGTGACGAGGATCATAGTGGCCAAAATGCAGATGTTGGCCAGGCCGACGGCATTCTGCTTCATGCGGTAGATCATCCCGGAAATGGAGATGAAGCTTCTAGGCCGGTAGTAAACCCGCCTATTGCGGCGCAGCAGCTTGAGTAGGCCGATACTGCCCGCGGTAAAGAGCAAGTAAGTCCCTCCCATCACCAAAACCGCCGCCACAAAGAAGATCTGGAGTGCTGCTAGGGGTGACTCGATGCTGAGGGCTAGGTAGTAGCCTGCGCCGAGAAAGGCCAATCCGCAGATCATGGACAGCCACTTGGTTTTGGGCTCCCTCTCCCCTACCTGGCCGCCCTTAAGCAGTTCAATGGGCTTAGCCAGATGCACTTGGCGCAGGGCATTAAGAAGGGTGAGCAGGAAAATGCCGCTGAACAGAGCTAAGGCCCAGAACATGCCTGGAATGGAGAGTTCAAACCCGAACAC
>DURH01000012.1 GCA_012837385.1 Bacillota bacterium
GAACTCCACCCTGGAGGATCTGGGCGCCACTCGCCTGGGCAGGATAGTGTTGAAATACGCTAGGAAATTCCTCTGGAAACAGACGGGAGCAGCCCATGAAGCAGATCCAACCTGGCTGATGACTTGGGCCATCGTCTTGGAAATGCCCCTTAGATCGATCACGGCGCTGAGCGGCGGTAGGGTTCCAGAGTATATGATGAAAGGTTTGATTGCCTGGTCCAATGGCCGGCGGCTGAGGGCACTCCGTCTTTGGCTCTTGAGGAAGTAAAAAACCCAGGGCATGGGGGCCCTGGGGGGAATAGAGTGTAACTGGCATTACATGAATAGCATTGGCGTAATGAGCTGGCGCGATAGGTCCTGATTCTTTTGGCGTGGATGCTTTTCCAAACTAAAGAACTTAGCTGCTTGATGGTTTGCTCCACCACTGCTCTTGCGCAGCAATAGGCTTTGGGAACTACTGAACAGATGCTTTTTCATGGTCAATCTCCTCTCCCTAGCTAAAGTTGGGAAAACAAAAAGCGTACCTGCTGGCGAGGCTGAGCCTGCCAACAATACGCTTGGAGTACTCCTGTGAGGTTAGCTGACGGGTTAGGACGCCCAAGTCGCCCTTCTCACCTTGGTGAGATTCACCCCAAAAGATTGGGTCCCCCACTCCCTTGACGGTCTTCGGAGATTTCAGTTAAATTGTAGCATTCCTTGTAGTTTATGTCAACGGGATTAGTAATCATTCTTAATATGTAAATTATAGGCTTGAATCTCACGTTTTTGGTGTGGCTGACGGTTCAAGGGTGCGGAAAACGTGCTTTTGAAGTTCGAAATCAGCAAAAGTCTTGCTGAGCGTTGGGCAGCTTCTCCAAGATTTTTTCAGTTTGGCGGAGGTATAGACATGAAGTACAGATTGGCGCTGTTTGCTGTAGTGGTGGCCGTAGTTGTGATCTGCTCGGTGGGCTCAGCCGCGCTGAGGGTTTCCCCGGAGATGGAGCTGCTGGCAGGTGTCCTCGCACAAACCAGCTGGATCGAGAGCCGGGGCCCCCAAGGACCTGGCAATGAGTATTATCGGGCTCTGAAGGAATTCTTCTCCGCTTACAAGGACCATGAAGCGGTGGTCATTGCCCGGCGCCTCACCGAGAAGGGCTTTACCTATGATGCGCCCCCAGCTTTCATCTGCCACTTGGGGACCCTGCCTGAACTGCCCGTCCTTTATGAGTACAGCGATTACCTGGTGGAGAGGGCAGGTGGTAGGGACAAGCTGGAGGATTTCCGCTTGGCCCTGGCAGATCTCGCGGCGGCATCCAGGTTCTTAGACTTTTTTGCCCGCTGGGAGCCTTACCTAGAGGAGTGCCTGCAGGGGATCAGGGAGAGCTTCCGGGAGGATGTAGTGCAAGCCTGGCTCACTGAGTTTTTCGGCTGGGAACCAGCTCATTTTGAGCTGATTATGGCGCCCAGCATGTTCCCGGGAGGAGGTTACGGTGCCACTGCTTGGGATAGTGTAGGGAATCCCCTGGCGTTTCAGATCATCAGAGAACAAGGCACTAGTACAGGGGTTCCTGAGTTTCCCACCAGCGCCGACCTGGAACTGCTCACCATCCACGAGCTGGGGCATTCCTTTGTGAATCCCAGCCTAGAAGCTTATCCAGAGCGCACTAATAAGCTGCGTCCCCTGTTTTGGCGGGTGCGGGAGGTCATGCGTGCGCAGGCTTATACCGCCACTGCACTCTTCCTCAATGAGCAGGTTATCAGGGCAGTGGAAGTACTGGCAGCCCGGGAACTGTATGCCTTCGAAGTGGGGGAGCACGTTGTGGAATACAACGCCGATCGCGGCTTC
This sequence comes from Bacillota bacterium, assembly GCA_012837385.1. GTDB lineage: Bacteria > Bacillota > Limnochordia > Darwinibacteriales > Darwinibacteriaceae > DTU010. Next base: position 1,826 of record DURH01000012.1, read on the forward strand.
TATCTCACAACCTTTGTAGTGGAACAGCTGGAACACTACCGGGCCAACCGCAGCCTATACCCTACTTTCCAGGATTTTGTGCCACATTTGTTCGATCAGCTGGAGGTCTATGCAGAGGAAAACTGTACGTGGCTGGAGCGCTTCCTCAGCCAGTTTGTGCGCTGAATCAGTCTAGAGGCGGAGAGAGTACCCATCCCCAGCCAGTTTAGGCCCTGGTCCAGCGCTGATACACTAGACCCATAATGAGGAAATGAGGGATGGGACTACCATGGAGAAAAAGACACTTGGACAACACCTATTTATCAATCGCGATTTCGGCCTGCTCTTTTGGGGGCGCCTAGTATCCCAGGTGGGGGACGGTATTCACTACCTGGCTTTGACTTGGTTGGTGCTGGATCTCACCGGCTCAGGAACAGCCCTAGGCACTATGCTGTTTGCTTCTTCTATTCCCATGGTGCTCTTAGCTCCCTTCAGCGGAGTGCTGGCAGATATCTGGGATCGCAAAACCATTGTGGTGTCCATGGATATCGCGAGGGGTATCATCATTTTGGCCTTGGGTTTCATTCACAAATCTGGCCATTTAAGCATGCCTATCTTGTATGGAGCCACTGTGCTGTCCTCACTCTGCGGCGTACTCTTCGGGCCTGCCATTTCCGCAGCTATTCCTGGTTTGGTGAAAAAGGAAGAACTGGTGAAAGCCAACTCCTTGAACAGCCTGTCCAGGGCGGCTACCCAGATTATCGGGCCGGTGGCTGGCGCCTTTATCCTGGGCTTCGCGGGTTACTACGGTGCCTTTCTGATCAATGGGACTGCCTTTCTACTCTCCGCCCTATCTGAGATGTTTATCCGTTTTCCCAAGATGGTCAGGGAAGAAAGCCTAGTAAGGGCAGTCTCGCCAGGCAAGCAGTTTTTCCGGAGCTTCAAGGAAGGCTTTATCTACATCTGGGAGAATGTCGGCCTGAGAACGCTGATTTTCTTTGCTGTAGCGCTGAACTTCCTGTCTGCACCCCTCTTCAATGTGGTGTTCCCTTACTTCGGTAAGGAGATCCTGCTCCTGGAGGCACAGCAGTACGGAACCCTCCAGGCGATGCTGCCAGTGGGCTTTCTGATCGGGACAGGGTTAATCGGTTTTATGACGAAGAGATATCGGAAAGAGTCTCTGTTATCCTACGGGATCATGCTGCAAGGGGCAATCGCGGTACTGCTGGGGGGCTTGGCCCTGCCCTCTGTCTATGGAAACATGGCCCTTACGTCCATCTTCCTGTCCCTGTCCGCGGGGATGCTGGTAATCGGTGTGCTCAATATCTTTATTAATGTTCCTTTCCAGGTGACACTCCAGGAAACAGTGCCCGATGGCTACCGCGGCAGGGTGTTTGGGCTCATCGACAGTATGGTGCAGATGCTGGTTCCCATCTCCATGGCCCTGTCAGGAGTGCTGTTGGACAGGTTCTCACCGGCCAGTTTCTTTGTAACTGCAGGCGCCTTTACTGTGTGCATAGCTGTGGCCATGGCTCTCTCCCGCAGCATCAAGCTGCTGTACAGCGGGGAAGAGGTGCCCAGCAGCGAGGCTCTGCTTGATCTGTAAGAACGAAGGAATGGAGTGGTGGAGATGATCATGAATGTGAGGACAACTCAAGGGCAGCAGTTTATCGACATTACTAGAGAGGTTCAGAAATTCGTGGAGCAGGATGGGCTGCAGGATGGGTTTGTGGTAGTGTATGTTCCCCATACCACTGCGGCTGTAACCATAAATGAGAATGGCGATCCTGCTGTAGTGAGGGATATTATCGCCACTCTCAATAAGGTTTTTCCGGTACAGGGAGATTATACTCACTTTGAGGGGAACTCTCATGCACATATTAAAGCGTCCCTGCTGGGTTCTTCCTGCACAGTCCCTGTGGAGAACGGGAAGCTGCAGCTGGGTACCTGGCAGAGCATCTATTTCTGCGAATTTGACGGTCCCAGGCAGCGCAAAGTGCACCTCAAAACGGTGTCTGGCAGATAATAAGGTGAATTATCAGGAAGCAGAGAGGGGTTGGGCCCCTCTTTCTTTTTGTCTGAGCACACTCTTGTACCAGGGCTTGGTCTTGTAGACCCAATAGCCGTACAAGCAGACTACGAGATTGCTGAAACTCATGGAAAACCAGATTCCAGTGGATCCCCAGGACGTAAAGCGTCCTAACAGCACAATCATGGGCAGCCTGACAAACCACAGCCTCCCTACTTCCATGTTCATGGAGAACCTGGTGCTGCCGGTGCCCTGAAACAGTCCGGAGAACACGCTGAATACACCCATAAGGGGCATGGAGGCAGCTACATAGAGGATATAGGTCAAGGAGAGCTGGATTACCTCAGGATCATCCTTCGCCTGCATAAAGAACATCAGGATGGGCTCGTCGAAGGCTACGATAATGACGCCGCCCACCACTCCAATCAGCACAGCGAGCTTGAAGGCCTTGAAAAAGGCCTCTTTTACTCTAGCCATCTGATCGGCACCCATGTTTTGACCAACAATGGTAGTGAGGGCCTGCCCCATGCCCATGGCTGGCTGCATCACTAGTGAGGTAATGCGGTTCACCATGGCATAGGCAGCCAGCGTCGCCGTTCCATAGGAGGCAATAAAGCCGTTGAGTGCCATAAAACCCAAGGCTGCCCCGGACTGACCGATACTTGAGGGTAATCCTACCCGGACGATCTCGCTGATGATCTCTTTGTTGAAGCGGAAATCAGAGAACTCGGGCCTAAGTTTGTTCTTGCCCCTCAGCAGCAGGAAAAACCCAGCGCTGGCCAAGAGTGCCCGGGAGGTCACGGTGGCCCAGGCGGCTCCAGCCAGGCCCCAACCCAAGGTAAAGATAAAGATGGGGTCCAAGATGGCGTTGAGCAGTGCGGAAACGCCGCTTAACACCATGGGCGTTATTGTATCGCCTTGGGCATGCAGCATGGAATTGATGGCAAAGTAGAGGAACACAAAGGGCATATCAAAAAAGACGATCCTCAAATAGATGATGCTCAGCTCTGCGAGTTCACCTGTGGCGCCCATCAGCCTTACGATGAGCGGAGTGGATAGATAGCCCAAGGTGGTGAAGACGAGGGAACTGAGGAGGGAAACAGCCACCAGCTGGGAGGAATATTGCTTAGCCCTGTCCAGATCATGTCCCCCTACGAGCTGGGACAACAGGGAGGTACCCGCGATAGACAGCCCCCCTCCTAAGGAGATGAACAGGAAGTTCACCGGCCACACAAAGGCTGTGGCGGCAAAGTGTACAGAGGAAATCCTGCTTACCCAGAGCCCGTCTACGAGATTGTACAGGGTTTGGATGAGGCTGTTGATGATAATCGGTATGGAAAGCGTTATGAGAACACGGTACAGATTGCCCTTGAGGATAAGCTCTGTCTTAGTGCTTCGTGCCACGTTGGCTCCCACCTTGCTGTGTCGAAATACCTGCCTGCCGCCATTATATCACCGATCTGGGCTGGGAGATAGAGAAAAACGGCTAGCCAGGAGGAGTTCGCCCAGGCTGAACAGGAGAGCGAAGCCCACTAAGGTGCCGAGAGTGGTGCGGAACCAGGGTGTCAGGCCAAATAGGTAAGCCAGCAGCGCCGCGGCCAAGCCCTGCAGGGCTGCGCTGAGGTAGGGTGGGAGTCCCCTTGGACTGAGCACGCCCAGTAGGAACACATTCAACGCGGTGGCGGGGAGGGCATAGAGCACAACCTTCCACCAGGGATTGGAGTCAAAGAGAGTGAGGAAGAGCAGGGCTAGGACAGTGATGAAGATCAATTTTGACAAGATGGGTGCTTTGGTAAGCAAAGTTTTTCCTCCCGCTGAAAATTGTGGTTGACAGGTTCGAGAATAGTGTCATATAATATTAGTGCGCTAGGGAACTAGTGCACTAATGGGGAAGGGGTGGAGCGGTTGAACATCGATTTTTCCACATCCATACCAATATACTTGCAGATTATCGAAGAATTTAAACGCCAAATTGCCACAGGCGCCCTCAAGCCTGGGGATAAGGTGCCCTCGCAGCGGGAGTTGGCAGCGCAGCTCAAGGTCAACGCCAACACTGTGCAGCGGGCGTACCGGGAAATGGAAATTCTGGGGCTGGTGGAAACCCTGCGGGGCCAGGGCACCTTCATTCGCCAGGTTCAAGAAATTGTGGAGGAGACGAGAAGTGAGATGCTGACTGATCTTGTTGATGATTTTGTCCGATCCATGCAGGCTCTGGGGCTGAGCAGGGAAAAGACGCTGGAGTTGGTGGGAGTTCGCTTTCAGGAGCTGCAATCTGGGAAAGAGGTGGAGGAGAAATGAGGGCAAGCGAGCAGGCTTTAGTTGTGCGGGATCTGCGGAAAAGATACCCCAAGGTGGAGGCCTTGAAAGGTGTGAGCATCGCTCTACCTAAGGGTGAGATCTGGGGCCTTTTGGGGCCCAACGGCAGCGGGAAATCCACCTTACTAAAATGTGTCGCTGGCTTGCTGCAGCCAGATGGAGGGGAGATTGAGGTTCTCGGTTTGCCGCCTTCCCGGGAGGCCAAGGCGGAGATCGCTTTTGTACCTGAGGTGGACACCCTCTACCGCTGGATGACGGTGCGGCAGGTCTTGGATTTCACCGCCGCGTTTTATCAGGATTGGCAGGAGGAAACGGCAGGGGAACTGCTGGAGTTTATGCGCTTGGATCCAGAAGCCAAGGTTAGCTCCCTTTCTAAAGGTATGAGGGCTCGCTTGAAACTCATTTTGGCCCTGGCCCGTACTGCACCCCTGATTCTTCTGGACGAGCCCTTCAGCGGCATCGACCCCTCTTCTCGGGATAGGATTGTGGAGGGCATTATCCGCCAGTTTAAGGGTGAGGAGCAGACCATGATCATCTCCACCCACGCCGTGGGCGATACAGAGCAGCTCTTTGATGCTGTGGTCTTCTTGGATGAGGGTACCATCAATCTGCAGGGGAACGCGGAGGATCTGCGCACCCGCTGGGGCAAGTCCATCAACGATCTCTTCAAGGAGGTTTTTGCCTGATGAAGCGTTTCTTAAAACTGGTGCTTAAGGATCTGGAAGGGAGCCGCCTACCTACGCTGTTCCTCTCCGGGATCACCCTCGTTTTCATGGCTTTTGTCCGTTATAAGGTCTCGTTTGGCAGCTGGCATTCCCAAATGTCTGTGCTGGCAGTGGCACTACCCACAGCCTTCTTTCCCCTCTGGCTGATCTGGCGCAGCTTTCAAACCCTGCGATCCGAATGGCGGGAAGATACGGTGTACACTTTGCTGGCCCTGCCAGTTCCAGGCTGGCAGGTGATGCTGGCCAAGCTGGTCAGCCTGTGTGTGGAATACAGCGTGCTCTTTGCCGTGACCGTAGGGGGAACATCCCTGTTTTTCGGAGGCCTTCTAGATGAACTGTGGAGCATGGTGTCCAGCCTGTCGTGGGTGGTTTGGAATGGGTTCTGGGTATACGCCGCGGGACTGGCAGTATATTCTTCCTTGATTATCTATATCCAGCTCGCCTTCGTGGTGAGCAAAATGGTGGGCAAGGTTCAGGGCCTGGTGGCTCTGTGGGTATGGGTTTTAGCTTCCTGGCTCGCAGACAAGGCTGCTGTGCTCTTAGCACCCCTTTTCCGGTGGCTGCCAACCCTGCGGCTCCATGAGTTTTTGCGCCTTAATGAGCTGGATTCTGGGATCGTCTTTGAGTGGCATCCCGCGGGCCAGATCGGGCTTGTTTTAGCCACCGTGGCGTTCTTCTTCTTGACTGGTTACTTGTTTGAGCACTATGTGGAGATCAATGAATAGGGGGATGGGCAGTGAAAATTAGGAGAATAACTCTAGCGATCTTGGCCCTGCTCACTGTGCTTTTTGTGGCAGATATGCGCTACTTCCAGCCGCGGAGGGGCAGGTCGGGGCAGCCCTCTGTGCGCTTTCAGGTGGAGCCGAGCCGCGTTGCCCACTTCCATGCTGAAAAGACACAGGTGTTCACCAGGCCTCAAGGCAGCCTATCTTCCCTGATGCTCAGCGGCGCTTTAGGCCATGTGGAACTGAGATCTACAGATGGTACTGAACTGGTGGTGCGAGCCACCATCTTGGGGGAGACAGAGGAAGAACTAGCACGCTTTGAGGTGGTGGAGTCTGTTTCCAACGGAGAGATCAGCTACAAGCTTGGGCCCCAAACTGCTCAGTTTCCTGAGGTTGGTTTGAGCTTTGCTGTGGAAGTTCCAGCGGGTATGGAAGTGACGGTTAAGCACAGCTACGGTTCTGTGGAAGTGGAGGACTTTGTGGGCTTTTTGAGGCTCTTGACCAGTTTTTCGCAGGTGACTGTGACAGGCCTGCAGGGTTCACTGAGTGTCGAAAATCAGTTTGGCAGTGTGGAACTGCTGGACATTTCCGGCCCCCTCGCCTTTGAAGATGCCTTTTCCAACAGCACCGTGCTGTTGAGTCCAGTGGACGGCGGCTACAACTTCCAAGTGGATGTGACCAACGGATCTCTAACAGGCAATGCGCCCTTGGAGAAGGAAGTGCGCCAGAATATGATTAAAGCCCAGGGCACGCACGGCGAAGGTGTGCACCCGGTAGTAATTGAATCCAGTTTTGGTTCGGTGAACTTGAACATAGGGAGATAATCAAGAAGGAACGTGCAAGGCACGTTCCTTCAGTTTTAGCTGATAAACCCAAGTTCGATTAGTTTCTGTTTGGCTATGTCCAGGTCTTCTGGAGCCACGAGGATGACTGGCCCTGTGCAGCCCATGCCCGCTTCCGCATAGATGTTCTCTTTCCAGAGGGCTTCAGCTGCGCTTTCGATTTCCAGGACGTCCACGCCAGTAATCTCCTGATCCACTGGTTTAGCCGGTGGCTTCTGCACAGCTTCCGCAGCCTCCTGTTCCAGCAGCTTGGCCTTGGCCAGTTCTTCGTCTACGAGCTGAGGAAGCTTGGCTTTAGCCATGTCTGCGGCGAACTCAATGGCACCGGCAATCACTGGGGCGCCGGAAGCACGGGAAATGATGTTGATTATCCGCTGGTAGCCTTCTCCCACTCCAGGGCCGTAACCGTAACCAACAGTTTCGATTCCGCCGCCGGTGGTCAGGGCAGAAAGCATCTTCACCAGGATATTACCGGTGAGCGAATCTGTTACCAGCACATCACAGGAACCGGCTAACACATCATTGCCCCGCATAATGGCCTGCCCATCGGCTCGACTGGATACAGCCCAGTTGATGGTGTAGCCTTCCTTTTCCAGCTCACGGAGGGAGCGCTCAGTTGTCAGGGCTCCATCTACGCTGAGAATACCGACTTGAGGCTGGTCAATGCCTAAGGCCTTAGCCACTGCAATTCCCAGGATGGCGTTTTTCTCCATGGCCTTGGTGCGGTTGCCCGCGGACATGCCGGTGGTGGAGGCGATGAGCACCTCTTTGCCGCTGGCGGGCGCCACAACCCTGCCGATGGTGGTTACTCCCAAGGGGAAGTTGTAGTGCATGGTTACGCAGGCATCAATCTCGCCTGTCTTGAGGAGCTCTTCCATGGCGGCATGCTGTTCTTCTTCTGTGTTTGCTTCTACCATAGCCAGTGTGGTGCTGCATTTTGGCCCGATGGCCACCACTTTGATGCCGCGATGCCGTTTTTGCGCTAGCTCCGCACCTCTCAGCACCTCTTCCAGGCCATGCTCGCTGCCGGAGAGGGTAATGCCCACGGTGACCACTTTTTCAGGAGCGGCTTGCCCGGCATTCTGTTTCCCTGGGTTGGCTTCGAGGATAAAGGAGACTCCGTCAAAGAGATTGGTCATGCGTGCCAAGAACAGGCTGCCTTTGCCTACGATCATTGCCCGCTTGATGGACCCAGAGAGGAGAGCTTCCCTGGCGAAGCCCAGGTAAGGCACACCAGAGGGGATATGCCCTTGGGTTGGTGCCCAGCCTTTCAGGCCGTGCTTCTGCACAAAGCTGTCCAGTTCCGTACGCTGCAGGGCACCCTGTTTCACTCCCAGTGCTCCGATCATTTTGTAGTTGGCTAAAGGCACATCGCCGGCGCCTGCGGGCACAGTGATCTCAGGGTTCTGCATTTCCACGCTGTACTTGTCAATATCGGTTATGGATAAGCCTACGGCTCCTAAGGGATCAGTCACTAAGGAAGTGACCACTGCTTGGGGTGAGGAGCCAGTGCCGATGCGGTGGCGTCCGATGGAATCAGTGCGGATAATGGGGTTTACGCCATCGTCGGCGCTGATCAGCACTGCGAAGGCGCCCAGCACGTCTTCCAGCACAGGCACGTCCTTTTTGATGTGATCCCGGGAGTTCATGCCCAGCTTGGCCACTGCTCCTCCGCCTAGGACCACCACATTCTTGTAGATCCCAGACTTGACCAGACCTGCAGCATTGACTATGCCGTGGACAGGCCCAGCACAGAAAGAGCGGGTATCAGAGCCGGTGGCGTTCACGCAGCCGCAGATCTCACCAATGGCTTTGGCAAAGTTTCCTCCGCCCCGCTGGTTCATATCTCCGCAGGCTTCTTCCGAGGTTTCGATAATGTAGTCCACCATGCTGGGATCCAGATCATTGTTCCAGAGCAGGTGCCTGAGCACCAGCGCTCCACTGGCCTTGGCAGCTAGGTTCTCAAACATAATGTCCGCCTTGAGGTTGGCGTCAAATTCATGGGCCTGTTTCACACAGCCCACCACCTGCCCTTGGAACTCCAGGGGCACGGCCGTGTTCTTCTCTAAGAGTTCAGTAATGGCCTGGAGGGACGCAGTCTTGCCCAGTACAGCTAGATCAGCCTCGGTAAAGAGGGGGTGGCTGCTCAGCTTTTCCACCATCTTCTGGGCAAAGCTTTCTTCCAGAGCCACCAGATCAAAAGAGTCGGAGATCTTCATCATGGCAATGAGCTCGTCCAGGGAGAAGATCTCGCCTAGACGCCCCAGCCGCTTGGGCTCAACTGGGTTTTCGTACCAGGGCTGGGGAAGCTCGGCCAGTTCCTCAGGAGTGAGGTTGCCGATATAAACCTGGTTGGGAGGATAGGCCACTACGTCCTCAAAGGGGCGCAGCGCTTCCTTTACCGCAGCCAGGAAGTCAGAATCGGGATGCTTAGCCCGCTCCAGCATTAATGTAGTGCCATGGGTGAGCACCATATCCGCAGCGTGGAACAGGCAGTAGCTGGTTGCTCTAACAACAGGATTGGTCAATAAACACACCTCCACTGGTTAAAAGGGGCCCCAAGTGGGACCCCTTTTTTAACTTTCAAATACTGTTTGTTCGGAAACAGGTGTGGCCAGAGCCTCTAGGGCCTGTTCCACCAGCTTCTTCCGTAAACTGAATTCTTCTTGGGCGTTCAGTTTCGGGTTCCCTAAGGGATGAGGGATGGCGACCGCAGGAACGATGCGGTTGGCTCCCACAGTGAGGGAAATGGGTGTCACGGTACACACGTGCACAACAGCAATTCCCATCCGTTCGATTTCTTTTACCATCGTTGCGCCGCAACGAGTACAGGTTCCTCAGGTGCTGGTGAGAATGACAGCGTGCACACCTTCGTTGACCAGCTCTTGGGCAATTTCCGCGGCATACTTCTTAGCATTGGCAACTGAGGTGCCGTTGCCAACAGTGGAGTAGAAGTAGGGGAAAAGCTTGCCGATCCTGCCCTGCTTCTCCAAGTGACGCAGGGCGTCCACGGGAACCACCCGATCCGGTACGTCATTGGCATAGACGGGGTCATAGCCGCCGTGTGCCGTCTCGAAGGAGTCGGAGGTCAGGGAATCTATGCCCTCTATGCTGTATTTCCCATAGCGCGAAGCGCTGGAGGCCTCAATGCGGTCGGGATTGCCTTTTGGTACAATACCGCCGCTGGTTACCAAGGCAATGACGGCTTTGCTGAGATCCGTGATCGCTTCCGCTGGTTCCACGCGGTCGAAATGGGGAATGGGGTACTCTGTTTCAAAGGGCTCTCCCTTGAGTTTCTTGAGAAGCATCTCGATAGCCCGCTCCGAACCCCGTTTTTCCACAAAGACGTTGCGGCGGATGCCGCGGCTGAGGTAACCTTCCTCAGCTGCTGAACCTACAGGCTCATTGTTGGCGAGCTTGCCGGCGAGTTTAGCCATGGCCGGCAGGGCAGTGCGCATACTCGCTGCAGAATTGCCTGTTTCGATAATGTACAGGTATTGGCGGTAGGTCTCCACACCTGGGTTTTCAGGATACATACCTGAAACGGCTGGGATGCCCATTTCGTGGGCGATTTTTCCCACCATGCCGCAGGCCATGCCATAACGTCCAGCATTGAACGCCGGGCCAGCTATAACCACGTCTGGAGCGAATTCCTCCAGCATTTGGCGTACGGCTGCGCTGGCTTCCTCCAGGTTTTCGTTGAAATAACCGTCACCACAGATAATAGTACCCACTATGGTGCAGTTCTTCGGAAGCAAAGCTGAAAGCCCCATACCTGGGCCAACAGCCTTTTCAACGCTGTGGGGTGGAGTATCCGCTTTATCTTCTCCGCCAATTTGGCCGAAAAACTGATTGAGATAAAGAACTATGCGCTTTGTTTCCAAATTCTACCCCCCATTCCGTTCGCGGTAGGTGGCGACCTCCTTGATAATCTCATCCACATCAAGGACCATTTCCATCATACTGACCTGGTCCTCCCAGATGTCTTCGGGGATGATGTCCTTAAGTTCAAAAATGTGATATACGGGGAGTTCCAACTGAACTCCTGTCAATGGACCGGCAAAGGTGGGGTCTCCAGTTGTGACTGTTTCAGCTGCTAAGCCAGAAGCTTCTGCTTCGGCTCCGCCTAACACCACAACTACGTTCTCCTTACCAACCTTTTCTACCAACTCGAGCACGCGAGTTTGGTTTTCCATGTCCATTGCACCGGCCGCGGTTCAGACAAAGCATTCGGTGGTGGAAAAGCCGATGATGGCTCCGGCTGCCTTGAGGCATTCTTCAATGGCTGGGCCAGGTATGCCGTCGCGGTCACCGATAATGGCAACATGCTTGCCTTTGACATCGATCATGACCGTTTCCTCCTTCTAGTTTATAGTGTTTTAGTATTCGCGAGCTGTTAGTTTATTGAAGCCAAGTTCATTGGTTGCCCCAATGATGGCCTGCAGTTCTACTGTGATGGAACCGTCAGCTCCCCGGTTTCCTTTAAATCCACCTGCAATCACTTCCACGGGATCAATGTTGCCGATCACTCTCTCCATGGGCGGGAGGGTGATGAGGGCGTTAGCGTTTCCGCCGCTGACAATAGCGGTGGCCGACGGGCTGCCATCAGCCAATGACTGGCTGGTGCCATCCTGCCCCGCGAACTCATCGGTGATCAAGACCGTCTTGATACCTTTCTGCTCGATTTTCGTGCAGTTCATGATCAAGTCCGTATCAGGATTGCCAAAGCCTTCTTCACTGATAATCACACCGTCTACACCCAAGTATTCCACGAGCTTGGCAGTGAGATCACTGGAACGCTGCTTGTCTAGGAGCGTCACATTCTCGTTGGTGATCACGCAGCCCACAAAGCAGAGGTCCTTACCGTGGCGCTGCAGCAGATCATGAATTACCGGGTTGTTCAAGTGGTGATAGGTTGTGTTCTTGTCACAGGCTGACACGCAGTTGCCGCTGACGATGGCCCCGTCCATTACCTCTGTGGGATGCATCAGAGTGGGGACCATGTTCTTCACATCTACACCGTAGTAATAGGTGTCGTGGAGCAGGCCCTGGCTCTGCAGCATGTAGACGTAGGCTACTTTTGGCAGATCTGGATACTGCTTGTGATACTCGTGTACAGGCAGCAGCTCATAGGTAACGCTCTCATCTGGCGCCACGCCGCGGGCTGCCTGGCCTAAGTAGTTGGCTGCTTTCAGCCCCATTTTCCTCAGTGCTGCTTCATGCTGATGGGGTGTGATTCCAGATACTGGATTGGCCACGATCACCAGATTATGCAGCTTAGAAAAGGGAGTAAGTTCTGCTCCAGGCCCCTGCATATCGATAATGCCTTCTTGGTAACCGACGATCTTTCCTGTAGTAACCACACTCACCCCTTTGAGCACATGGGTGAGTCCTACCCCTGCTGGGAACATCTTACTGACCATTCCTGGGAAGATACCGCCGTCAAGCTCAGGCTTTACCCTGGGCTCGATCACGTCTTTCACAGGCATGATGCGGATGGAGTCCCCGGGGTGGGCAATGTCGATGTTCACTGACAGCAGGTGCTCATCCTGGAGCAGCAATTCGGTAAGCTCCTCTTTGTTCACATAGAGGGTTTTGCCTTTCACTTCTGTGACAGGGCCGAACTGCAGATCATTGATGAAGATATTGCCTACTGTTAACTGCACACACTCACCTCCTTTGGCAAGTATTAACCGAGCAGCTCAAGGATCTTGTTTTCAACATCCTGAGCACCAAAATCGCCGCTCAGTTCATCTTTCTTCTCGCCATCGTAGTAGAAGGCGATGACCGGCAGCGACATAACGCCTTGAGACATGGCCAGGCGCATGGCTTTGGAAGTGTCCAGGGAGTAGAATGTCATTTTATCTCCGTATTTTTCCGCTAGGCTTTCAATGGCTGGCATCAGTTCTAGGCATGGTTTGCAACGGGGACCCCAGAAGTCCACCACTACCCAGCCCTTGGAATTTGGGATATGTTCCTCCCAAGTCTCTTTATCTAGAGCAATCATTTCTGCAACCTCCTTTTCGTTTCCTTCGCACTCAACTTATTATGCAATTGGTGGTGGGAATCCTGCTTGATAAAAGGGTTTTCTAGGTAATTCTACCAAAGAGAGGACGGGGATTGAATATCGTTTTAGAACGAAAACTGACACCCAGATCGCGCAATTCAGAGAGCGCTGGATCCGAAAACCGCAAGCCGCAGTTCTTGTGCTTTTTGGTATGAGAATAGACTGTTGTCAAATACTAGGTGTGAAAAACGAAGCGGAGGTTGGAGGATGAAAAAATACGTTACCATCGATGGCAACGAAGCGGCTGCCCATGTGGCTTACGCGTTCTCTGAAGTATGTGCCATCTATCCCATAACGCCCTCATCACCTATGGCAGAACTAGTTGATCTATGGAGCGCCCACGGGCGTAAGAACCTCTTTGGCGAATCAGTGGAAGTGGTGGAGATGCAGTCAGAAATCGGCGCGGCTGGTGCTGTGCACGGTTCCCTCAGCGCTGGGGCTCTGACCACCACCTTTACAGCTTCCCAGGGTTTGCTCCTAATGGTACCTAACCTGTACAAAATTGCAGGAGAGCTCCTGCCCTGCGTGATCCACGTGAGCGCCAGGGCTATTGCCGCCCACGCCCTATCAATCTTTGGCGATCATCAGGATGTGATGGCTTGCCGCCAGACAGGAGTGGCTATGCTGGCCTCCAACAATGTCCAGGAAGTGATGGATTTGGCCTGCATCGCTCACCTGGCAACCCTTAAGGCTAGTGTACCCTTTCTCCACTTTTTTGATGGCTTTCGCACTTCCCATGAGTTCCAAAAGATTGAAACGGTGGAATACAGCCAGATGGCAGAACTCCTCGATCTGGAAGCAGTGGACAGATTCCGCCAGAGGGGCATGAACCCAGAACGTCCTTTTACAAAGGGTACAGCTCAAAACCCCGATATCTATTTCCAGGGCAGGGAAGTGGCTAACCCATATTACGATGCCGTTCCGAAAATCGTGCAGGACTACATGGACCGCTTTGCAGGCCTCACTGGCCGCAGATACCAGCTCTTCGACTACTATGGCGATCCCCAGGCGGAGCAGGTTGTGGTGGCCATGGGCTCTGTGTGCGATACCATTGAGGGCACCGTGGACTATCTGCGGCGGCAGGGACGTAGGGTGGGTGTTTTAAAGGTGCGCCTCTATCGTCCGTTTTCCGAAGAGCACTTCCTGAATGCCCTTCCTCAGACAGTGCGCAAGATCGCAGTTCTGGACCGCACTAAGGAACCTGGCTCCCCAGGTGAACCTCTCTACCTGGATGTGGTGAAAGCCTGCCAGCTTCTGGAGGAACGGCCCACCATTGTGGGAGGCCGGTATGGCTTGGGTTCTAAGGATACCACTCCCTCGCAGATCATGGCTGTCTTTGACAATCTGCAGAAAAACGAACCCAAAGATCGCTTTACCATTGGCATCAATGATGATGTGACCTTCAGTTCCCTCCCAGAAGGCGAGCATATCGATGTTGCCCCGGAAGGGACCATCGGCTGCAAGTTCTGGGGTTTGGGCTCCGACGGCACTGTGGGGGCCAATCAGGAGGCTATCCGGATTATCGGGGATCACACCGATCTCTTTGCCCAAGCCTATTTCTTCTACGACAGCAAGAAATCGGGGGGAACCACCATCTCGCACCTGCGTTTCGGAAAAGAGCCCATCAAAGCTCCCTACCTCGTGGATCGCCCTGATTACATAGCCTGCCACAACAAGTCCTTTGTGAACAACTACGATCTGCTCAAGGGCATCAAACCAGGGGGCATCTTTGTGCTGAACTGTCCCTGGGAAGGGAAGGAGCTGGAAGAAAACCTCCCTGTGGAAACTAAGCGCACTCTAGCACAAAAAAATGTGCGTTTCTACACCATCGATGCCATCAAGATCGCAGGCGATGTGGGGCTGGGCAACCGCATCAATATGGTGATGCAGGCCGCCTTCTTTAAGTTGGCCCAAGTGATCCCTGTGGATGAGGCCCTAGGCTACTTGAAGTCTTCGGTGGAAACCCTCTATGGACGCAAGGGCCAGGAAATCGTAGATATGAACGTGGCCGCCATTGACAGGGGGGTAGGGGAGCTGAAGGAAGTGCAGGTTCCTCCAGAGTGGGCGGATCTTCAGGACGATACACCCGAAAACGCGGACCTAGAGGGTGCCCTTCCCTTCGTGGAGGATATCCAAGTGCCTATGCAGCGCATGGAGGGAGATGACCTACCGGTGAGCTCCTTTGTAAGCTTCGCCGATGGGGCTTTCCCCAATGGTACCACCGCCTATGAGAAGCGGGGGATTGCAGTGATGATTCCCCAGTGGCAGCTGGAAAAGTGCATCCAGTGCAACCAGTGTTCCTTTGTCTGCCCCCATGCGGTGATCCGTCCATACCTGCTGGATGAGGAGGAAATGCGGCAGGCACCTGAAAGCTTCCACACCAAGAAAGCGATAGGAAAGGGCTTGGAGGGCTTGGGATACCGCATCCAACTCAGCCCCTTGGATTGCACTGGCTGCGGCAACTGCGCCGATATCTGCCCTGCCCCAGGTAAGGCTTTAATTATGCAGCCTGCGGATCAAGAGATCGCCACGCAGCGTGAGAACTGGATCTATGCTCAAACAGTGACCAACAAGGCAGATTTGGTGGATTGGCAGACTTTGAAGAACAGCCAGTTCCGCCAGCCCCTCTTTGAGTTTCACGGCGCCTGTCCCGGCTGCGGAGAGACACCCTATATTCGTTTGTTGACCCAGCTCTTCGGCGAGCAGATGATTATCGCCAATGCTACTGGCTGTTCTTCCATCTATTCCGCCAGCGCGCCCTCCTTTCCCTATACGGTTACGCCTGAAGGGAAGGGGCCGGTGTGGGCCAACTCCCTCTTTGAGGACAATGCCGAGTACGGTTTTGGCATGCGCCTCGCCACCAAACAGCTGCGCAAGCGGGTGACCTCCTTAGTGAAGGAGCTTGCGGGCAAGGGTATCAGCAGCGAACTGAAAGAAACCTGCGCTCACTGGCTGGAAACTAAGGATAATACCGCGGCCTCTGCTGCCGCGAGCAGGAAGCTGGCCGCCCTGCTGGAAAGGGAGGCTGGGCAAGATCCTCTGATCGAAGAAATCCTCAATCACAGGGAGCATCTCACCAAGAAATCCCAGTGGATTATCGGCGGAGACGGCTGGGCGTACGATATCGGTTACGGCGGCCTCGATCATGTGCTGGCCTTGGGAGATGATGTGAATGTGCTGGTTCTGGACACAGAGGTTTACTCCAACACCGGCGGCCAGTCTTCCAAAGCTACCCCCCGGGCGGCGGTGGCCAAGTTTGCTGCCTCCGGCAAGAGGGTGCGCAAAAAGGATCTGGGACGCATGGCCATGACCTATGGCTATGTGTATGTGGCCCAGATCGCCATGGGAGCCAATATGAACCACACCATCCGCACCATTTTGGAGGCGGAAAGCTATCCAGGACCTTCGTTGATTATCGCCTATTCACCCTGCATCAACCACGGAATCCGCACAGGTATGGGAACCAGCATTATGCAGGAAAAGAGAGCGGTGGAGGCCGGCTATTGGCACCTCTATAGGTATAATCCGCTCCTCAAAGACCAAGGTAAGAACCCCTTCAGCCTCGATTCCAAGGATCCTACTGGATCCTTTAAGGAGTTCCTGCAGAGCGAGGTCCGCTACTCCTCCCTGCAGAGGGCGTTTCCCAAGATGGCTGAGGAGCTGTTCAGCGCCGCGGAGCACGATGCTGCGGAACGCCTCCAGGACTATCAGCGCCTAGCGCAACAGACGCTCTAAAGCGTAGGGAGTGCCCTGGCTGAGCCAGGACACTCCATCATTTTTGGTTGTGATTCACCCAATCCCGTGCCAGTTTCACAAAATCGGTGCTGGGGATGGGAACCTTGGCAATCCCCTCCTCCCTGTCAATATTGGCCCAGGCGGCAGTGGAGTGTTCCTCAATGGGCAAAACCCTAACTTTCAAGCCTCTTCGCCTCCGCGCAGGCATGGCATCCCCCCCTTGAGCATATTGTGAGGATAAGCGTCGGGCATTATCAGGGTTTTCGCTGGCAAATGGAGGGATACGGGCGCGAGCGTCAAATAATACGCGGGTGGGGAGGATGATAAAGAATGCCTGTTACCTTTAATGGAAAAGAACTACTGCAGTTAATTCACGAGTTGGTTTCTATCCCCAGCCCATCGGGGTTTACAGACAAGATCATTGATCATATCGCTGCCCGCCTGGACGGTCTGGGTGTCAGTTACATTCGAAACCGCAAAAGGGGACTGCTGGCCACCATTCCCGGGAAGAACTCTGGGGAAGAGCGCTTGCTCACTGCCCATATCGACACCCTGGGTGCCATGGTCAAAGAAATCAAAGGCAGTGGCAGGCTGCGCCTAAGCCTGATCGGGGGATCCAAGTGGGCGCACTTGGAGGGAGAATACTGCCAGGTTTTCACCGCGGACGGCAACACTTACTCAGGCACCATTTTGATGCACCAGACCGCTGTGCATGTGTATAGAGATGCAGGGAGTGCTGAACGCAATCAGGACAACATGGAGGTACGTTTGGATGCCAGGGTCTCCAGTGCCGACGATGTGCGGGAGCTGGGCATTCAAGTGGGCGATTTTGTGGCCTTTGAGCCCAGGACGGAGATTCTGCCCAGCGGCTTTATCAAATCCAGGCATCTGGATGATAAGGCTGGGGCGGGGATTCTGCTCTACCTGCTCCAGGAAATCCAGGAGAACCAGCTGCAGCTGCCCTATACCACCCATATCCTCTTTTCTAACTACGAGGAAATCGGCTTTGGGGGCAATTCCAATATTCCACCGGAAGTGGTGGAGTACGTGGCGGTGGACATGGGGGCAGTGGGAGATGGACAGACTGGAGATGAGTTCGCCGTATCCATCTGCGCCATGGACAGTTCAGGGCCCTACGACCGCAGGCTGCGCCAGCATCTCATTGATCTTGCCCAAGAGCAGAGCATCGATTATAGGGTGGATATCTATCCCTTCTATGCCTCTGATGCCAGCGCCGCGCTGAGAGCGGGCCATGATGTGGTGCACGGCTTGATCGGCCCGGGAATTGATGCTTCCCATGCTTTTGAACGCACCCATGTGGATGCGGTGATCAATACTGCCAAGTTGGCTTACTACTATCTCTTATCGGAAATGTGTTAAGGAAAGCAGCAGGGTGTCCCTCAGCGGACACCCTCTTTTCTTTGTTCCAGTACTTTTGCTTGCAGGTATTCCTCCAAAACGTCTCTGACCAGCACGCCTAAGTTAGTGACCTCTCCTTCAGCTAGCATGGGATAGCTGGAATCGGGGCTGGCCAAGAAGTCGGTGGTCGCCACGGTGTAAGTCTTGGCCGTGTCCACAAGCCGCGGCCCTTCGTAGAAGTCGCTGCTGCGTTTGGCCCCGACCTCCAGAAGCTCAGCGAACTGAGCTCCGCTTAAGGTGACCAGAACCACCTGGTTGCCGAAGGGTTCCACCGCGAACACATCTCTCCTGGTAACCTCACCTTGAGGCAGGCCTGCCCGCACTCCTCCGCTGTTGTACAGGGCGGCATCTGCGCCTGTATACTCCTGCAGGGCATAGGTGAGCAAAACGCCCATCCCTCTCTTCACGTAACCAAGCTTAGCATAGCCGATTACCTCGTCCAGCTGGGCAGCTAACAGGCTTTCGTAATGCTGCTCAAGCTCCACCAGGCGGGGATGGGGAGGGATAGTCTCCTCGATGCGGATCAGTTCGCCTCGAGAGGGGTATCCTTCTTTAAGATCAACCACAACCCTGCCTAGGTACTCCCCGTTGGAACCGGCGTGGCAGATCAAAGTGTTCCCAATCCGCACTGGTTTGGCAAGCACGGTGTGGGTGTGTCCGCCGATAATCACATTGATGCCTGGCACCCTTTGAGCCAGGAGCAGGTCTTCTCCGTAACCCAAATGGGAGAGCACAATGCAGATCTGGTAGTTTCCTGCCTGTTCTTGGAGCAGCTGCTGCAGGGTTTCCACTGGGTCGGCAAAGGTGAGCCCCTCCACATTGCGGGGGAAGGACATTTTCGGGGTTTCTGGAGTGGTCACTCCAGTGATGAGCACCCTGACACTGTCCACTTCCTTAATCACAAACGGCACTGTCAGGGCAGCACCATCTTTAAGCACATTAGCTGAGAGCCAGGGCACACCCGCCTCCAAGGAACGCTGCAGGGCCGGGAGGCCGTAGTCGAAATCATGGTTCCCGAAGGTAATGGCATCCAGACCCAGCGCCAGTACGGACTGTTCTTCCGCTTCGCCCTGGAAGGCACTGGATACTGGTGAACCGGAGAAGAGGTCACCGGCATCCACCCAGAACAGGTGGGAATGCTCCCTTCTCTGCTCCTCAAGTACGGTGGCCAGCCTGGCCAGGGACTGGCCGTGCAGATCATTGGTGTGCAGGACGACTAGTTCTTCCTGCGCCAGTACACGCCCTGGGGCGGCGCTGCTCAAGAATAGGAGCAGCACCAAAACCCCAAAAGCGAGGCATCTTTTCATGGGTGCTCACCCTTTCAGTACCGCCTAGCGGCTGGGGTAGGACATGGCTACAGTCTCTCCCTGAGCCAATGTAACCGGTTGCCCAAAATGAAGAAAAGACAGATCTGGTCCAGCCAGTAGGGTGTATTCCACTTGGTTCGGTGCTGCCTTGACCTGGAGCTTGGACCCTTTGAACTTTACTTTAAAGCTGTAGCTCTGCCATTTTTCCGGAAGGAAGGGCTGGAACTGCAGCTTACCCTGGGAGGTACGCATACCAGCAAAACCGTTCACAATGCCCATCCAGGATCCGGCCATGCAGGCAGTATGCAGGCCCTGCCAAGCATTGCGGTTGTAGTCATCGAGATCGAGCCGCACCGTCTGCAAGAAGTAATTGTAGGCAAACTCGGTATAGCCTACTTCCGCAGCGATAATGCTGTAGATGGCTGGGGAGAGGGACGAGTCATGTGTTGTCCTGGGCTCATAGTAGTCGAAATTGGCCTTCTTCTCTTCCAGCGTGAACTGATCACCTAATAGGAACATGAGCAGGATGACATCCGCCTGCTTGATCACCTGGTATCGCCAGATCACCAGGGGGTGCCAGTTGGCAACCAAGGGGATCTCTTCTTCTGGAATGGAATCAATGTCGATGGGATCCTTGTACAGGAAGGAATCGTCCTGGGGATGAATGCCCAGTTCTTCATGGAAGGGGAGGTACATCTCATCGGCACACCTCTGCCACAGGGCAAATTCCTCATCGGTGAGCTTGAGCCTTTCCTTCAGCTCCGCGAATTCCTCTGGGTACTGTCCAGCCAAAGTGTCCCGCGCTTTCAAAGCCAGCCTGAGGTTAAACTGAGCCATGTAATTGGTGTAGCAGTTGTTGTTCACTCCAGGCTTGTACTCATCAGGCCCGCACACTTCGTTGATGCAGAACTTGCCGCCTCGGGATTCCAGGAAGACGCCCCGGTGCGCCCAGCATCTGGCGGTTTCAAAGAGAATCTCTGCCCCCATATCCACGAGGAAACCCAGATCATCGGTGGCTTCTACGTACTTGTGGATGGCGTAGGCGATGGCCGCATTGATGTGATACTGCACAGACGAGCCCAGGAAGTTTCCAGAGGCCTCGTGGCCGTTGATGGTGCGCCAGGCAAAGAAGGCGCCTTTGTCTCGCATGCGCTTGGCATTTTCCCTGGCTGCATCTAGAATGCTGTAGCGGTATTCCAGAAGCTTGCGCACGATCTCTGGCCTGCTGTACAGGAAGAAGGGAATGATATAGGTCTCAGTATCCCAGAAATAGTGGCCTTCATAGTATTCTCCGCTTAAGCCCTTGGCGGGGATATTGGTCTTACCATCCCGCCCTGTGGACTGCAGCAGCTGCAGGGCATTGAAGCGAACTCCCTGCTGCAGGGCTAAATCTCCCTCGATTACCATATCTGCGTCTTCCCAGAATTTCTCCAGGAACTGTACATGGGCCTGTTTCGCTAGAGCATAGCCTTTAGTGGCGCTGCGCTGTGCTAGGCGCTGGACAAAGCCTCCCAGGTGCATCTCTCCCACATCCCGGGAGGTGGCCATGGCCACAAACTTCTCCAGAGTGTAGACTTGGTTTTCTTCCACTTGAAAGCGCGCCAAGAAGTCCAGGCAGTCACTGGTGGCTGAGCCCATAATGGACGTTTCTGGACTGGTGGTATGGGTGACCGCACAGGCTACTGAAATGCCGCTGTTCTTGGTCTTGGAGATCATAACCCCGCTTTCGTTGGTGTGAGTGGTGGAGACCACTTCCAAGGCGCCATCCCGCAGATGGTGGTAGTTGCGCACAGCACCGTTCACTTGGGAGCGAATGGTGAGCTGCCCAGACCAGTTCAGGGGGGTTACAGAGCAGCGCTGATAGGCGAGGTGCTGGTCTACTTGGGAGATAAACCGCTCAAAGCAGATCTGGGTGCGTCTGCCCTTAGGGCTGCACCACACTAGCTCTCTCCGGAGCACTCCTTCTTTCAAATCGAGGGTGCGGGAGTAGTTTTCCAGTGTGCCTGTGAGCATGGAAAACTCTTCGTGTTCAATGACCACCTTCAGGCCCTTCCAGTCGGTGACATTGATCATGGTCTGGTACTCTTGGGGCTGTTTAGCCATGAACTCTCCGTAGATAATGGGTTCGGTTTCGTAAATGCCGTTGATATAAGTTCCTGGAGTGGAGGGGATGCTGCTGGGCAGCCCTTCTTCAAAGGTCCCCCGCAGGCCCATGTAACCGTTGCCCAATGAAAAGATAGCTTCATTGCGGTGGTTGTACTCGGGCCTAAACTCAGCTTCCACCACCTGCCAGGGATCAAAGGCGTAGATCGATGGCCGGTTCTGATGAAACTTGCGCATTAGCCTATTCTCCTTCAACTAGTTATCGGTTTTCTTATTTGGCGACTGGCGGTGATAATCCTCCTAATAAAGGCAGGCGTTTCAGGGTATCCTGAGTCGAGAGGAAGCTTTGAAGGATGGTGACCTGAATTGAAGATTTTGATGTTGTCTTGGGAGTATCCGCCCAAAGTGATCGGCGGTTTGGCTCGGGCGGTGGCTGATCTGTCCCAGGCTATGGCCCGCGTCGGCCATGAAGTGGCTGTGGTAACCAGTGATGCTCCTGAGTGTGAACCCAGTGAGTATGTGTCGGGGGTGCGGGTGTACCGGGTGAATCAGTTTTTCCCCCGTCCTATGGATTTCTTAGAAGAAGTACACTTTCAGAATTATCACCTGGTGCAAAAGGGAAGTGAGCTGCTCAGCCAAGGGGATTTCGATCTGATTCACGCCCACGACTGGTTGGTGGCACCTAGTGCGAAGGTGCTCAAGCACGCCTTTGGGAAACCCTTGGTCTGCACCATTCACGCCACCGAGTGGGGGCGCAATAATGGGCTGCACAATGATCTGCAGCGCCATATCAGCGATCTGGAGTGGTGGCTGACCTATGAATCGTATCGTGTAATCTGCTGCAGTGAGTCAATGCGCTCTGAGCTGCGCAGTATCTTTCAGGTGCCAGAGGATAAGCTGACTGTCATTCCCAATGGGGTGCATCCAGACAATTTCGTTAACGTACATCCTGACCTAGACAAGTGGCGGCGAAACTGGGCAGCTCCCGAGGAGGAGATCGTGCTCTATGTGGGACGGCATGTCTACGAGAAAGGCGTAGACATTTTGCTTTCTGCAGCCCCTAAAGTGCTGGCCCATCGTCCCCAGGCCAAGTTTGTTATAGCTGGTATGGGGCCCTGCCACGATGAGTTAAAGGGCCAGGCCTGGCACATGGGCCTAGGAGAGAAGGTTTTGTTCGCGGGTTTCGTTGACGATCTTACTCGCAACAGTCTCTATCATTTAGCTGATGCTGCCGTCTTTCCCAGCCGCTATGAGCCCTTCGGCATCGTAGCCTTGGAGGCCATGGCGGGGCAGGCTCCGGTGATCGTCAGCGATGTGGGAGGTTTTGCCGAGACTGTGCAGCACGAAGTAAATGGACTCACCTTTTATGCTGGCAATGCCAACTCGCTGGCTGATAACATCATCCGCATGCTCACTGACAAGGCGTTAGCGCGCAGGCTGAGCGAACGCGCCTCCAGGGATTTGGTGGAGAAGTTCGATTGGAAGCAGATCGCCCACAAGACTGTGGCGAGCTACCAGGAGACCATGCCCAAGCGCGATGATCACGTGTTTTACGACCGCTATCAGCTTACAGCCGATGCGCTGCAGAAAGGGGGCAGTTTCCGTGAAAGCAGTAATCATGGCAGGCGGTGAGGGAACAAGGCTGAGGCCGTTGACCTGCGGTCTACCAAAACCCATGGTGCCCATCCTCAACCGGCCCATGATGGAACACATCCTCAATCTCCTAAAACGCCACCACTTCACCGACCTGGCCAGTACCCTCTGGTACCTCCCCGATGATGTGACCGCTTACTTCCAAGATGGCAGTGCCTTTGGCCTGAACATGGAGTACTACATAGAACGGGAGCCCTTGGGCACCGCGGGCAGCGTGAAAAACGCAGCCCACTCCCTGCAGAGCACTTTCATTGTGATGAGCGGGGACGCACTTACTGACATTGATCTCACAGCGGCAGTGGCCTTTCATAAAGAGAGGAGTTCCCTGGCCACCCTGGTTTTGACTAGGGTGGCCAACCCCCTGAGTTATGGGGTGGTGTTAACCGCGGAGAACGGGCGGATTACCCAGTTCCTGGAAAAACCCACTTGGAGCCAGGTGTTCAGTGATACAGTGAACACAGGGATTTACATCCTGGAGCCTGAGGTTTTGGACTTGGTGGAAGCGGGGCAGAAGGTGGATTTCAGCCAAGATGTTTTCCCAGAGCTTTTAAGGCGTGGTGCTCCGCTGTATGGCTATGTGGCGGAGGGTTACTGGTCCGATGTGGGCAACCTAGAGATTTACCGCCAGGTGCAGAAGGACTGCTTAGACGGCAAGGTTAGGATCGAACTGCCTCCAGCTCACGGGGAGGGCGTCTATGTGGAAGAAGGGGTGAAGGTGGATCCCAGCGCCCGCTTGGAGGGCCCCCTCTATATCGGTAGGGGCAGCAGAATTGGGCCAGAAGCCTATGTGGGCCCCTACAGTGTGCTGGGGCCCTTTACTCAGATCGATGCCCGGGCTAACCTGAAACATGCCCTGCTCTGGTCTGGAGTGCGAGTGGGCAGGGGTACCCGCCTGAGGGGCTGTGTGTGCGGAAAAAACGCAGTTGTGGAGCCCGACAGTGAAATCTATGAGGGAGCCATCCTCGGCGACAAAGTGCGGGTAGGGGCTATATCCACGGTGTTTCCTCAGACCAAGGTTTGGCCTGGAAAGATCATCCCCAGCGGCAGCCGGCTGGGCAGGTCTGTAATCTGGGGCAGTCAGGAACAGCGGCCTATTTTCAGTAAGTTCGGCATCACCGGAGACATTCGCGGCAGCCTAACGCCTGAGACTATCACCCAGTTTGGATTAAGCTATGCCGCTTTCCTGGGCGAAGGCAGCAAAGTGTTGGTCACCAATGACTTTTCTGGAACGGCTGACCTGGCTAAGCGCGCTTTAGTTGTGGGGCTGAGGGCAGGTGGAGTGCATGTGCACGATGGAGGAGAGGTGACGGGGCGGCTCACCCGCTTTGCTGTCCAGGCCTTAGGCCTCGATGGGGCCCTCCATGCTGGGAGCAGCCGCCAAGAGCCCATGGGAGCAGTGATTGAGTGTTGGGATGCCAAGGGCCGGCCTCTTTCCAAAGCGGACCAGAGGAAAATTGAAGGAATCTATGTGCGGGAAGATTACCCCCGTTTTGGCGGTCAGGACATTGGCGATTTCATCCAAGTGGCTGGGCTGAGGAAGCGCTACTTGAGGCATTTGGCCAAACACTACGCCAGCAGAACCCCTGGTTTCAGGGTAGGGCTGCACCTAGAGCCTCCCAATGATCCCTTAGGGGAGATGATCAGGGACTTTCTGCGCATCAGCGGCTACGTGGTTGTTTCCGACAATGTGCAGGGCCTGCCCACCGTGGTGGTGCGCAACCAAGACTGGTATATCCAGGATGAAGAGGGACGCCGGCTCACGGATCAGGATTGGTGGCGGGGGTTTGTGCTGGCGCAGGCGGCTAAGGACAAAAAGGCGGTGGCGCTCCCAGTCAACCTTTCTGAGACTGTGGCTGAGGATGCTAGGACCCAGGGGATGCAGGTGTATGTCACCAAGATGGAACCCCTGTTTTGGATGGAAGCCGCCACCGAACTGGGCAATGGGGTGTGCGGTGAACAGGACATTTTTCCTCACATTGAGCCTTTAGCCAGTGTGGGTGAGCTTTTGGCCTTGATCAGTTCGAAACAGATGCGATTAAGTTCCTGGCAGGGAAAGACCCATATGAAAACGGCGAAGGTGCCCTGTCCCTGGTCTGAGAAGGGGACGGTAATGCGCAGGCTCCTGGAGAACTCTGACCCCGAGCGCACCCTTTACTTCGATGGTATCAAGGAGCAGAGCGGCTCCGGCTGGGCCTTAGTTGTGCCCGATGATGACGAGCCGGTGTTTAGATTGTACAGTGAAGCGAAAACGGAAGCAGAAGCTGCCGGGTTGATTCAGCATTATGCCGATTTGATTCGAAGTTACGAAAGGGAGGATAAATGACGTATGGCAGCTATTCCCCAACCAAAGGTAGCCTTCTTTTGCATGGAATACGGGTTGGATGAGTCCTTTCCCATCTATTCGGGCGGTTTGGGGGTGTTGGCGGGCGACATTCTCAAAACCGCCCGCGATCTAGAAATGCCCTTTGTGGGCGTGGGCATTCTCTGGAGTGAGGGTTACTCCGATCAATTCTTGGACCAGAATGGATTTCCTCAACACTGCAGGCAGACGTATGATCGTTCCCACCTGGAGGACACAGGGGTGACTGTCAATCTGTGGATCAGGGGTGCCGATGTGACCTGCAAGGTGTGGAAGACAGAAGCATTTGGCAATGCTCCCCTCTACTTGCTTGATACTAACCTGCCAGGCAGTCCCCACGGCTGGATTACCAGACAGCTCTATGCCAGTGCACCCCAAGAGAGGGTGGCGGCTGAAATGGTGCTGGGTATCGGCGGGGTACGGGCCTTGAACAAACTTGGCCTGACTCCAGATATCTACCACCTGAACGAAGGTCATGCCGCTTTTGCCGGTTTGGAGCTGATCCGGGAGAAACTGTCCAAGGGGCTGAGCTTTGAGCATGCCTGGGAGGAAACCCGCCAGCAGATAGTGTTTACCACCCACACTCCGGTGATGGCGGGCAATGAAGAACATGATCATGGCCTGCTGCAGCACATGGGAGCCTGGGCGGGCTTGGAGTATGACCAAGTGGCCCGCATAGGAGGTAACCCCTTCAACATGACGGTGGCGGGCCTAAGGCTGAGCTACATCTCGAACGGAGTATCCCAGCTGCACGGTGCCACCGCTCGGGCCATGTGGAGGGGCAATCCTGGTACGGCACCCATTATCAGCATCACCAACGGTGTACATGTGGAAACCTGGCAGAACAAGCTGATTCAACAGACCTATAATGTCCAGGGCAACCTCTGGAAAGCCCATCTGCAGGTCAAGAAGAAGCTGCTGGAGGAAGTGGAAAACCGTACGGGAGTGGCTCTGGATCTGGACGCCCTCACCATCGGCTTTGCCCGCAGGGCCGCGGCGTATAAGCGCAGCGGGCTGATTTTCCATCGGCCCCATGTTATTGAACCGCTGCTTAAGGACCGAACCATTCAGCTGGTGTTTTCAGGCAAGGCCCACCCAGAAGACGATTGGGGCAAACAGATTGTGGCGAATATCGCGGAAATGGCCTATAAGTTCCCTGACAGCGTGGTGTTTTTGGAGAACTACAACATGGAGTTGGGGAGGCTCCTCACTTCCGGCTGCGATGTGTGGCTGAACACACCGCAGCGGCCCTTGGAGGCCTCTGCAACCAGCGGGATGAAGGCGGCCCTCAATGGGGTGCTCAATCTCAGCGTACTAGACGGTTGGTGGCCGGAAGGCTGTCTGCATGGGGTAACGGGCTGGCAGTTTGGGGGCGGCTATGAAGGGCCGGAGCAGACCATGGTAGATGCTCTGTCTCTCTATGAGGTGCTTTTGGAGGAAGTAATCCCCACTTTCTACGAGGATCGGACGCGCTGGCAGGAGATGATGAGAGCCAGCATTTCCATGGCCATGCACCGCTTTTCCACCAAGCACATGCTCACATTGTACAACAACCTGATGTACCAGCCGTCCACCACACTGCGCAAGATCAAGCACGATGTGTTGGCGGCCATGGCCATCCAATGAACCCGCCTGACCAAAGGGGCGCCGGATTGAATCTGGCGCTCCTTTTCCTTTTGCGCTATACTGAAGCAAAGGAGGGGACGGCATGCACACAACCGATTACGCGCTGTTGAAGAAACAGCTGCAGAGCTTGCTGGAAGGGGAAGAAAATTGGCTGGCTAACCTGGCCAATACCTCGGCACTGATTTACGAAGCACTTCCTGATCTCAATTGGGCAGGTTTCTATCTGAATATAGGTCCAGAGCTAGTTTTAGGACCATTTCAAGGCAAACCGGCCTGTGTGCGCATACCTTTGGGTAAGGGCGTATGTGGAACAACCGCAGAGCGGCGGGAAGCAATTGTGGTTCCCGATGTCCATCAGTTTCCAGGCCATATTGCCTGTGATGAGGCTTCCCAATCGGAGCTGGTGCTGCCCATGATTACGCCTGAGGGCAGGCTGCTTGGCGTTCTAGATTTGGACAGCCCATCCTTGGACCGGTTCAGCGCAGCTGATGCCCAGGGGCTCAGTGAACTGGTCAGCGTTCTCATCGCTGCCACCAGCTGGCCGGAAGAATTTAAGTAAAGCAGTCATAAATTTCCCTTTTCCTCGTTGCCAAACTGGACAAAAGACTGTATGATTAAATAAGAATGATTATCATTCCTGAGAGGTGAAATACATGCAGATTCGTCCAGGTATCCACTGGGTGGGTGTGAGAGATCCAGAATTGGAGATTTTCGATGTGATTATCCCCACCGAGTTTGGCACCACGTACAATTCCTATCTAATCGAAGCAGATGAACCTGCGCTTATTGACGGAGTGAAAAAGGAATTTGAGGAAGAGTTCTTCGCGAAGTTGGAAGAAAAAATTGACCTAGGTGATCTCAGACATGTGGTGGTCAACCACACGGAGCCCGATCATTCTGGAAGCATTGGGGAGCTGCTCAGGCGGGCACCCCATGTCACCGTGCATGGTTCTAGGGCGGCAATCCAGTTCCTGTCGGAGCAGGTGAATATGGAGTTCAACAAGCGCATCGTGGGAGAGAATGATGTCCTGGATTTGGGCAACCGCAAGCTGCGCTTCATTATGGCTCCCTTCCTGCATTGGCCGGATACTATCTGGACCTATTTGGAAGGGGAAGGCGTGCTCTTCACCTGCGATGGCTTCGGGTCCCATTTCTGCTTCCCTGAGGGCAAGATTCTCGCCAGCCAGCAGGAAGTGGATTTCACTGGAGCGGTGGAACACTACTTTGACAGCATTATGGGCCCCTTCAAACCCAAGGTGCGGGAGGCTCTGGCCAAACTAGAGGGGCTGGAGCTGGATCTGATCGCCACCGGCCACGGTCCCATTCTGGATACCGGCCTAGAGCGCTACATCGAGCTCTATCACCAGTGGAGCTCTGAGGAAGGGAAGAACGGCCGTAGAAAAGTGGTCGTTGCCTATGCTTCTGCCTACGGTCACACCAAACGCATGGCTGAGCTCATTGCTGCAGGCGCTGGGAGCAATCCGGCCGTGGAGGTAGAGTTAATAGATGTGGGGAATGCTCCCCGGGATCAGATTTTGGAAGCGCTAGATGCCTTTGATGCTTTGATCTTGGGATCGCCAACCATCAATGCTGATGCGGTCTATCCCGTGTGGCGGGTGCTGGAATCGGTGAGCGCCATTACTGCCAAGGGCAAAGTAGCGGCCGTGTTTGGCAACTACGGCTGGAGTGGTGAAGCAGCAGGCTTGTTGGAAGAAAGGCTCGAGAAGATGCGGTTGGTGGTGGCCCATCCAGCTGTGAAGGTGCGCTTTTCCCTCACAGCAGAGGATGAGCAGCGCTGCCTAAGTTTAGGAAGAACAATCGCGGAAGCGGTGAGCTAAAAGATAAAGGACCTGGTCCCCAAGGGAAACAGGTCCACTTTTCTATCCAGGCATAACCACAAGCTTGACACCGTATTCCGCTTCGAAGGCGGGGGCCCGCCGGGCGGCATCGCTTACTTCCAGATCTCGTTTTTCAGGGCCGAATACCTTGAGTTCACAGAGGCCCGGAGTGAGGTTGGCCCGTACATGGGTGACAGCCCCTGCCCTGGAGCGATCCAGGCTGTGGGCGATCTGCAGCAGTGGAGCCAGTTTCTTAACTAGAACGATATCTTCTGGGGCCACTGGGCCGTGGGTGACATAGTCGCCGAGACCGGCCAGGAAGGTCTGATCATGAGAGGCCGCTAAGTAGGCGGCAATTACTCGCTCCCGATGGGCGAGGCCCAGGAATCGGGAGTTCAGCACTGTGTACAGGGTATGTTTCTCTAGGCTCTCCACACTGACTACCACTCCCAGCTCATGGAGGAGGCTGGCAATGAGCAGCATTCTGCGCTCAGCACTGCCCAAACCGTGCAGAGGCTCCAGCTGGTCAAAGAGGGTTACTGCCAGGTTGGATACCCGCCGCAGGTGGTTTTCATCTAGATTGTGGTACTCGATGAGATTGTTGGTGTGGTGTGTGAGCACATTGAACAAAATGGGATCCCTAGGATAAACGTGTCTGAAGAACAGTCCGTCCCTGATACTGCTGGCGCTCACCATCAACTCGGGGCACTGGGAAGCCTGCAGCAGGCGATAAATGATACCTATTCCGGTTACAATAAGGTCAGCTCGAGCCCGCTCCAGTCCGGGAACCCGCTGCCTTTCCTCCAGGCTCATGGCGCTGAGGATATGGTACAGTTCTTCCACTGCCTCTGCGGGGATAGTGATGCCATCAGTAATGTCGGGCAGGTAGTTCACATGGTGCCGATAAACTCGGGCCAGGGAACGAAACGTCCCCCCGATACCGATCAGCTTAGGATAATTGCTCAGCCACGGAATCTGGCTGAAGGATTCATCGAGGAAAGCTTCGAAGGTGCGCAGGGTCTGCTGCGCGGGAAGGTCTGCCAGATCATACTGCTCCATTAAGGAAACGGCTCCGAAGTCTAAGGTAACGGAGTTCTGATTGAGGCGGTCCTTAAAACCAACCAGTTTCAGCGCTCCTCCGCCAAGATCCGCCATCAGCCCCGTGGTCTCTGTCACACTGTTCACCAAACCGATGTAACCCAGGTAGGCTTCTTCCTCACCGGAGAGCACTTGGGTTTGAATCCCAGTCTGCTTGAAAATGCGGTCCACCAGCACGCGGCCGTTGGCAGCTCGGCGTACAGCCGCGGTGGCCACGGCGACGATATGCTTAACCCTGCGGGCCTGGCAGAATTTGACAAAGAGCGAGATGGTTTCTACGGCACTGTCCATGCCCTGTTCGGACAAGAGTCCGCCATCGTCTAGGCCGCTGCGCAGGCGCACAGTGCGTTTCAAATTCTCGATAAGGTGGTGGGAGCGGTTTTCCTTGATATCAATGATAACCAAACGGACGGAGTTTGACCCAATGTCAATGATCCCAATTCGATCCATGGCAAGACCCCCATTTGTCTAATGATCTTATTGTAACAAATTGAGGGGAGGGTGCAAGTCAAGTGTGGCGCGGAAAAGGTGCCGCTGCCCTTTCTTGACATACTTTTTTGTTGTCGGTATAATTTTGGTAAGTTAATGTATAATAAAAACCCCTTTTTTTGCCTGTGGAGAGTAAGGGGGGCGGATGGTGAGATCAATGGAAATTACGAGAAAAACGGAATATGCGGTAAGTGCATTGGTGGAACTAGCTAGCCACCCAGGAGAATACATCTCCTCGAAAGTAATAGCGGGCCGGCAGGAGATTCCGGTCAATTTTTTGCCGCAGATCATCGCTCTCTTAGGCACCCGAGGCTGGGTAGTTGGAGTGAGGGGGCCTGGCGGCGGAGTGCGCCTGGAGGTGGATCCAGCCACCATCACCCTGGAGGATGTCATTGAGCTTGTGGAAGGACCCATTGCCATCAGCAAGTGTTTAGCAGGTGATTTGGAGTGCCCCAGAAAGGGAGAATGCCCCATGCAGCCGATCTGGATTGAAGCGCAGCAGGCGTTCGTGGATGTACTCCGCAGTCGGACCATAGCAGATTTGGTGCAAAATACCCCCGAAAAGGAAGCCAGCGGGAGGAAATATATGTCGGGGGTGGAATAGTCCAATGATAGTGAAATGCAAAGGAGTGTCCTGCTTGAAAAGAAAAACACTTGGAATTATGCTAGTTTTACTGTTCACTTTCTTGTTTTCTGCTGTGGCTTCTGCTAATACCATAGGGTATGTAGACTTCGAGTTCCTGTTCTATTCGCATCCAGAGTACGAAGCGAAGAACAGGGAACTGCAGGAATCCGCAGAACGGCTCTACAATGAGGTTCAGGCTGAAGCTGAAAAGCTGGAGACTCAGGAAGAAATTGATCGGTTGGCTGCCAACTACGAACTGCAGTTCGAAGAAATCGAGCATAACGTCAGGGTTGCCTTGGTATCCTTTATTCTGGACATCATTGGTGAGGTGGCCAAGGCTCAGGGCGTGGATGTTGTGCTCCCTGAAAGCTCTGTGATTTATGGCGGAATTAACTTAACTGCTCCTGTAATCGAAGCCATGTACAATGCCTATGGCATCTCAGTTCCCTCGGCCATTAGAGATCTTCTCCAGCAATAGAGTAGGATTTTCTCGCTAAAGGTAGAATGTTACAGAGAACATAAATCCGAAAGAGGTGAAGTCAGTGGCAAAGTGGGAATGTACAGTGTGCGGTTACATTTATGATCCGGCCATAGGCGATCCGACGCAGGATATACCCCCAGGTGTAGATTTCAACGATCTGCCCGATGATTGGACTTGTCCAGAGTGTGGGGTTGGGAAGGATATGTTCGAGGAATTATAAGGTGTCTAAGGAGGAAATTGAATGAACCCGAAAGTTGATCATGACCTGTGCATTGGCTGCGGTGTGTGCTCCGATGTATGCCCAGACGTATTTGAGATGGGTGACGATGGATTGGCTCATGTAAAAGCCGATGCCAACTGCGAAGCAGCAGGCTGCTGCCAGCAGGCGGCCGATGAGTGCCCAACGGAAGCAATCAGCCTCTAGTAGGGAAATTGGGGGAAACCAGCTGAGTAGGCTGGTTTTCTTTTTTGGCAAATCCGCCAGTAGTCTACCTGTTTATCGCCCTCTAGGTGCGGGAACATTAAGCGTACCAGAGAAGAGGGAGGTGAACGAGGAGTGGCGCTTGGATCTTCGAGTTCAAACATCAAGGTTATCCCCGAGGCATATCAGGCTATGAATCAGTTCAAATATGAAGTCGCTACCGAACTAGGGATCAACCCCGAGTACAAGTCTGGTTACTGGGGCAATATTTCATCCCGCGAGTGTGGTGCCGTTGGTGGACATATGGTCAGACGTATGGTCGCCGCAGCGCAGCAGTCTCTGATCGGTCAGGGAGGAACTGCCAGCTTCAGGGGGCAGTTTCCACCGGAGCCTAACCAGTAGGTGGCCCATGCGGGGTGCTCCGGCCTGAGGGGCCGGGGCACCCCAAAAAAGGGAGGTGAGGCTAGATGACCAGAAGGCGCAGGAGAAGCAACCGTCTCCTCATTCCAGAGGCAAAACAGGCCATGGACCAGTTCAAGTACGAGATGGCGTCGGAGTTAGGAATTAATCCTGAGTACCAATCTGGTTATTGGGGCAACATTTCTTCCCGTGAATGCGGCGCCGTAGGCGGCCATATGGTGCGCCGCATGATTGCAGAGGCCGAGAAGAGCCTAATCCAGCGAGAAGGCGGCTTTAAGTAGGCAGGTCCCCCCTTGGTGGGGGGCCTTCTTCGCGGTTCTCTGCCAAGGCGCTTTTTCCCCTTGTCAACCGGCCCGTTCTGTGGTATATTAAAACACGGCAACGGAAGCTTGGAGAGATTACAGTGCACAGGAAATTCATGTTGGAGGCACTTGCTGAAGCCAGGAAGGCTTTAGCAGCAGGAGATGTCCCCATTGGAGCCGTTGTAGTGCTGGATGGGGAAGTAATCGGACGAGGGCACAACTTAAGGGAAGCGGCTAACGATCCCACCGCCCATGCCGAGATCCTAGCTATCCGTGAAGCGGCCCAGCGTCTGGGCAGCTGGCGCTTGACGAACGCTGATTTGTATGTTACGCTCGAGCCCTGCCCTATGTGTGCAGGCGCCATCGTTAACGCTCGATTGCGGAGACTGGTTTTCGGAGCGTACGATCCCAAGGCAGGGGCTGTTACTTCTCTGATGAATATTGTCCAAGACAGGCGTTTGAATCACTTTGTGGAAGTCTATGACGGCATCTGCCAAAGTGAGTGTGCCGGCCTTCTGCAGGAGTTCTTTCAAAGATTGCGCTAAACGGCGACGCTTAATTACGGAGAGGTGACAGAGCGGCCGAATGTGGCGGTCTCGAAAACCGTTGGGCGCGCGAGTGCCCCGTGGGTTCAAATCCCACCCTCTCCGCCAGTTTTTCAAAATCAAATATGGAGAGATGCTGGAGTCTGGCTGAACAGGCACGACTGGAAATCGTGTAGGGGTGATGAGCCCCTCGAGGGTTCGAATCCCTCTCTCTCCGCCATTTAAACTTGACACCATCTATGGATTACCATAGGTGGTTTTTCTATTCAGGGCTGGCCAGCGCTGCGTATTCACCCCTGCGCCTTCGGATATGCTATCTCCAAGGAGGGTGACAATGACTACGAAAAGCAAAATCGAAGAAGTGATTGCCAACGCCGAAGTGTTAGCCGGGCAGCTGAAAACCTGTGCCCTGGATACAGATGTGCCAGCTGTCAAGGAGATGTTCAATACCATGAGCCAGGAAGTGGAGAATATCATTCCCAAACTGCGGGGGCGCCTAGGCCATGTGGTGAGCGAAGAGCCGCAGTACCATTGACCATCAGCCTCGGGCTGTCCATTCTTGACCTTTGAGCCTGGTTACGTTATAATGTTTTTGTCGTGCTAGACGGGGAGGTAGCGGTGCCCTGTAACCCGCAATCCGCTGCAGCGGGGTCGAATTCCTATTTGAGGATTGGTCTTGTGGAGTCTGATTTAGGAAAGTGGTGTTGACGATTGGGTCTTACGCAATGGGAACCCATGAACCCCGTCAGGTCCGGAAGGAAGCAGCGGTAAGTGGGACCTCTCATGTGCCGTGAGGGAGCCTGGTCCGAGCTAACTACCTAGATATCGTCTGGAAGGCCATATTCGAGGATAGGTGCACGACCTTTTTTTATGCCCAGAGTGAGATTTTTCTGTCAGAAAGGACTTTGCTCTAGCAGTCGAGAACATATGAAGGCAGCGGATTGCGAGGATGGGGGGAGATCTCTTGGCTTACGTTTCCTTATACCGGAAGTGGCGGCCGCAGACCTTTGCTGATGTGGTGGGGCAGGAGAGCATTGTAACCACCCTGAAGAACAGCTTAGAGGCGGGCCGCATTTCCCATGCCTATCTATTCGCAGGGCCGCGGGGGACAGGTAAAACCACAGTGGCTCGGATTTTCGCTAAGGGCCTAAACTGCGAAACTGGGCCCACTGCCGCGCCATGCGGCACTTGTGGGGAATGCCAGGCTATTGCCAGCGGAACCTCCATGAATGTGGTGGAGATTGACGGTGCCTCCAATCGGCGCATTGATGATGTGCGGGAGCTGAGAGGCGAGGTTCAGTTTACCCCCATTAATGCCCGATATAAAGTCTACATAATCGACGAAGTTCATATGCTGACCACAGAGGCCTTCAATGCGCTGCTGAAAACCCTGGAGGAGCCTCCAGCTCATGTAGTGTTTATTTTTGCCACAACTGATCCCCACAAGCTCCCCCTGACCATACTTTCCAGGGTGCAGCGCTATGATTTTGGGCGGTTTTCAACAGCAGATGTGGTGAGCCGCCTGAGCACAGTGGCCAAGTTAGAAGAGTTCTCAGCTCAAGGGGAAGCCCTGGGGTTGATCGCAGAACATGCAGGGGGGAGCATGCGTGATGCCTTAAGCATCCTGGAGAAGTGTGCTGCCTTTGCTGAGCAGATATCGGTGGACGCCGTAGCTGAGGTGTTGGGGATCGCCCCTGCAGAACAGATTGAGCGATTTACCAAACATGTTATAGAAGGATCTAGGTCTGAAGCTCTGCAGATCATCAATCATCTATACGATCAGGGTAAAGACTTAAGCCAGTTCGCAGTTGGAGTTATGGCGAGGCTGCGCCAGGGCATCCTCGAGGGAAGCCTGGAAGATGGGAAAGCTATCCAAGCCATTGAGACTCTGGCAGCCAGTGTGCGGGACATGCGCTTTTCCCCAGATCCCAGGATTGTGTTGGAACTGGCGGCCCTCAAGATCACGAGCGACGTGCCGGTGGCTGCTGTGCCTGAAGGTGGCAAGCTGGAGGAACAGGTGCGCAAGTTAGAACAGCAGGTGGCAGCCCTCCAGGCGCAGCTGGCTAAGGAGCGCAAGGCGGCACCAACGGAGGAAAAGCGAGCAGCAGCAAAGATCAAAGCTCCCAAGACGGATGATGTGGAGAGCACTGCTTTCCTCATTGATAATTGGCTGGAGTTTCTGTCCCGCTTAAGGTCAGAACGGCTGATGCAGTGTGAAGCCTTCCTTAGGGAAGGCAGCCCTGTGGAAGTCAAGGGCGATCAGGTAATTGTTGCTTTCCCCCGGGACCGGGGGTTCCATAAAGCCAGTATCGAACAAGAGGACCATCGGGAACCCACCCAAAGGGTGCTGTCCAAGTTTATGGGCAGGCAGGTGCGTCTAGAGTGTGTCTTCCAGGATGAAACGGAATCTCCGGCTGAGCGAGGGGGAGAGGCGAAGGCGGAAGAGCAGGTTCAACCAGCCCAGCCAGCCTCGCCCCAACAGGAGCAGGGGAATTCTGCTTCGGAAGATTTCCTTAAGGCCAGTATGGAGATGTTCGGCGGGAGGATCATTTCCAAGCCCAAGCAAAACTAATAACGAGGTGATTATAGTGGGGATGAACATGCAGAAGATGATGCGCCAGATGCAGAAAATGCAGGCGGATTTGGCCAGAGTTCAGGCGGAGCTCGAGGAGATGACCGTGGAAGGGACAGCGGGCGGCGGCGTTGTCACAGTGACAGTAAACGGTCACCAAGACGTTCAGGCGATTAAGATTCAACCGGAGGCAGTGGATCCTGAGGATGTGGACATGCTGGAAGATCTTATTCTGGCAGCTGTCAACGATGGGCTGCGCAAGTCCAGGGAGTTGTCCGCTAGTGAAATCGAGAAGGTTACTGGAAAAGTGAACCTACCAGGACTGCCTCCAGGATTAATCTAGTATGTCGCCGCGATATCCAAAACCTCTTGCCCGTTTAGTTGAAGAGCTGGTGCGTCTGCCGGGCATCGGCCCTAAGACTGCGCAGCGGTTGGCGTTCTTCTTAATCAGTCAATCACCTGGGGAAGTGGAAAGCCTAGCCGAGTCCATGGTGGAGGCCAAGAGGCGGATCCGCTACTGCTCCCAGTGCTTTCACCTTACAGAAGAGGACCCCTGTGCCATCTGCTCTGATCCGAAGCGCAACAAGAAGTTCATCTGCGTGGTGGAAGAACCCCGAGATGTCATTGCCATGGAACGGACGAAGAGTTTTGATGGAGTCTACCATGTGCTGCACGGATCCATTTCACCCCTGGAGGGGATTGGACCCAATCAGCTCAAAGTGAAGGAGCTGGTGGCCCGGATCGGGCCAGATGTGGAGGAAGTGGTTCTGGCTACAGATCCAAATGTTGAAGGGGAAGCCACAGCCATGTACCTGGCACGCCTGCTGAAGCCCATTGGAGTGAAAGTGACTAGGATGGCCCATGGCATGCCTGTGGGGAGTGACCTGGAATATGTAGATGAAGTCACCCTGAGCAAGGCCCTGGAAGGCCGGAGAGAGTTATAGGTTTTGAGTATAAACCACCCTGATTTGAGGTAATACTAAACCGAGTATTACATGAGCGGGGTGGTTTTTTTGTCCAGGACTTTGTCGGAGAGGTTTTGGGAGGCTGCCGGGCGCCTGTTGGATGATGGAGACGAAATTCTCTCTGATCCCCAAGAAGAAACCAGGGAGGATCTGGCTCTCAAGGTGAACGCGGCCAAACAGGAGTGGCTGGATGCCCTTAGCTACTTCAACCAGGCTGTAGAGCCTGAGTTGGTGGATCATGCCATCATTTCGCTGGAGGCTGCGGAGCGCAAGTATATGTACTGGCTGAAGCAGATGAAGAATTTCCAGGAGCAGCCTGAGTAGAGCCTGGCGCAGAGTCATAAACGCGAACAACCCACCATAATATGTTCATGAGGGGACGAACCTAAGCGAGGTGGACCGCATGAACTTCCTGGTCGTTGTTGCCTATGCAGCAGGTGTTTTGATTGTCTACGCCCTTGGAAAAATGCTGCTGATACCGCTCCGTACTATCTTCAACCTTATAGTGAACGCAGTTATCGGCGGTGGTGTGCTGCTTGTGATCAACTTCGTGGGCGGGTTCTGGGGATTTCACATTGGAGTAAACCCCATAACCGCACTAGTGGTGGGCTTGTTGGGCGTGCCAGGTGTACTGTTGCTGATCGGGCTGCGGCTGCTGTTCAGATGATTACTCCAACGGCATAATACATTCGATTTGGTTGTTACGAGGTGAGTTTACCAGTTTGCTGACGCGGTGATATCTGAACGAACGCCCTTCTTGGTCAGGCAGAAGGGGCGCCAGCTCTGCAAAGGGCAGAGAGCTCAGCCACAGCGGCTCCGTCTCCGGGGTGAGAATTACCGGCATGCGGTGGTGGATGGGCTCCATAAAGCTGGATGCTGCTTGGGTAACAATGGTGCAGCTGGGGGAAGAGCAGTCTTCCCAGAGGCCGGCAAAGGCAAAAGGCTTTCCACCGTCCAGCGTGATATACACAGGGTGCTTCTCACCATTTTCCGTTTTCCATTCATAGAAACCATCGGCAATAATCAAGCAGCGATTGGTGTTCACTAGCCCTCGGAAGGTGGGCTTTTCAGCGAGAGTCTCAAGCCTGGCGTTGATCAGGGGCCTGCCCGCGCCCTTTTTCTGCCAGGCCGGGGTCAGGCCCCAGCGCAGTAAGAAGGGTGAGGGAGCCCGGCCTTCCTGCTCAGGTACGACTGCAAAGACCATTTGGGTGGGCGCAACATTGTAACTCGGCACATAGTCCCAGGATGGCGCACCTAGAGAAAAACGCTCCACGATTTCGTCCAGTGGAGTATACAGAGTAAACCTGCCGCACATGGGAGAACCTCCTTTACCCTGATTATTCAACGCTTTGGGCGATTCCCCTGGAAAAGATCAAAAATAAGTGCGATTGGCTGTTGACATTACAGGGTGCCTCGTGTTAGTATGTGTCTTGTCGCCCCGCTGAGCGGGTGCGGTTGACAGAACAACTTCGGTTGTGCTATGATAGACACGCTCCTCAAAAACGGGGAGATGAACCTTGAAAACCAAACAACAATCTTGAACACAAAGTTCTGTGTTTGAAGAGAATAAGCCAAGCATCTAGAGTAATCTAGATACAAGTTTGTGCGCTCTGAACAATTCAGAGAGATGGCGCAAGCC
>DURH01000013.1 GCA_012837385.1 Bacillota bacterium
CTTCGCGATGGCAACGCGATGCTCTACCAATTGAGCTACTGCCGCATGGTGGGCGAAACAGGGCTCGAACCTGTGACCCCCTGCTTGTAAGGCAGGTGCTCTCCCAGCTGAGCTATTCGCCCTGAATTTTCTCTTGGATTATTGGTCCAGACAATTTAAAAGTATACCAGCTCTTCTTGGGGATGTCAACTCCCCTTCAGGGATTTTCTCTGCAAAATTCCACCATACTGAGGCGCCATTTCTATCTGTCAGAGATTTCCATTAACCTTCTTTACCAGATTTCCCAGGCATTTAGAGGAATTCTGCGGCTGGAAGAGAACTGTTACAGTACAAACTATACCATAATAGGGCGGTGGAATGCAAGTGCGTAAGATCAACTTTCTTCTAGTCGTAGTGTTGCTCATGGTTTTCAGCACAACTGTGCTGGCGCAGAGTAAGAGTATTCCTGTGGATATCCCAGGAACCGGGGTGCACTTCTTTATGTACCGTTACGAAGGGACTACCCCACCCTACGACCAAATCAGCAAGATTTGGGCCAATTTGAGCAGCGTCTTTTCGGCTTGGGTAGAAGCTGGCCAAGATCCCTCTGCCCTCAGCGCTAAAGACGTGCAAATCAAGACCGATGCTTCTGGAGCGGTCAGCTTGTATGTGAAGGATACGTTCATTGTGGAAGTAGATGAGTACCACGCTTCGTTGAACAAGGCTACCAAGGCTCAGCTGGCTGAGAAGTGGGCAGCCAACCTGAAGCGCGGCGTTGAGGCTTTTGTTGCCATCAACGAGCTGCTCTAACCTTTCTTGATATTCTAAGGCAGATCGCGGCACCCATCTTTGGGTGCCGGACTGCCCTGAATCACGTGAGCAAGACTTTTAGCATGTTCCTGGCATGCTGAAAGTCTTTTTTTCCCTGTGAGGTGAGTTATGTCCAGACACTTCTATTCAGATCTCCAGTTTGAACTGCCTGAAACCAGACCTTTGGTTGCCTGCAATATGGTGATGTCCCTGGATGGAAAAGTCACTTCGGGAGGGGCCCTGCAGCCCGGCAGCATCGGCAGCGCCTTTGATCTCCAAACCATGCAGGTGATCCGCAGCCATTTTGATGCTGTGCTCTCTGGAGGAAATACCGTGCGGCAGCACCCCTATTATCTAGGCGTCTCAGCAGAACTGGAACACGCCAGGAAGGAGAGGGGGCTGGCTTCCCAGCCCCTCAGTGTAGTGTTGACCCGCAGCGGCAGCCTAAACCCAGGTACTCCCCTTTTCAAAAATCCCCCCCGGCCGCCGATAGTCCTGACCGGGGCAGCAGGCGCGGCCAGTTTCGCCCCAGAAATCAAAGCCAAGGCCGCGGTGGACATCATGGAAGAGCTGTCACCGAGCAGCATCTGCCAGCTGCTCTTCCAAAAGTACGGCGTGCGCCGGCTGCTTGTGGAAGGCGGACCCAGCGTCAACTATCAGTTTATGCAGGCCCAGCTCCTAGATGAGCTTTTCCTAACCCTGGCGCCCACATTGGTGGGCTTGCGTACAGACCTTACCTTGGCCATGGGCAGTGAGGTCTTGGCCAAGCCCCGGGAGGCGGAGCTTGTTTCCCTCAACCAGCACGGCCAGGAGCTCTTCCTCCGCTACCGTTTTCGCTGGAGCCTCTAGAAGCCCTTAAAGAAGTACAAGGCTGCCAGCAGAGTAGCAACCACATTGAACGTCTGCCCCACCAAGTGCAGGTTGACTGTGGCCTGCCCTTTAAATGCTTTTCTCAGGTTAGCAAAGCGGGAATCCAAGCCAATGGTGACAAAAGCCATGGCAAAGAGCCAGTTCCGAGCCGTCGAGGTTATGGCCAAGATGCTGTCTACCCGGGCCTCACCTAGGGCCGGCACCAGCACAAAGGATGTGAGCAGAGACGCTCCCACAAACCCCAGGATAAACTTGGGAAAGCGCAGCCAGATTTCCTTGATACCCAGCCGCTCTACTCCAGGTTCATTCTCCACTCTGGTAACGAAGAACAGTGCCCAGCAGAACGCCACCACGCCAATGAGGGCATTCTGCAGCATTTTCACAATGGCCGCCACCTCCATGGCGTAGGGGCTCACCATGCTCCCTGCCACCACAACTGCCCCAGTGGCATCCACCGTTCCTCCAATCCAGGCACCTGCCACCGCATCGCTGAGACCCATCCAGCGGATTAGAACAGGCATGCCCACCATCATAATGACCGTTACAATCAGAGAAACGGAAATGGCGGCACTGATCTCTTCCTTCTTGGCCTTCACAGCAGCACCGGTGGCGATGGCTGCAGAAACGCCGCAGACCGAGGTACATGTAGCCACTGTGGCCACCAGGGCCTTGCTGTCGATCTTCAGCACCTTGGTTCCGTACAGGTACATGAAGATCATAACAATGGGCGGGATCAGCCAGCCCACCCCCAGCCCGTGGCTGCCCAGAGTGAGCACACGGGTGAAGAGGATTTCTGCCCCCAAGAGCACCAGACCGGTTTTGATAAACAGCTCCGTGCGGATGGCAGGGACCAGCCAGCGCGGCTTCTTCCACACATTGCTGATAATCAAGCCCAGCACCAGCGCCCAGATCACGTTGTTAAAGCCATAGTGATTCAGCGTCTTCTGATTTCCGATTATGAAGGCCAGAACGGCCAGACCGAATACCGCGGGAAAGGCCTTTAAGTACGCTCCCGCGTCCTCCCCCATGATCTTTAAAGCCAGGGCTGTGAGGGCCGCTAAGCCCAGGCCCCAAAGCAGCAGAGGCAGGATGAGCTCGACAGAGAGGGCGTCCTGCCAAACCGCCCACTTAGGCAGTTTTGGTATGAAGCGAATCAGACCAAAGGCTGCCCCTGCGATGAACAAGCCGCCCAGCCAGTTTGCCCACCAATCCTCTTTCTTGAACAAAGAAAGCATAGTACAGACCTCCTAGTACTCAAGTACTACAACAGTCCATACTATGCTCTCTGCTCCAACGGTGTTCCTAATTTCACGGATAGGACAGCACGGCATCCATCACCATGTTCACAAAGCGGTCCCGATCCACCTTGAGGGCCACATCCACATTAGGCGGATCCCCGGTTACTCCGTAGAAATCCACCACCGTCCTGCCTGTGGTGTAGCGGCCTTGGGTCTCAATGCGCACCGGCAGATGCTGGGTTTCCACAATGGTGGGATCCAGCACTACAGCCATGGCTAAGGGATCATGGAGGGGCATGCCTTCAAAGCCCATGGTGGCGTGGAATTTCCCGAAGAAATCCAGAAGCTCACCCACCATCACCCCAACCTTGCGCCCTGAGTTGAGCAGCATCTCCACCTCCGGCCACATCACCTGGGCCTCATGGGTCACATCCAGCCCCACCATGGTCACTGGGACACCGCTTTGAAACACGGCGCTAGACGCTTCTGGATCCACCAGGATGTTGAATTCCGCAGCAGGAGTCCAATTGCCTAGGCGAGCTGCCCCGCCCATGAGGACAATGCGCTCAAGGTTCTGCTTAATATCAGGGGCGCCAATCAGGGCCGCTGCCACATTGGTGAGGGGCCCTGTCGCCACCAGAGTAACCTTCTCAGAGCTGGCCCTGACATGATCGATTATTGTCTGCACAGCGTGCTTTGGTGAGGCGGCAAAGGTAGGATCCGGGAGTTCCGGCCCATCCAGGCCTGTTTCCCCATGTACCTCAGGCGCGATTTCCAGCTCCCGAATTAAGGGGCGGTCATACCCAGCCGCCACCTCACACTGGATGCCAGCAAAGGAGAGTACCTTTAAAGCATTGAGTACAGTCTTTTCTAGGGTTTGGTTTCCAGCCACAATAGTCACAGCCAGCACTTTCACCAGCTCTGGTTTGGCGAAGGCCAAGAGCATGGCAATGGCGTCATCATGGCCTGGATCGCAGTCGATGATTATTGGTTTAGGCATTAAGCAACCTCCCTGCCTGCTTGTTTCTTTCCTTTCCTCTCCCTGGACATCTGCCGCCTGGCGAAAACGCCCAGAGCAGCTACAGTGGCCAGGTAGGGAATCATTTGGACAAATTCTGATGGGATGCTCAGCGACTGCATGTAATTACTGAGGGCATCGGCGAAGCCGAAGAACAGGGAAGCAATGGCTGTCCCAATGGGATGCACGCCGCCCAAGGCGGACGCAGCCAAGCCTATGAAGCCCCTGCCTGCAGTCATATCCCTGGAGAACCAGGAGACGTAACCCATGGACAGATGGCAGCCGCCAAACCCGGCCAAAAAGCCGCTGATGCCCAGGGCCAAGAAGCGCATTTTGCTCACGCTGATTCCCACACTGTCTGCCGAATCAGGGCTTTCTCCCACAGCCCGCAGGCGCAGCCCTAAAGGAGTCCTGTACAGGAAGTACCAAACGCCCACTACAGCCAGGAGGGCAAAATAGGTGAGCACATTGTGGCCTGAGAGAATGGGTCCGATCACTGGAATTTTGTTGATTAGGGGCAGTTCCACTGTGGGCAGCACTTTGCTCGCCAGAGAACTGGAAATCCCCCTGTCGCCGCTGGCCACAAACAAGGCAAAGACGGTACCGCCGCTGGCAATCACGTTCATGGCGATTCCAGCCAGAACCATGTCTGTACCCAGCTTAATGTGGAAGTAGCCCATGAAAAGGGCAAACAAGACCGCCAGCACCAGCCCAGCCAGGAGGCCCAACCAAGCGCTCTGGGTCCAGGCGCTGACTATGACGCCTGTTACTCCAGAAATGAGCATAAGCCCTTCCAAACCAATGTTTACAGCGCCGGCTTTTTCAGATACCACGGCACCCAGTGCGGCAAACAGGATGGGAGTGGTCACGCGCAGCATGGAGTAGCCGAAACCAACGGAGAAGATTCCTTTAAGCGTTGAGCCCATGTTTTTTCGCCTCCCTTACAACCGAACGATGCCGCCATTTGGCCAAGAAAGCCTGGGCAGTAACGAGCAGGATCATGATTCCTTGGATAATCGCCACCATTTCCGCAGACACATCGGACATGCGTGACATAATGCTGGCCCCTGAGCGCACGTAAGCCAAGAACAGCGCGGCAATGGGAACCCCCAGGGGATGGTTGCGGGCCAAAATGGCGATGATAATGCCATCAAAGCCGTACCCAGGCAGCTGCTGCCACTGGAAGCGCCTGTACAGGCCCAAGACATCTGCGGCACCCGCCAAACCTGCAATGGCCCCAGAGATTACCTGGGAGTAGATGATAACGGCAGACACGCTGATTCCTGCATAGGCGGCAAAATCTTTGTTCAATCCTGTCATCCTCAGGGCATAGCCCCAGCGCGTCCGGTATAAAAACAGATAGGAAAACAGGATAGCCGCCAGGGCAACCCACAAACCCCAGTGCACCCTGGTAGGCGGCCAAAACTGCTGCAGCCAGGACGTTTCTGGCAGACGGTAAGAAACCATGGCTCCAGCAGAGGAGTCCCTGTAGTGATAGTTGATCAGGTAAAGCCCCAAGCGGTAAAAGACATAGTTCAGCATCAGCGAAGAGACTAGCTCATTGGCTCCCCAGCGTGCCTTCATAATGCCGGGAATGGCGCCAGCAATAGCGCCTCCCACCATGGCGCCCAACAGGGCTACCAGCACATGGAGGTACATGGGCAGTTGAAAGGTGAGGGCAACGATGGTCGCGGTGACCGCTCCGAAAAAGAGCTGGCCTTCGGCTCCGATGTTGAACTGCCCTGCTTGGAAAGCGATGCAGACCGCCAAACCGGTAAAGATCAGGGGTATTGTGGCTTCGATCCAGTTGCCAATCCGCCTGGTTGTGGTGAGGGGCCCTGCCACAAAATTGATAAAGGCATTGAACGGCTCCTCGCTCACGAGGAGAACGATGACAAAGCCCAGCAGCAGGGCTAACGCTATGGCAATTAGGGTTCGGCCTATCTCAAAGACAAGATCGCGCCTTATCATGCTAAAGCCTCCTTCAGCTGGGCAGATTCTTGGGCCTTGATGCCGAGCATGTACAGTCCCAGCTCTTCCTCGCTGACGGCATCTGCGTTGGAGAATCCTGCTACCACCCGTCCTCCATAGAACACCAGGAGGCGATCGCTCAAGCTCATGACTTCATTGAGATCTGCTGAAATGAGCAGTACAGCAACCCCAGAACGGCAGATTTCCACCAGCTTCCTATGGATGAACTCAATGGCGCCCACATCCACGCCCCGGGTGGGCTGATTGGCAATGACCAGCTTGGGGTTTGACGAGAACTCCCGGGCCACTACCACCTTCTGGATGTTGCCGCCGGAAAGCATCTTCACCGGAGTTCTCGGCGAACGGGCCACAATATTGAACTCCTGCACCAACGATTTGGCAGTGGATTCGATGTCCTTGGTGCGCAAGAACACCTTCCCGCTGTAATCTGGCTTGCTGATGCGATCGGCCATCAGGTTTTCCTGGATGGCGGCATCTACAGCCACGCCGTGCAGCATGCGGTCTTCAGGGATATGGGACACCCCAAGCCTTCTTAACTGGCCTGGAGCTGCATTGGTGCACAGCTGCCCCTCTATCCGCAGCG
This sequence comes from Bacillota bacterium, assembly GCA_012837385.1. Taxonomy (GTDB): domain Bacteria; phylum Bacillota; class Limnochordia; order Darwinibacteriales; family Darwinibacteriaceae; genus DTU010. The sequence goes on from DURH01000013.1 coordinate 6,491, forward strand.
AACCTCCATGGGCTTGACGCAGCCCAGTGAGGATCTCCACCAGCTCACTCTGGCCGTTGCCCTCCACCCCGGCAATACCCAGGATTTCTCCTTCCCGCACACTGAACGAGACACCATCGAGGAGAGCTTTTCCTTCAGGGGTAAACAGGCTCAAACTCTCCACTTCCAGCACTTTCTTACCTGGTTTTGCCGGCGGCTTATTGACCCTAAGGAGCACATCCCGGCCCACCATTAAGCGGGAAATGTCCGCTTCACTCACCTCAGCAGTATTGCGTACACCCACCATGCGGCCTCCCCGCATCACGCTGATGCGGTCGGTAATCTGCTTCACTTCCCCCAGTTTATGGGAAATGAACACCATGGTGTGCCCCTGCTTTTTCAGCTCCATGAGCGAAGCAAAGAGCTCCTCTGTCTCCTGGGGGGTAAGCACCGCTGTGGGTTCATCCAATACCAAGAGTTCTGCGCCCCTGAGCAGAGCCTTGAGAATCTCCACCTTCTGACGCATACCGATGGGAATATCCCGAATCTGAGCCCTGGGGTCAACATGCAGATTATACCTTTCAGCCAGCTCCTTTACCTTGGATACCGCCTGGTCCCAATCGAAGCGCAGCCCCTTCCTGGGCTCCACACCCAGCACGATATTCTCAGTTACTGTTAAGGACGGCGCCAGCATGAAGTGCTGATGTACCATGCCGATACCGCTGCGAATGGCCTGGAGCGGCGAGCTGATCTGCAGCTGCGAGCCCTTGTAGTAAATCTCGCCCTCATCTGGGGTCTCCAAGCCGAACAACACCCGCATCAGCGTGGTCTTGCCCGCACCGTTTTCCCCCACCAGGGCATGAATCTCTCCCTTGCGTACGGAAAAGTCTACCCCATCATTGGCTAGTACGCCGTTGGGGTACACTTTCGTGATTCCTTTCATCTCCAGCAAACTGCCCATAGACATACCTCCCTCCTAAAAAAGGAGGGTGCAGCCAAACCAGCTGCACCCTCAAAGAGAATTACCTACGGCCGTACAGAATTCCTGAGGGCGTCGAGGGTAGCATTATCCATGCCGATTGCCGAGCTGACCGAGATTTCTCCGCTCTGTACCTTCTTGGCCAGTTCTTCGAGTTCCAGCCTGAACTGTTCGGGAACGAGCTTGCGGTAGAACTCATTGTCAGCCAACCCTACAGCCTCCTCTGCCAAACCTAGGGCCTCAGCCTGGCCATAGGGAAGGGTTCCGTCTAAGTGCATGCGCAGGGCCCGGACCAGCGAGTTGTCAATGCGCTTCAGCATGGAGGTGGGAATCAGGTCTGCCTTCACAGGGTCGGTTTCTGCAAAGAGCAGAGCCTGGTCAGAGTCCACGCCGATGGCGTAAAGCCCAGTATCCTTCGCAGCGTCAAGCTGGCCTAAGCCCGCCTGCCCAGCAACGTTAAAGCCGATGTCCACGCCTCTATTGTACTGGGCCAGGGCCATTTCCTTACCTTTGGCGGAGTCGTCGAAGCTGCCGATGTAGGAGATATCTACCTTGATTTCGGGATCAATGTAGAGGGCACCTTCGATGTAGCCTACCAAAAAGTCATTGATGACCGGGATGTCCATGCCGCCCAAGAAACCAATGGCTTTATCGCTGTTCACCTTGGGCAGATCAGAGTTGGTGATCATAGCTGCCAAGGCGCCGGCTAAGAAGGAACCTTCGTTTTGCTTATAGGTGATGGAGTACACATTGTCCAAGTTGCCCTTGGAATAGTCTACTTCGGTATCAAAAATGATGTATTTCACATTGGGATTCCAGGGTGCGATTGCCTCCAAGCTCTCGGTCATCTGCCAAGTTCCCAGGATAATCACGTCATAATCCTGCTCCGATACGTCGGCGAGGGTGGGTTCCCATACGCTCTGATCATAGCTCATTTCAATAATCCGAGCTTGAATGCCAAGCTCCTCTTGGGCCATCTGCATGCCGTCATAGGCTGAGTCAAAGAAGGAACGATCTCCCA
>DURH01000014.1 GCA_012837385.1 Bacillota bacterium
GCTGGCGCACCACCGGGATTGCATTCAAACAGCTGGTTCCCGTTTTTTGATCTTCCAGCTGGAGTAAAATCAATCAGCAGCTCCCCTAAAGCCACTACATCATACATCGCTCTCAACTCCCCACTCCAATATTCCACACTTCCAAATTCCTCACCTGAAGCATACCGCCAGCAGCAAACAGCTCCGGAACCAGCTGGAAATAGCTGGGATAAATTCGCGCCGTAATGCTGGCAGCTCCGTCACAAAAAACCTCAATTGATGAGCGATCCAAGAAGATCCGAATTTCCAGCTTCTCCTGGGGCGCATCTAGTCTAGAACAGAACACACCCTCGTTACCCCAAGATGCCCCAGTGGTGTCTAGGAATAACTCCCTACCGTGATCCCGAACGCCCACAGCAATGCACTCTCCGCTCTGGACATCCCGAAATCGCAAACCAAACTCCCCAGCCGCCCCCTGCGCCAGATCCACACTTAACACAACCTCCAAGCCACCAGCCTGGAGATCAAAGCCAGGCAGGCTCTGCGCGCCGCTCTCCACCACGAGCTTGCCGGCAAAAACCAAACGTTCCCGTAGTTTCTCCAATTCAGCCACTGGCCGCACCACAAGGCGGCCGGCGGAGTCCAGCAGCAGTTCCCTGGGCAGTGTCAAAGCACCCGCCCAGCCATCCTGCTGAGTAGGAATCTCGCTCTCCCAGGCCTGCATCCAGGCCAACATCAGGCGGCGATCCGTTCCAAAGAAAGTCTGGGGCGCGTAGAAATCGGGCCCTTGATCCAGCACTCCGGCTGACTCCGGGCAAAACCTGCCAACCTCATAATCCATTTCTCCGACAAAATAGATAACCCTGCGGGGATCAGTCCCCATGGGAGAAACCACTAACACATGCTTGTCCCCCAAGGGGAAGAGATCAGGACATTCCCAAATAGACCCTTGGGTTCCATCGCTTTCCAGGGCAACTCCCCCGTAGTGCCACTGACAGAGATCCCTCGATCTGTAGAGGAGCACTCGGCCGCGGCCATCCTTTCCTGAACCTACCGCCATATACCACTCATCTGCGTGCTTCCATACCTTAGGATCCCGAAAATCAGCTGAACCTTCCGGCGGATAGGTGCTGATCAGCGGATTGCGGGGATCCTTCACGAAATGGATGCCATCGAAACTCACAGCCCGGCACTGCACCTGCCTGAGCTCACCGCCTACCTTCCTCACCCCAGTGTAAAACACATTCAGCGCCCCATCTTCCACCACCGCACTTCCAGAAAAGCAGCCGTCCAGATCATACTGTTCACTGGGGGTTAGGGCTATGGGCAGGTGTTCCCAAGTAAGAAAGTCCCTGGTGAGGGCATGCCCCCAATGCATAGGCCCCCACTGGGGACTGAAGGGATGGTGCTGATAGAAAACGTGGTAGTAACCTTGAAAGTAGACCAGGCCATTGGGATCATTCATCCAATTGGCCTGGGGCATCAAGTGATAGTGGAGGCGGTAGGTATCTTTTACCTCTGCTGCCGCCTCCTTGACTTTGAGGTCTGCTTGGTGAAGGAGCTCCTTCTGCCTCACGCCTTAATAGCTCCTTCCATAACTCCTTTGATAATGTGCTTCTGCAGCAGGCCGTAGAAGATGATCACCGGCAGAATGGTGAGCATAAGCGAAGCCATGAGCAAGCCATAATCTGAGGAATAGGTGCCGTGGAAGTAAAACGTTGTTAAGGGCAGGGTACGGTTGTTGGCCGAAATCAGGACCAGGGACGGCAGGAGGAAGTCGTTCCAGATCCACAGCACATTCAAGATGATCAAAGACAAGGTGGTGGACTTAAGCAGCGGGAAGACCACCTTAAAGAAAACCTGCAGGCGCGAGCAGCCGTCAATCAGGGCCGCTTCCTCCAGCTCTTTCGGGATGGACTTAATAAACCCATGATAAAGGAATACAGCAAAGGACGAGCCGAAGCCCAGGTACATATAGATCAGGCTCCACGGGGTGTTCAGCAGGTTGAAGCTGCCATAGATCCTGACCAGAGGGATCATAATGGCCTGAAAGGGAATGAGCATGGCGGCCACCATGCCAAAGAACATCA
>DURH01000015.1 GCA_012837385.1 Bacillota bacterium
CAGACTAAGACAAGTCATATTGTTTACCATATTATGGGTGATGGGCAATTGATGGTCAATTTCTTCCGAAAACAAGCAAAACCCCAGCTCAACTGGGGTTAATTTCTTTATGGTGCCGAAGGTGGGATTTGAACCCACACGGGCTTCTGCCCACTGCGCCCTGAACGCAGCGCGTCTGCCGTTCCGCCACTTCGGCCTAACGCTTAATACTTTAGCATGGGTTCGAGAAAAAGTCAATCGTCTGAACAGGGAGATTCGAAAATTTCTCTGGCGGAAGTAAATGACAGGGCTGTTGGCGGCGCCAACAGCCCCCTAAATCAATCCTACTTCAGCACGAACCCCTTCGGTTCACCGGTATCTGCAGGAGTGCCTGCCATGCGAGCTAGATAAGCATCGCCCAGGTTCTTCAGATGTCCGTCAACATTGTCGAAGTAATTCATGTGTTCCTGTTCGTCTTCAATCAATTCCTCAAATAGGTTGGCCGAAATCGTGTCGCCGTATTCACGGCACAGCTTGGCCCACTCGGTGTAAGCTTCAATAGTTTCTTCTTCTTCATTGGCGTCGAAGGAGAAGATCTCTTTTAGGCCCTGTCCCTTCGCGATTGGCCCTGCTAAATCGGTGGTCGGTTCACCGCCCAGCTCTGTGATTCTCTCGCTTAGGGATTCCGCATGGCGCATCTCGTCAATGGAAATCAGCTTCACATTGGCTGCCAGTTCGCCGAAATCCAGATCGTCAAGATGGTAATGCTGCTGCATGTACAGGTGAATTGCCTGCAATTCCATGGACAAAGCCTTATTCAGCATCTCGATAACTTTGGTCCTTTGCTCGTCTCTACTCAAAACAATCCCTCCCTAGATGTTCCTTACCAACATTTTACCACAACTAATTTATGGGAACCAGGACAGTTTTCTTTTGCCCGAGAAGGGTGTTTCATTTTTTTCACGAATTAGAGACAAAATCGTTTAAGATGGTTGACAGCAATTGTGCGAAAATATATAATAAACAGCATACGGAAAGATTTTTCTGCGAAAACGGAGAGGAGATCAAGAAATGCTAGAACGAATGGCGCAATATCTACAGTCACTGCAGCAAATGACATCCGATGTTGACTTCTATGAGCTGTCCGAGGCTCTACAGGCAGCTATGGAGGAAAGCAGCATCTATGTGATAGGGCGCAGAGGAAAAGTCCTGGGTTATGCCCTTGAAGAAGGCTTCGACAGCACTCCTTTTGATGCTGAGTGGTTGTCTGAAGGCGTAGCCTCCAATCAAATCCAAAGCATGGCCAATAGAGTAGCCGATATCAGCGTCCAGGAAGGACCCAATAATGAGACCATCATGGTGGTACCCATTATTGGAGGAGACGAAAGGGTTGGCTCGATTCTGCTTGTACGCCGCAGTGGCGAATACACTGCCGAAGACATGGATATCGCTCAGATCGCCGGGGTTACCCTGGGCATGATCATTTCCCGTGTTATCCATGAACGGCAGGAAGACAAGGCTGCTGAGGCCAGGGCGGCCCGCTCCGCTATCAACAGCCTATCTTATTCTGAGATTCTCGCCATGCAGAGAATTCTCGAGGAGCTGGATGGCGACGAAGGCCTTCTGGTGGCCAGCCGCATTGCTGACGAAGCTGAAATCACCCGTTCGGTCATTGTCAATGCCTTGCGAAAGTTGGCTTCGGCCAATGTGATTGAGTCCCGTTCGTTGGGGATGAAAGGTACTTATTTGCGGATTATCAACCCTGAGATTCGCAAAGAGTTTGAAAAACAGTGGTTTACCCACCCCAAGGCGTAAGGGGTGAACGGACTTTGGGCCTGTGTGTGCACAGGCCCTTTTTTCGCGCTAGAGTTCGCCTCTGTCTTGAGGAAGAGTGCGCCCCTTAGTGATCGTGCCCCGGGAGTATTTGCGGTTGATGGCATCCATCACTTCAGTTACTTTGCTCACTGGGCTTTCCTCTGCGGCAAACAGGGAAAGCTGGGCTCCTGTGGACAGATTACTCACTGATACCCCCAGCAGCCTCACTGGCTTCAACTTCACCTGCTGTAAGAGGTGTAAAGCTTCTCCAAAAATGGTATCATCATCATTGAAGGAATAATCCAAAGTATGGGAACGGGTCAGAGTCTTGAAATCACCGAAGCGCACTTTGATGGAAACGGTGCGGGCATAGAAACCTTGGTTGCGCAGCCTCCAGCCCACTTTTTCGGCCATGCGGGCCAGCTGCTGCCGGAGAAAGGAGAAACTGTCCTGATCTTCGTCAAAGGTGATTTCATGCCCTATGGACTGTGCATCGCGCATAGGCGTAACAGGGCGTTCGTCCAGGCCCCTGGCCAGGTTATACACCTGCAGGCCCAGGGCAGCCCCCAGCCTTTCCTGGAGCCAGGTTAAGGAGCGGGGCAGAATGTCCCGCACATAGTGCAGGCCATGCTCATGGAGGACCGCTTCCGACTTTTTGCCCACGCCCCAGAGCTTGCTCACTGGCAGGTCCCGGAGAAAACCCTGTACTTGATGGGGGCGCAGCACAAACAAGCCATCTGGTTTGCGCCAATCCGATGCCAGTTTGGCCAAGAACTTATTGGAGGCTATGCCCACGGAAGCTGTGAGGCCTGTTTCTTCCTTAATCCGGTTTTTCAGCCGCATGCCCATCTCTTCCAGGCTGGAATAGAAGTGTTCGCAGCCAGTCATATCTAAAAAGGCCTCGTCAATGGACAAAGGTTCAACTACTGGTGAGAACTCCGGGAAGATGCTGTGCACCTGTTCTGAGACTTCCTGGTAGCGGTACATGCGCCCAGGAATAAAGATGCCGTGGGGGCACAGCACAGCAGCCCTGCTGATGGGCATGGCACTGCGCACTCCAAATTTCCTAGCTTCATAGGACGCGGTGGAAACTACACCCCGCGGCGAGTCTTTGTAGCCGCCGATAATCAGCGGTTTGCCCGCGTATTCAGGGTTATCCAACACTTCAACCGCGGCAAAGAAAGCATCCATATCCACATGCATAATGGTTCGCATGGCATTTCCTCCCTTGTCATTTTTTCCAGATTTGAGTGAGGAATCCTGCGAGAATTGAGGTGAGTTAGAACATGCACGAGAAAAGTGAACAGAAACACGCCTACCTAGTAGCGCTGCAGCAGGGCTTCCAGAAGGATTGGGAAGTAGAAGAAAGCCTTGCTGAACTGGCCGATTTGGCCCAGGATGCTGGGCTCGATGTGGTAGAGAGTTTTGTGCAGAAGCGCGGCCACCCTGATCCAGGAACCTTCATCGGTAAGGGCAAGGCTTTGGAGCTGGCGGAAATGCTTGATGAAGACAGCATAGTGATCTTTGATGATGAGCTCACACCAGCCCAGCAGGGGAACCTCTCGGACTTAATGGACGCGCCTGTGATCGACCGCACGCAGCTGATCCTCGACATTTTCGCCCAGCGGGCGCAGAGCAATGAGGGCAAGATCCAAGTGGAGCTGGCCCAGCTCAACTACCTGCTGCCTAGGCTGACTGGTAAGGGTAAAGCCCTTTCCCGGCTGGGAGGCGGAATTGGCACCAGGGGCCCTGGCGAGACTAAACTGGAAACCGATCGGCGCCGCATTAGAAAGCGCATCTCCGATCTGCGCCAAGACCTGGAAAAGATCAGGCAGACCAGGGGGCTGCAGCGGCAGGGCCGTGCCAGCAGCTCCGTTCCTGTGGTGGCACTGGTTGGCTACACCAATGCCGGCAAATCCACTCTGCTTAGGGCCTTGACTGGCTCCGAAGTGTTTGTGGCGGATCAGCTCTTTGCCACCCTGGATCCAACCATCAGGCGCTGGGACCTCGCGGAAGGCCGCTGGGTCTATCTTACAGACACAGTGGGTTTTATCCGCAAACTGCCCCATACCTTGGTGGCAGCTTTTCAGGCTACCTTGGAGGAAGTGGTCTATGCTGACCTGCTGCTCCATGTAATTGACGCCAGCCATCCCCAGTCGCTGGAACAGAAAGAAGCGGTAGAAGAGGTTCTGAAAGAAATTGGTGCCGCGCAGCCCATCATCTCAGTGTATAATAAAGTGGATCTGCTTGATCATCCCCTGGAAGTAAGGGAACCTGATCAGGCGGTTTCCGCTCAGAATGGATACAATCTAGATGGCCTGACCAAGGCGGTCTACGAGTTCTTTGCCAAGGAGTATTCCGTCAAAGAGTATTTCTTCCCCTTTACTAAACTAGGGCAGGCAAGCTATCTTAGGGACAATGCCACCGTCTTAGCCGAGGAGTTCACAGAAGGCGGAGTAGTGATCAAAGCTGAAGTGGACACCAAGCTGGAAATGCTCCTGCGATCTTTCCAGAAATAGAAGTCGGGCAGGATTTCCCCTCTTTATTAGAGAAAACAACTCTGTTATATTCTCTTTCATACTAGTAGAGGTGAGATCATGCCAGTTCGCGAAGCATCATGGCTGGAAGTTATCGTAGGTTCTATGTTCTCTGGAAAATCGGAAGAGCTGATCCGCAGAGTAAAACGGGCGGCCATCGCCCGCCAGAAAGTGCTGGTGTTTAAGCCCGCCCTAGATCACCGCTATGGAGTGGAAAAGGTAGCTGCCCACAATGGGCTGTCTGTAGACTGTATTCCCGTGGAGAACCCTGCCGATATTCTGCGGCTGGTGAATGGCGATGTTGACGTGGTGGCCATTGACGAAGTACAGTTTTTCCCGACCAGCGTTATTGGGGTCTGCCAGCAGCTGGTGCGGGATGGCAAGCGGGTGATTGCCGCAGGCTTAGATCAAGATTTCCGCGGGGAACCCTTCGGCCCCGTTCCGGTTCTGCTGGCCCTGGCCGAGCAGGTGACTAAGCTCAACGCCATTTGTGTCGTGTGCGGAAGGCCTGCCAGCCGTACCCAGCGTTTGATCGACGGCCAGCCTGCCAAGTACGATGATCCCATTATCCTCATCGGCGCCACAGAAAACTACGAAGCGCGCTGCAACCGCTGCCATGAGGTGCCAGGCAGGCCCGAAGGTGTGAGTTACAGTGGGTAAGAAGGTTACGATATTTTTCATCCTGGCCATGCGGGCTATTGTGGTGGGCGTAGCCTACTACCTGGTCAGGGGTCTGCCAGGTTTAACTTCATCATTTGTATCCATTTTTGTTGGCTTCTTATCTTTTGACTTGATTGTGGCTATGCCGAAGTTCTCAATCCGCTTCAGGCATCTGCGGGACCTGCTCTTGGTGTTGCTGCCCCGCATGAGCGCCACCGCCTTAAGTTTGGCTGGTGGGCTGCTTGTGGGCGTAATTTTCGGCGGTCTTACCAAGGTTGGCCTGCCTGTTTTGGCTGGAGCGGTGTTGACTGTGGGCATCGCCTACAGCTTTGCCTCCAATGTGAAAGGGAGCATATCCAGTTATGTGGGCTTAGTGTCTGCGGTTGAAATGTTTGATCGCATCGGGAGACTGGGCGCCTTCACTGAAGAGTGGCTCCAGGATCTAGGCGGTGCCGCAGGCCAGCTGGTGTACAGCACCTTCCTGGCTCTGCTCCTGGGCTGGCTGGTTGGTATTGTCATTGGCATTCCCACTCGGCTTTTTCTGCCCAGAGGTTTTCGCACTGTAAAAAGCAGCGCCTATGCCCAGCCGCTCTGGATGCGGTCCTTTAAGGATGTCACCCAATTTGGCGATGACAAGGTGCTGCTGCAGGTCGAACTCAGCGAAGATTCAGCCCTTGCCTACCACTCTTTAGCAGAGGTAGGGCTGGGCAGGGATTTAGGTGTCCATGTCATTTCCATCATCCGTTCTCCCCAGGAGATTATCTCACCCCGGGGTGCGGATGTGCTCTTGCCCCTGGACCAGCTGGTGGTGGTTGTACCATCGGGCCAGGTCCAGAATCTAATCTCGTTAATGAAAGGGCGCGTGTTAGGTGAGTAAATTCAATTACGGCGGCCAGGCAGTCATCGAAGGCGTGATGATGCGGGGCCGGTATTCTGCGGCTGTAGCCGTGCGCAAACAGGACCAGACCATTTCTGTACTAAATCAGGATCTGAAACCATGGTCAGACCGCTTTCCCATCCTCAAGAAGCCGTTGATTAGGGGAGCTGCCGCGTTGGTTGAGACCATGATTATGGGAATAAGGAGTTTAAACTATTCCGCCAGCGAGTATGGGGGAGAAGAAGAGCAGCTTACCACCAAAGAGCTGGTGCTCACCATGGGCTTTGCCCTGGTGCTCACGGTGGCCTTGTTCATTGTGCTTCCCGCCTTTTTGCTGCGCTTTGTCCAGAGCCATATCTCCTCCAACATCCTTTTGAACTTGGTGGAGGGCCTGATAAAGATCTCCTTTTTCGTGCTCTATATTGCAGGCATTTCCTGGATGGAAGACATTAAAAGGGTGTTTGCCTACCACGGTGCGGAGCACAAAACCATCAACTGCTATGAGGCAGGACAGGAGCTCACAGTGGAGAATGTGGCGAAACACAGCCGGGTGCACGCCCGCTGCGGCACCAACTTCCTGCTCATCGTGCTGTTTACCAGTGTGTTTGTATTCTCGTTTTTTGGGCGCCCGCCATTTCTGCAGAGGGTTTTGACTCATCTAGCCCTTATGCCGATTGTAGCAGGCATTTCCTATGAACTGATCCGCAAAGCGGGGCAGCAGGACTGCCATCCCGTTTTCCGCTGGCTGGCTAGGCCAGGTATGCTTCTCCAGGCCCTAACCACTAAGGAGCCTGATCACAGCCAGATTGAGGTGGCCATCTCGGCGCTCCAGGCTGTGCTGACCAAGGATGCCTCGCATCCCGAAGGGAAAAAGGTGGTTCCCTTCCCGAACAACGAAACCACCGCCTAGGAGGAACGGTTTGATGCTTGATAAGTTGCAGGCTTTGGAAGATAAATATGAAGAGCTGACGAAGCAGATGAGCGATCCTGAAGTCCTCAGCGACCCTACAGTCTACCGCAAGCTGGCTAAGGCCCATGCTGATCTGGAGGAGATTGTGGGGAAGTACAGAGAGTATCGCCAGGTGCTCTCCGACCTGGAGGAGGCCCGCCTGATGCAGGATGAGCCCCAGGAGGAAGAGTTTGCCCTGATGCTTGCTGAGGAAATTGACACTCTGCAGGAGGCCCAGGAACGGCTGGAAGAGGAGCTCCAAGTGCTCCTGCTCCCTAAGGATCCCAATGATGAGAAGAACGTAATCGTGGAAATCCGCAGCGGTACAGGCGGCGAGGAGGCAGCCCTCTTTGCGGCAGTGCTCTTCCGCATGTATTCCCGTTATGCCGAGGAAAAACGCTGGAAAGTGGATGTGCTGAGCAGCAATGCCACGGAATTGGGAGGCTTTAAAGAGGTCATTTTCATGATCGAGGGGCAGGGTGCTTACTCGCGCCTCAAATTCGAAAGCGGAGTGCACAGGGTCCAGCGGATCCCCGCCACCGAAGCGGGGGGCCGGATTCATACTTCTACCGCTACCGTGGCTGTGCTGCCTGAGGCTGAAGATGTGGAAGTCCAGATCGAGCCAGGGGATTTGAAGATCGATGTCTACCGTTCTTCGGGGCCAGGCGGGCAGAGCGTGAATACCACAGACTCTGCAGTCAGGATTACCCACCTGCCCACGGGCCTGGTGGTGGCCTGCCAGGACGAGAAGTCCCAGCATAAGAACAAGGAAAAGGCGCTCAAGATTCTCAGGGCTAGGCTCTTTGAGCAGATGCAGGAAGAGGCCTTGGCGGAGCAGGCAGCAGTGCGCCGCAGCCAGGTGGGCACCGGTGAGCGCAGCGAGCGCATCCGCACCTATAACTTCCCCCAGGGCAGGGTAACCGACCACCGCATCGGCCTGACCCTGTACAAAATCGATTTGATCGTCGATGGGGAGCTTGATGAGATTATTGACGCCCTGATCACTGCCGATCAGGTGGAGAAGTTGAAGGAGACAGCTGACATCAACCATGGCTAAGCAGTATACCATTGGCGAGCTCATTAACCTCAGTGCAGGATACCTCCAGGAGAAAGGCTGCAGCTCTCCGCGGCTCGATGCCGAGCTTCTGTTAGGCCATGTGCTGGGTTTGGAGCGCCTGGATCTTTACCTCAATTTCGATAAACCTCTGAACGCCGACGAAGTAGCTGCCTACCGCACGCTGATCGGGCGGCGGGGACAGAGGATCCCCGTGGCTTACCTCACCGGACAGCGGGAGTTTTATTCACTGCCCCTGCAGGTCAGTGAAGGAGTGCTCATTCCCAGGCCGGAAACGGAGTTTGTGGTGGACAAGGTTTTGGAGCTGTTGGAACCTGGCATCCCCACAGAGATTCTGGAACTGGGCACGGGCAGCGGAGCTATTGCTTTGGCCCTGGCCTGCCAGGACCCTGGTTTTAGAGTGACCGCGGTGGATGTTTCCCCTGCAGCTTTGGCCGTGGCCAGAGCGAACGCAGAGCGCTTGGAAGTCCAGAATCAGATCACCTTTGTGGAGAGTGATTTGTTCCAGAAGATATCTGGTACATATAAAGTGATTTGCTCTAATCCGCCCTATATCAAGAAAAGCGAGCTCAGCGCGCTTGCACCTGAAGTGGCAGCCGAACCGGCTTTGGCACTGGATGGAGGCGTTGATGGGCTGGATTTCTACCGCCGCATCTTCAACCAGGCCGCCTCATTTCTGGAGCAGCCTGGTTTTGTAGTGCTGGAGATCGGCTGGGATCAAGCTGGAGATGTGCGCCGCTTAGGTGAAGAGGCCGGCTTTACTTGGCTTGAGACAGTGAAAGACTACGGCGGACATGATCGGGTGGTGGCCTTCAAATGGGAGTAGAAAAAACAAAGGTTCTGCTGCCCGAGCAAATCAAGGAGGCTGCCGAGCTTTTGGCCCAGGGTGAAGTTGTGGCTTTTCCCACGGAAACTGTTTATGGTTTGGGGGCCAATGCCCTTAACCCCGAAGCGGTGGGCCGCATCTTTACAGCCAAGGGCAGGCCGCAGGATAACCCCTTAATTCTGCACTGCAGCGGTGTGGAGCAAGTAGAGCCGTTTACCCTGGAAATCCCCAGCGCAGCTAGGCTTTTAATGGAGCACTTTTGGCCAGGACCCTTGACCTTGGTGCTGAAAAAGACAGGGGCGGTACCCCTGGTGGTGACAGCAGGATTGGACACAGTGGCGGTGAGGGTTCCAGATCACCCTGTGGCCTTAAGCCTGCTCCAGGAAGTGAACTTCCCCATCGCCGCACCCAGTGCTAATCTGTCGGGAAGGCCCAGCCCCACTAGGGCAGAGCATGTGCTGCAGGATTTAGGGGGCAGAATCGCCGCAGTGGTGGACGGAGGAGAGACAGGCTGGGGAGTGGAATCCACCGTTTTGGACTGCACAGTTCAACCTTTCCGCGTGCTTAGACCCGGTGGGGTTACTGTGGAAGAACTGCAGCAGCTGGTGGATGTGACTTGGGATGCCATTCAGGAGCTGGAGGCACCCCGCTCGCCGGGGATGAAATATGAGCATTACGCACCTAATGCTGAGGTGTTTTTAGTAACGGGCCCAGGTGCAGCGCCAAAAATCCTAGAGCTCAGCGAACCACTATTAGCAGATGGCCAAAAAGTGGGTGTGATGACCTGGGAGGAAAGGGCAGAGCTCTACCCAGCGCTCACAGTGCTGCCCATGGGCAGGGCAGGGGATCTTTCCTCTCTAGCCCATAAGCTCTACCATCTGCTCCGCGCAGCTGATCAGCTTGGACTGCAGGTGCTCTTTGTAGAAGGAGTGGACGAGGACCATCTAGGGCTGGCTATTATGAACCGCCTGCGCAAGGCTGCTAAGGGCCGGGTGATCAGCGCTGGAGGTGAGGAGGAAGCATGATCAAATCTGTTTTGTTTGTTTGCACAGGGAATACCTGCCGCAGTGTTATGGCTGAATACCTGCTCAAGCATAGAGCTGAGCAGGCAGGGTTGGATCTGGAGGTAAACTCCGCTGGGCTACACGCCTTTGCCGGCGATACAGCTACAGAACAGGCCCTTGCCGCCCTGGAGGAGCTGGGCATCGATGCGGGAGGGCACCGCTCACGACGCATTCATCCCCAGCTGCTGGAAGAAGCGGATTTGGTTTTGGCCATGACGAGGCATCATAAAGAGGAGCTGCTCCGTCTGGCCCCTGAACATGCTGGAAAGATCTTTCTGCTCAAGGAATACGCCGGCAGATTGGACTTTGGGCAGGAGCAAGGGGAATGGGCAGCGAAAGACTATGAGATAAGCGATCCCTTTGGGCACTCCTTAGATGTTTACCGCGAGGCGCGGGAGGAGATCGACGGAGCGGTGCAGGCCATTGTGGCCTTAGGGATCGGTGAAGGAGGAAGGAATGTGAGAATTGCCATCGGGGCCGATCATGGCGGCTTTCAGGCTAAACAAGCAGTAATTGAGCACCTGAGGGATCAGGGGCTGGAGGTTGTGGATTTTGGTACGGATTCCGAGGAATCCTGTGATTATCCAGATATCGCCCATGTGGTTGCTAAAGAGGTAAGCGGGGGCGGTTTTGACCAGGGTATTCTCATCTGCGGAACTGGGATCGGCATGTCCCTGGCTGCCAACAAGGTGCCGGGCATCCGGGCAGCCCTCTGCAATGACACCTATTCAGCCAGGATGGCTAGGGAACACAACGACAGCAATATCCTCTGCCTAGGAGCCCGGGTAGTGGGCTTAGGCGTCATGCTGGATATTATCGATACCTATGTACAGGGCAGTTTTGTTGGAGGAAGGCATAAGACCAGAGTAGACAAGATAGAGAAGGTAGACTAACAGCCCACTTAAGACAGGAGATGATGAAGTGAGTGCGGTACATGTAATTTCCCATCCCTTGGTGCAGCACAAACTGACCATTATCAGGGATAAGAGTACAGGCCCTAAGGATTTTCGGGATTTGGTGGAAGAAGTGTCCCTGCTGATGGCCTATGAGGTAACCAGGGACATGCCCCTAGAGGATCATGAAGTGGAAACACCCATTGGCAAGACCGTGGGCAAGGTTCTAACCGGACGGCAGGTGGGTGTGGTTCCCATTCTCCGGGCAGGTTTGGGTATGGTGAACGGAGTTCTCAAGCTGATTCCCGCAGCGAAGGTGGGCCATGTGGGTGTCTACCGCGATCCGGACACTTTGAAGCCTGTGGAATACTACTGTAAACTCCCTGTGGATGTGGAAGAACGCCAGGTGATTGTGCTGGATCCCATGCTGGCTACGGGAGGGTCTGCTGCAGCGGCCATTGAATACTTGAAGGAGAAGAATGTCACATCCATCAAGTTCATGTGCCTCTTGGCGGCTCCAGAAGGGATTGAGCTGCTGCAGAGAGAACATCCAGATGTGCCCATCTTCACCGCGGCCATCGACGAGCGGCTCAATGAGCACGGCTATATCATTCCGGGGCTGGGCGATGCAGGTGATCGCCTCTTTGGCACGAAGTAAGTGCAGCGCTGGAGGTGATCAACAGTGGGAAGACCTTCCTGGGAGCAGTACTTCATGGATATCGCTGTTCTGGTTTCCACTCGCTCCACCTGCCTGCGCAGGCAGGTCGGCGCAGTTTTAGTAAGGGATAAACATATTATTGCTACTGGCTATAATGGGGCTCCTAGAGGTGTTTCCCACTGCTTGGATGTGGGCTGTCTCCGGGAACAGCTGGGTATTCCCTCAGGGGAGCGGCATGAAATGTGCCGGGGTACCCATGCGGAGCAAAACGCCATCATTCAGGCGGCACTGCACGGGGTGAGTACCGCAGGGGCAACTTTGTACTGCACTCATCAACCCTGCATTCTATGTGCAAAAATGCTGATTAACGCAGGTGTGACTAAGGTTGTTTTCCGGGGAGAGTATCCAGATGGACTGGCCTTGGAGTTAATGAATGAGGCGGGACTTGAGCTGATCAGGCAGGCCGTCGGGGAGGGATAGGGATTGAGCATTATCCAGTTTGCATCTGCATTTCTAATTTCTTTAGTGGTTACGGCCCTATTGAGTCCCTTGGCGCGCCGTGTGGCCTGGAAATGGGGGCTGGTAGATGAGCCTAATGCCCGTCGGATCAACAAGGTGCCCATGCCCACCGGGGGAGGCCTGGCTATTTTCGGAGGATTCCTAGCCGCTTCCCTAGTGGGAGACCTGCCCCATCTGAGTGTTACGGTGTTAGCTGCCGTATTGATTCTGGTGATCGGGATTCTAGACGATCGCTACCAGCTGTCAGCTGGTGCGAAATTCGCCGGCCAGTTGGCTGCAGTGTTGATCTATGTCCTCTGGGGGCCGCGCATTGAGTTTATCAGCAATCCCTTTGGAGGCATGATCTACCTTGGGAAGCTTTCCATTCCCCTAACTATGCTGTGGGTGCTTACCCTCATCAACATCATGAACTTCATTGACGGCCTAGATGGGCTGACCACTGGGATTGCCCTAATCGCGGCTGCGGCCCTGGCTAGTCTAGCCCTGCTGTTGGGGCGCTATGATGCTGCCCTTATGGCCATCATTGTAGTAGGAGCCGCCTTGGGCTTTTTGCCTTACAACTTCAATCCAGCTAAGCTTTATCTAGGGGATGGAGGGGCTATGCTGCTGGGCTTTCTCCTCGCCGCCATTTCCACAGAAGGAGCGCTGAAAGGCGCTGCCACCATCAGTATTTCGGTACCCATCTTGATTCTCGCGGTGCCAGTTACCGATCTGCTCTGTGCGGTGGTGCGCCGCATGCAGAACGGTGTCCCCTTCTATCAGGCCGATCGTTCCCACTTCCATCATCGTCTTCTGGATCTGGGTTTCAGCCAGAGGCAGGTGGCTGGATTAGCTTATCTAATCACCCTATTCTCAGCCACCATGGCGGTCCTCACCGCCCATCTATCGCGAACCACCTGGTTGGTGGCGCTGGTTTTAGGCCTGGTTTTCTGGTATGGTTCTATACGGGTAGGTATGATTCAACCTTTCGGATCACATAAGGGGGAAAGCAAAGATGCTTAAGTTGGCCTTGGTTTTTGGCACCCGTCCCGAGGCCATCAAGATGGCACCCCTGGTTAAAGCCTGCCAGAACGTTTCCTCCTGGGATACTAGAGTGATTATCACCGGTCAGCATCGGGAAATGGTGGATCAGGTTCTAGAGCTGTTTGATCTTCACGCAGATTACGATTTGGACATTATGAAGCACGGGCAGACGCTGAGCGAGATCGCGGAGCGCACCCTCAAGGGCATGGCGGGGATCTTTAAGGAGTGGCGCCCTGATTTGGTTTTGGTGCACGGTGATACAAGCACCGCCTTTGCCGCTGCCTTAGCCGCCTTCTATGAACGGATTCCCATTGGGCATGTTGAGGCAGGGCTGCGTACTGATTCGGTGTACAACCCTTTCCCTGAGGAGGCCAATCGCCGCCTGATTGATGTGGTGGCCAGCTGGTATTTCGCCCCCACGGAGCAGGCCGCAGAGAATCTGCGCCAGGAAGGGGCAGATCCCAAGCGCATTTTTGTGACAGGCAACACAGTGATTGATGCCCTGCTTTCCGTTGTTGATGAAAGTTTCCAGTTCACAACTCCCGAGCTTAAGGAGTTGGATTTCAGCCGGCCCATCTTGGTGGTCACTGCCCACCGCAGGGAGAACTGGGGAGAACCCTTGGTCGAAATCTGCCAGGCGCTGCTGGAGATTAGTGCCCGCAGCGATCTCCAGATTGTGGTGGCCATGCACAAGAACCCTGATATTCAGTCCATCATGAAGGGTATTCTAGGCGACGACCCGAAGATAACCTTGGTGGATGCTCCTGGTTACCAGGAGTTCGCCAATCTTTTGGCTCGGTGCACTCTGCTCCTCACAGATTCAGGGGGGCTGCAGGAAGAGGCTCCTGCCTTACATAAACCGGTTTTAGTGATGAGGGAAGTGACAGAAAGGCCTGAGGCCTTGGAAGCGGGAACCGTGAAATTGGTTGGTTCCACTAAAGAAAGCATTGTGGCTGCGGTTCTGCAGGTGCTCACCGATTCGGAACTCTATGAACAGATGTCCACTGCGCCTAACCCATATGGTGATGGGACTGCGGCTGTGCAGATATGCGCAATACTGCAAGAGAAATATAAGTAATGGGGGAAAAGCTCTATGGCAATGAGACCAGATGAGATCGTAGCGATTTTGAGGCGCCAGATCGAAGAATTCGAAACAGAATTGCAGGTGGAAGATCTGGGTTCCGTCCTCATGGTAGGGGACGGAATCGCCCGCGTTTATGGATTAGAAAAGGCTCTGGCAGGCGAGCTCTTGGAGTTTCCCCAGGGCACTTATGGCATGGTGCTCAACCTGGAACAGGACAACATCGGTGTGGTCATCCTCGGGCCCTACGAACACATTAAAGAAGGCGACCCCGTGAAGCGCACCGGACGGGTTGTCCAGGTGCCTGTGGGCGAGGCCATGATCGGACGAATTGTCAATCCCCTGGGCCAGCCCCTGGACGGCAAGGGCCCCATCAACACCGAGAACTGGAGGCCCATCGAGGCTAGGGCTCCCGGTGTGGTGGATCGGGTCAGCGTGCACCAGCCCCTGCAGACAGGGCTGAAGTCCATTGACTCCCTAGTACCCATCGGTCGAGGCCAGCGGGAACTGATTATCGGTGACCGCCAGACTGGAAAGACGGCCATCGCCGTAGACACCATCCTCAATCAAAAGGGCGAAGATGTAATCTGCATTTATGTGGCCATCGGCCAGAAGGCGTCTACTGTAGCAGGTGTCGTGGACACCTTGATCAAGCATGGAGCCATGGATTACACCATTGTAGTCTCAGCTACGGCCAGTGAGCCTTCGCCGCTGCTTTATATCGCTCCCTATGCAGGGGTAGCCATGGCTGAAGAGTTTATGTACCAGGGCAAGGACGTGTTGATTGTCTACGATGACCTTTCTAAGCATGCCGCGGCGTATCGGGAGATGTCTCTGCTCCTGCGCAGGCCTCCTGGACGGGAAGCTTTCCCTGGCGATATCTTTTATATCCACTCTAGACTGTTGGAGCGGGCTGCTAAGCTCAATGACGAACTTGGAGGCGGGTCGATCACCGCGCTGCCCATTATTGAGACCCAAGCTGGAGATATTTCCGCCTATATTCCCACTAATGTGATTTCCATTACCGACGGGCAGATTTATCTGGAGTCGGATCTGTTCTATTCAGGAATCCGTCCCGCCATCAGCGTTGGCCGTTCTGTCTCCCGCGTCGGCGGTGCCGCTCAGGTGCCCATGATGAGGAAGGTGGCAGGCAGCCTCCGTTTGGATCTGTCCCAGTACAGGGAATTGGCGGCATTTGCCCAGTTCGGATCGGACTTAGACCGCCAGACCCAAGCTCTGCTGGCCAGGGGCGAGCGCATGTATGAAGTGCTGAAGCAAGAACAGTATAAGCCAATGCCAGTGGAAGAGCAGGCAGTTTCTCTCTACGTGGCGGTAAACGGCTACTTAGACAGCATCGCCGTTGAAGATGTAGTCCGTTTTGAACGGGAGTTGTTGGGGTTCCTCCGCAAGGAACGCTCAGAGCTCTTGGCCAAGCTGCGGGAGGAAAAGAAGTTCGCCGCTGAGATCGAAGAAGAACTGAAAAAGGCCATTGTGGAGTTTAAGAAAGAATTTGTCAGTTAAGGGGGGCGCATCATGGCACAGACCAGCCGGGAAATTAAGCGGCGCATTGCCAGCATTACCAATACCCAGCAGATAACCCGGGCCATGGAAATGGTGGCAGCTGCCAAGCTGAGAAAGGTGCAGGACCGAGTAGCCAGCACCCGCCCCTATTTCCAGCGTCTGACAAGTTCCCTGTCTACCGTCTTAGGGGCGGTGGAGCAGGCAGGCGAAGAACTGCCTGAGATTGCCCAGCGCCGAGACGGCGATCGGCACTGCCTCTTGGTTCTATCCTCAGACAGGGGTTTGGCGGGAGGCTACAATGCCGCTATTACGCGGCAGGCAGAAGCTTTTTTGCAGGAGCATCCCGAAACGGAGCTGGTGATCGTAGGCAGGAAAGCCCGGGATTACTTCCGCCGGAGGAACAGGACTGCCCTGGCCGAATTTGTGGGCTTTGGCGATGAACCGAATTTGAGGCAGGCCATGGA
The DNA here is from genome assembly GCA_012837385.1 of Bacillota bacterium. Lineage (GTDB taxonomy): Bacteria > Bacillota > Limnochordia > Darwinibacteriales > Darwinibacteriaceae > DTU010. The sequence goes on from DURH01000015.1 coordinate 15,942, forward strand.
TATTGGCCAGATCATCCTGGATTTCTACGAACATGGGATGTTTGACCATTTCACCATTCTGTACACTCAGTTTGTCAGTACCTTAACGCAGCGGGCCGCGCTGCGCCCGGTTTTGCCAATTCCAGACGAGATTACAGAGGCGGATCGTGCCGGCTTGGATCCGGTGTACATCTTTGAGCCGTCTACCAAGGCAGTGCTGGAAGGGTTGATTCCGCTTTATGTGAACGCCGCTGTCTATCAGTCTTTGATGGAGGCCAAGGCCAGTGAGTTCTCTGCCAGGATGAACGCCATGGCCCAGGCCACAGACAATGCGGATGAGCTGATTAAGGAATTGACACAGACCTACAATCGAGCACGGCAGGCTCAGATCACCAAGGAGATCGCAGAAATCGTGGGCGGTGCAGATGCACTGCAATCGTAGAATTGTGAGGGGGTAAACCATGAGTGCTAACATAGGGAAAGTGGTGCAGGTAATCGGTCCGGTAGTTGACATCGAGTTTGCGCCGGAACGGCTTCCAGATCTGCTCACCGCCATCCGCATTCAAGGAGATGTAGAGGGCAATAAAATCGACTTAACTGTGGAAGCAGCCCAGCATTTAGGAAACAACATGGTCCGCTGCGTGGCTATGGCTTCCACCGACGGCCTGCAGAGAGGTATGGAGGCTGTGGACCTGGGAGGACCCATTTCAGTGCCAGTTGGCCCCAAGACACTGGGCCGGCTCTTTAACGTACTGGGGCAGCCCATTGATGGAGGTCCATCTGTGGACGATCTGGAGCGGCGTCCCATTCACCGGCCTGCACCGAAGGTGGACGAAGTAGAACCGTCCACTACTATGCTGGAGACCGGTATCAAAGTGGTGGATCTCCTCGCCCCTTATGCCAGGGGAGGTAAGATCGGCCTCTTTGGCGGCGCCGGAGTGGGTAAGACCATCTTGATTATGGAACTGATCCGCAATATTGCCTACGAACACGGAGGTTATTCCGTGTTTGCCGGAGTGGGCGAGCGCACCAGGGAAGGCAATGACCTTTATTACGAGATGAAGGAATCGGGAGTCATCGAAAAAACAGCCATGGTGTTCGGCCAAATGAACGAGCCACCTGGGGCGCGCCTCAGGGTTGGCCTGTCCGCTCTCACCATCGCCGAGTACTTCAGAGACGAGGAGCGCCAAGACGTACTCCTTTTCATCGACAACATTTTCCGGTTTACCCAGGCTGGGTCGGAAGTGTCTGCACTGTTGGGCCGCATGCCTTCGGCAGCTGGTTACCAGCCTACGCTGGCCACAGAGATGGGGCAGCTGCAGGAAAGGATCACCACCACCAAGCAGGGGTCCATCACTTCCATTCAAGCTATTTACGTCCCCGCTGACGACTATACTGACCCGGCGCCAGCCACCGCCTTTGCCCATCTAGACGCGACCACCAACCTGGAGCGCAGCATCGCCGAGAAGGGCATCTATCCCGCGGTGGATCCCCTAGCTTCCACCAGCAGGATTTTGGCACCAGAGGTTGTGGGCCAGGAGCACTATGAAACAGCTCGCGGCGTGCAGCAGGTACTGCAGCGTTATAAAGAGCTGCAGGACATTATCGCTATCCTCGGTATGGATGAGCTTTCTGAGGAAGACAAGGTGACCGTGGCCAGGGCCCGGAGGCTGGAGCGCTTTATGTCGCAGCCCATGTTTGTGGCTGAGACTTTTACCGGCATCCCAGGCAAGTATGTCCCAGTGAAGGAGACAGTCCGCGGCTTTAAAGAGATCCTGGAAGGCAAGCACGATCACCTGCCGGAGAACGCCTTCTTTATGGTGGGTACCATTGATGAGGCGGTAGCGAGAGCTGAGGCGCTGGCTAAGGAGAATGCCTAATGGCTGTGTTAACCTGTGAAGTATTAACCCCGGAACGGACAGTGGTGCAGGCAGAGGTTGAATATGTACTGCTGCCAGGGGTGGATGGCCAGTTTGGGGTTTTAGCCAACCACCAGCCCCTGATGGCGGCTTTAGACATTGGAGTGGTGGAATTTGGGCCTCTCCAGGGGAAGCGCAGGAAGCTGGCCCTGGGAGGCGGCTTCGTGGAAATGCATGACAACAAACTCACGGTGATGGCCCGCACCGCGGAGTTGGCGGAGGAGATTGATGTGCTCAGGGCCCGGCAAGCAAAACGCCGGGCTGAAGAGCGCCTCCAGGCCCGCCAGGCAGATGTGGATGTGGCCCGGGCGCAGGTCTCGCTGCAGAAGGCGCTCCTGCGCCTTAGAGTGGCCAATGATGCAGAAAAATAGTGGTTGAAAAACAAGCTCCCGTAAGGGGGCTTTTTGTATAGAACCCAAATTTTAGGAGCATACTATCGCCAAGGCGGTGATAGTATGCGAGTGTGGCAGAAATTTAAAGACAAGCTTAAGGCGGCTTGGCGCAGGCGGGAGAGCCGCAGGGTGCTGATGGCAATTGTGATCGGTCTGTCTCTGATTGCTGGTATGGGCCTGGGTGTCTACCGGGCGTGGCCCCAGGAGGAGCCGGCAGCGGCTGCGAATCCGGTGACCAGGGAAGAAGTGGATGAACTGGTGCTGGAGAAGGTGCAGAGCGTAATTGCCTCCCTCTATCCTTGGGTTTTGGATGGCCCCACCCAAGTGGTGATGGTGGAACAACCAGCTAATCCCCTGCCTGAACCCGCTGAGCCCCAGCCGGAAGTCGAACCGGAGCCAGAAGTGTCCTTTGAGCACTTGATTTGGCCTGTGCAGGGTGAGATCTCCACACCCTTCGGCTGGTATCGCCATCCTGTCTACGGTGATTGGCGCTTCAATGCAGGCCTGGAGTTTGACGCCCGAGGGGATTCGGTGCGGACAGTACTGCCTGGCGAGGTGGTGGCAGTGAACTCCAATGGCCTCGAAACTGAACTGGTGATCGATCACGGCAGTGGCTGGGTAAGTACTTACCGCTCGGTCACTGGAATCCAGGTGGCTCCAGGAGAGAAAGTTAAGCAGAATCAGAATATCGCGCTTCCCGACAGCAGTGGGCGGATCTTCTTTGGGCTTACCCACAACGGCCAGCCCGTGAACCCCCAGGCGTTTCTCCACTAATGCTAAGCATATTAGAAGCCCTGAGGCATATAAATGAATAAAAAGTGCTAGGGGGAAGCGCAGATGAGAGACTATATCCGCAAGCGGGTAGTGGATGTTAGTTTATATATCGTGAAAACCAATGCCACTGTGCGTCAGGCGGCTCTAGTTTTTGGGGTGAGTAAAAGCACTGTGCATAAAGATGTAACCGAGCGCTTGCCACGCATTAATAAGGAATTGGCCGAGCAGGTGAAGAAGGTTCTGGAGATCAATAAGTCGGAAAGGCATATTCGAGGGGGCGAGGCCACTAAGCGCAAATATGGAGTCAAAGGGGCGAGCAGGGCCTCTTAGAATACATGGACAAAAAAGGATTTGCCCCTTCGGTGGCGAACACTATGGCAGTGTGACTTAACCGGGTAGTGTTTGCAGAGGGGGACATATTGTGTTTGGTAAAGATATTGGAATTGATTTGGGTACAGCTAATATACTAGTCCATGTGCGCGGCAAAGGCGTTGTCATCCACGAGCCCGCGGTGGTGGCTGTTGATGTGAATACACAGAAGATCTGCGCGATTGGTGAGGAAGCCCGGGAAATGATCGGGCGCACCCCTGGGAACATTAGGGCCATTAGGCCGCTGAAAGAAGGGGTAATTGCTGATTTCACCATTACAGAGGAGATCCTCAAACACTTCATCAGAAAGGCAGCGGGGCGAGGTTTTCGTCCCCGGGTTATGGTGTGCGTTCCCTCAGGAATTACCACAGTGGAAAAAAGAGCCGTGATTGAAGCCGCGAATTTGGCAGGTGCCAAGGAAGTGTACCTGGTAACCGAGCCCATTGCCGCGGCTGTTGGCTGTGGCCTGGACATCGGTGCCCCCAGCGGGAGTATGGTGGTGGATATTGGCGGCGGCACAACTGATATCGCCGTGATTTCTTTGGGAGGTGAAGTAACCTCCCAATCTCTGCGCGTCGGCGGATCCCATATGGAAGAAGCCATCGTTCGCCATGTGAAAAGGGTGTACAACCTGGCCATCGGCGATCGCACTGCGGAAGATATTAAGGTGACCATCGCCAGCGCTTACCCCACGCCTGATCGCAAAATGACCATTAGGGGCCGCGACCTGGTGACGGGACTGCCCGCTACTGTGGAGATCAGCTCTATGGACATCTATCCTGCCTTGGAAGAGCTTCTCACCAGCATTGTCGATGCCATTCGAGGCGTTCTGGAAGTCACTCCTCCTGAACTGGCAGCTGACATCGTGAACAAGGGCATGGCCCTCACTGGCGGAGGGGCTTTGATGGACGGCATGGCCCGTTTGATCCAGGAGAAAACAGGGGTGCCTGTCACCCTCGCGGAAGATCCCCTAAGCTGTGTGGTGCGGGGTACTGGTGAAATTCTTGATTCCTTGGAGAAGGTTTCCGACCGCGGACCCTTTATTGCCAGCTACACGAGGGGACGCTGATTTTCTAAAGTTTTGTTTCTGATATGCCGATAACTGGATCAAGATAGCAGGGGGGTGATCGTATACTCCGCGGCATTTATACGGCAGCATCCGGTATGCTGGTGGAATCGATGCGGATGGATGTGTCCAGCAATAACCTGGCTAATGTGGATACAGCAGGTTATCAGCGGCAGACAGCACATATCTACAACGCTCCCCAGAGGCCGGTAGTACGGGTTCATGAGGGACAAGCTCGTGTGCTCGGGGCTCTGGGCACCGGCGCCTTGGTTGAGGGCAGCCATACTTCCTTCGCCCCAGGGACACTGCGCACCACTGAGAATCCCTTGGATGTGGCCTTGATCGGGCCAGGTTTTTTTGCCATTAGTACGCCTGAGGGAAATAGATACACCAGGGATGGTCGCTTCACCATCAATCCCAGCGGGCTTTTGGCGACTCTTGACGGCAATCTGGTGCGGGGAGAGAATGGACCCATTTATGTGGGATCAGGGGAAGTGCTCTTCACAGAAACCGGAGAGGTCATGGTGGACGGCCATGTAGTGGACAAGCTGCTCATGGTGGAGTTCAATGACCGAACTGGCCTAGTGAGGAGAGGGGCCAACCTCTTTGAGGCTACGCCTGAGGCGGGAGACCCGTTCCGCTTCCGAGCGGTGGTGGCACCTGGAGTGATTGAGCTGGCCAATGTGAATGTGGTCAGGGAGATGGTGAACCTGATCAATGTTCAACGGGCGTATGAGGCCAACCAAAAGGTGGTGCAGGCCTTCGATGAGACTCTAGGAAAGATTATTAACGAAGTCTAGTTTCACTTTACAATTGAGGAGCTTGAGGGGATAGGCTGGACTGGCAACAGAGGCCTGGGAACGCTGGAACCGACAGAAGGCGTTCCAAGAAACTATCGACCGACTGAGATAGTTTCCTACCAACCCCTTTCTTGAGCTGTGTTTAATTTTAAACATCAAGGAGGGTTTTTTTGTTATGATGCGCGCTTTATGGACGGCAGCCTCCGGGATGACCGCCCAGCAGACTAAGATCGACACCATTTCCAACAACTTGGCTAACGTGAATACCACCGGCTTTAAGAAAAGCCGCGTAGACTTTCAGGATCTGCTCTATCAGACGGTAAAATTCGCAGGGACACCATCCACGGCTGGAGCCCAAGTGCCCACCGGAATCCAGGTTGGGCATGGCGTGCGGACGGTGGCTACCCAGCGGGTGTTTTCCCAAGGTATGTACCAGCAGACGGATAATCCCTTAGATGTGGTAATTGAGGGCGACGGCTTTTTCCAAGTGCTCCTCCCCGATGGCGGCATTCGCTACACCAGGGATGGCGCGTTTAAGCTTGATGCCGAGGGACGCATTACAACTTCCGATGGTTTCCCTATCTTCCCAGAGATTCTTGTTCCCCCTGAAGCCCTAGAGCTGAGTATCGGATCAGACGGCACTGTGACCGTTATGTATCCTGGAGACAGTGAGCCTAGGTCCATTGGAGATCTGGAGATCGTGCGGTTCGTGAACCCAGCGGGATTGCAGAGCGCAGGGCGCAATCTGTTCAGTGCCACCGCGGCCAGCGGCGAACCCATGATGGGAAGACCCGGTCTCGATGGCTTTGGCACCCTAGCCCAAAACTTCTTGGAGATGTCCAATGTGCAGGTAGTCGAGGAAATGGTGAATATGATTGTTGCCCAACGGGCATATGAAAGCAACTCCAAGGCCATTCAGGCCTCCGATGAGATGCTCCAGGCCGCCAATAATCTGCGCAGGTAGTCTCGATGATCAGCGGGGGTAGGCTTGGGGTCTGGGCACTAGCTGCGCTTTTGGTTTTGCTGGGCAGCTCCGCGGCCTGGGGGGCTGAGCCTGGCAAGGCCGTTATTGTTCTGCCTGAGAACGCCACTGTGCAGAGGGCCGAACTCCTCCTAGGCGAAATTGCCGAGATCAGCGGCCCAGCAGAACTGGTGGAACAGTTGGCTCAAATCAGCGCTGGGACGTCCCCACAGCCGGGCAGTTCCCGCAACTTGACCAGGGGCCATATCGAAGTGCGCCTCAGACATGGCGGGGTGGACCCACGGCTGGTTGAGTTTCAGGGCGCCGACAGTGTGCGGGTGTTTAGGGTGCTCCCCAGTGCACCTGAGGGAACAATACAGCAGGAAGACGGCATCCCCGTATATGAAGTGGTGGTAGCTGCCAGGGATCTCCAGCGCGGCGAGATCATAGCTCTTAGCGATTTGGCAGTGGAAGAGCGGGAACCCCGCGGAGGCCGCTTGGATACCAGGAGTCCCCAGGATTTCGTAGGGCTGCGGACCACGAGAACGATCCTTGCTGGAACTCCCCTCAGTGATCTGAATGTAGAGACAGTTCCCTTAGTTGAGCGGGGGGATGCAGTCACTCTCCTGGTTCGCACCGGGAATGTGGTGGTGACCGCACAGGGCATTGCCCGGCAGAGCGGCGGACTTGGCGATCTGATCGAGGTTGAAAACGCCCTGTCCAAACAGAAAGTGTTGGGGGAGATTATTGACGCCAACACGGTAGAGGTAAATGTGAAGGAGGCAGGTACTCCGTGAAGAAGGTCTCGTTAGTAACCATAACTTTGCTTTCGATGTTGGGCTTGATGATGGGTAATGCCAACTTGACGCTGGCTCAGTCCCTTTATCCAGTTGACAAACCGTCTTTGTTTGAAGATAAAAAGGCCAGACGCCCAGGGGATTTGGTTACTGTTATTATTGTGGAGCAAGCCCAAGCCAGGCAGACTGCGAGGACTGACAGCGGCAAGGATTCAGAGGTAAGCATTGGCCCTGGGGGAGGCGTACTGGCTGACCTGATTCCCCTCCTCCGTATGGGTGGCGGTGACTCGTTCTCCGCGGACGGTTCCACCACCAGGGGCGGCAGCCTAACTGCAAAGATTACCACCAAGGTAATGGAGACTTACGCTAACAACACCATGCTCATCGAAGGCAGGCAGAAGATCGTAGTCAATGGTGAGGAGCAGGAGATAGTGTTAACCGGCCTGGTGCGCGGCGAAGATGTGGCTCCAGATAACACGGTGCTGTCCACGTTTGTGGCAGATGCCGAGATTTCTTTCGTAGGTACAGGTGTTGTGGGAGACAAGAATAAACCGGGCATTATCACACGTCTGTTCAACTGGCTGTTCTAAGCCGGATAAGGAGGAACGGAGATGTTGAAGAGAGTTGCATGGTTAGCGGTGGGAATCATCCTGCTCAGCGCAGGGATCGCCTGGGCTCAGAGCATTGAGCCTCTCCGCTATGATACTCCCATAGTCAGGGTTAAGGATGTGGCGCGGGTCCAAGGGGTGAGGGACAACCAGGTTTATGGATTAGGCCTGGTAGTGGGCCTCCAAGGCACTGGCGATGGTTCAGGCTCAAGGGCGAATGTGCAGATGATCGCCAATATGCTGGAGAACTTCGGGATCTCTGTTTCCGCCGATGATCTGCGGATGCGCAACATCGCCGCTGTCATGGTGACAGCCGATCTGCCCACTTCTCTGAGGGTGGGAGACCGCTTAGATGTAACCGTGTCCTCCATTGGCGATGCCCGCAGCCTCCAGGGCGGCTTACTGCTGCAGACGCCCCTCCAGGCAGCTAACGGCCAAGTTTACGCCGTAGCCCAGGGACCCATTTCCATTGGTGGATTTGTGGTGAGAGGAAGCGGTTCAGGGGGCCAAAGCAACCATACTACCGTGGGGACCGTACCAAATGGAGCTATTGTAGAGCGGGAGCTGGAGGCCAGCAACTTTGCAGAAGATGGCCGCCTTTCGCTGATTTTGGTGGATCCCGATTTTACCACAGCCAGTCGGCTGGTGGAGGTAGTGAACACTGTCTACGGAGAGAACCTGGCTAGGGCCAGGGATCAGGGGACCGTTGAGATCCAAGTGCCCGCAGGGTATCTGCATAATGTAGTTGCCTTTATTGCCGAACTAGAAGAGCTTCCCATCCGGCCAGACAGCAATGCTAGGGTTGTGATCAACGAGCGCACCGGCACCGTCGTGATGGGTTCGTCTGTGCGGATTGCCGCCATCGCCGTTTCCCATGGCAACCTGAAGGTGCAGATCGGCAGCGCTCAAAGCGCCGACACCATGGGAGGAGATTGGGGATTCTTTGGAGAACCAAATGCCGAAGGTGCCACCTACGGTACTTCCACCGTTCTCGGTGGAACTCCCAATGTGCAGGATTTGGTGGATGCTCTGAATGCGGTGGGCGCATCCCCCAGGGACATAATCGCCATACTGCAGGCAGTTAAGGCTGCCGGAGCCCTGTTTGGTGAGCTGATTATCATCTAGGAGGGGGCATTATGCGGGTGAATTGGAGCCCAGGCGATCTGCTGCCTGGTAAGGCGGAAGAGCTGGGCAGGAAGTCAAAGGCGCAGGAAGACCTGAAGGACGCGGCGCAGCAGTTTGAGGCCCTGTTTCTCCAGATCCTCCTGGAAGAAATGCGGCGCACCGTGCCTGAAAACGATCTGCTGGGCGATCGCCGGGCGGAGAAGCTGTTCCAGTCCATGCTCGATCAAGAACTGGCTCTGCATTCCTCCCAAGCCCAGAGTCTAGGGCTGGCGAAGCTCATCTATGAACAGATGTCCCGCTTTGTTTCTGATGAAGATTAGAACGCGTAAACTCCACAAGAATGACGTTGTGGAGTTTATTTTGTGGCAGGAAAACACCCTGCTATCAAGAATTGTATTAGGAAATTAAAGGGGGATTGTCCGTGGCTTGGAGAAGAGCCCTGCTAGGTGTCTTATTTTCATCCTTGTTTTTATGCGGCGCGGCTCTAGCCAATACGGCAGCCACAGATGCCCTTCTTGTCCTGCCTGAGCTGGTTTTAGTCACTCTGCCGCGGGCAGAAGGCCAGGAGTTTAAGGTCAGCTACACTTCCCACCCTATGAAGGTTATTGTGGACTCCAATTTGCCTCTGGGTGGCCTGCCTGAGCAGCAGCTGGTCAGCGATGTTGCCCTGCGGGAGATTCGTTATTCCCAAGGCGCAGACGGCTCGGGCCGGCTGGTTCTGGAATTCAACTACCAGCTGCCTGAAGGAGTGGTCAGGGAGTACGGCGATATTTTCCAGCTGGAAATACCCAAAACCTTTGTGAACACCTCCACCCGCATGGTGGAGCCTGGTGTTATTTATGGGCATCAGCGCAGGGCTGACACCTTTGGGCCAAATGTGGTAAACTATTTAGAGATTGACCTCAGACGCAATCTCGAGGTTAAGCTGGCTTTAGGGCAGGATCGCGTCTACGGATCAGAGCGGGTCAGTGATCTGGCCAAGCGGACTGGCGCTATCGCCGCTGTCAATGGAGCCTATTTTGCCAGTAATGGCAGGCCCCTGGGAGTTTTGATGATCGATGGCGAGCTCATTACCGAGCCGTACGCCAATCGCACAGCGGTGGGTCTGGGCCCTAGCGGTGCGGTGATAGACAGTGTGGGTTTTGTGGGAGAGGTCTGGCATGAGGGCAGGCTGCTCACTACTATCTCAGGGTTAAATAGGCCGCGGCTCCAGGACGAGCTGATTGTGTATACTGAAGCGTTTGGGACCAAGACCAACACCAATGCCTACGGCTATGAGGCGGTGGTGGTGGACGGAGTAGTGACCCATCTGCAGCCTGAGGGGAACAGCACCATACCTAAGGGCGGCTTTGTTCTTTCCGCCCATGGAGAAAAGCGGCAGTACCTGGCGGCACTCCAGGTGGGCGATAGAGTGGAGGCTAACATCAGCCTCCAACCTGACTGGGCTGACTTAGGCGTTAACCAGATCATCGGCGGCGGCCCTAGACTGGTGCGGGCAGGGGCATTGGACATCACCGGAGAGGCTGAGCTCTTTAAGGACGATATCCTCAAAGGGAGGGCTCCCCGTACCGCCATCGGGATCACTGCTGATCACAAGCTTCTTCTGGTCACTGTGAACGGACGGCAACCACAGATCAGCGTAGGTATGACTTTGGACGAATTAGGAAACCTTTTAATAGACCTGGGAGCGCTTGAGGCCATGAATCTTGATGGAGGCGGTTCCACTACCATGGTAATCCGCAACTTGGTTTTGAACCTGCCCTCTGATGGAAAAGAGCGAGCAGTCAGCAATGCCATAGTGGTTGTTACAGGTTCTAAGTAGAGGGTAGTGAAGGGGTGGCTTCATGCGAAAATCGCCATTATGGTTGGGAATTACCATGTTTTTCCTTGTGCTCAGCGCTGCATCCCAGGCTCTGGCTGTAGAATTGTTCCTTCCTGAAGAAGTAAGGCCGGGTTTGCGCGGTGTTGGCAAAACGGTGATTTCCGGAAACACCATAGAGACTTTTGATGTGGAAGTTCTGGGCGTGATGCCCCAGAGCCCGCCCTTGAGCAATCGAATCATTGTTAAAGTGAGCGGTGAGGCAATGGACCGCACCGGCGGCATCGCCGAAGGTATGAGCGGTTCCCCCGTTTACATCCAGGATCGCCTTCTTGGAGCCATTTCCCATACCTTTGCGAATACAGATCATAGGGTTGGGCTGGTAACGCCTGCAGTGGACATGTTCAAGATCTATGATGAAATGCCTCTGCCCGATCCAGCTCTGCCTGAAGATGTGATTGCCGTTGCTTCTCCCCTGATTGTACAGGGATTGAGCGAGAGAAACCTCAAACCTCTGGTGGAGATCTTAGGTGCAGACCGCGTGCAGGTGATACCCTCGTTTGCTGCCAACACTTCCCTTGCCCCGGCGGCCTTTGAACCAGGCTCCATGGTGGGCGTGCAGCTTTTGAGGGGTGATTTTGTGGCAGCGGCCTATGGCACCGTTACCCATGTGAAAGAGGATGGGCGCTTTATCTCCTTTGGGCATCCCTTTTCCCAGCGGGGGCCCGTGGACTTCTTTGCCACCGCGGCCTACGTCCATTATGTCTTGCCAAGTACAGAGGTACCCTTTAAGATCGTATCTCTAGGTGCCACGGTGGGGAAAGTGGCTCAAGACCGCACAGCAGGCCTAGGTGGAACTTTGGGGACTGCAGTGGGCTATGTGCCCATCAGTGTTGTGGTCAAAGACACGGAGCGAGGTGTGAGCCGCAACTTCTATGTGGAGGCTGTAAAAGACGATTGGCTGCTCAGCTCTCTGGTGATTAGCAGCGCCTATCAGAGTATCGATGCAGCCTTAGATCGAGTGGGCGACGGTACTGCCTATGTGCGTTTAGAGTTTGTGTCCCAGGATTTTGGGCAGCGCATGATCAGGGAAAACCTCTTCTACAGCGATTCAGACATTGCCGTATGGGCCTTGGTAGATCTGCTCTCAGGCTTGGAGCTCCTGGTGGGAAACAATTTGCAGCCAGTGGATCTCCAGCAGGTGAAAATCGAAGTTGAGGTGTCCAAGGAGCGCAAGACGGCCACGATTGAAAAGGCTACCCCCAGCCACTCCCATGTCAGGGCTGGAGATAGTGTGGATGTAGAAGTGCTGATCAGGCCCTTTAGGGGGCAGGTGGAGACCAGGACGATGCGCCTGCAGATCCCGCCTGATACTGCACCGGGTTTGCTCACTGTAACTGTACGCAGTGGGGCGGAAGGCTACTATGCAGCTAAACCCCCTGTCCACACAGGCATTTTGTCTCCGGAAGAGGAAGAACAGGAGCCCATGCGCGCCTTTATCTCCAGTGCGGATACCCTCGATGATCTGATTGTGGAATACATGGATCAGGAGAGGAACAATGAGCTGGTAGCTGAATTCTACCCCTTTTTGGAGGATGAAGTGGACGAAGAAGCGGCTGAGGATGGGGAATTGGCAGAGGATGATCTGCTGAACTACTATGGGTGGGCAGACCCTGTGGAGCCGGTTATTGTGCGGCTTTCCACCCAGTTTGTACTGGATGGGCTGGCTACGTTTGATCTCAATATCTATAAATAGGCTTGGCCTGGTTATTTCTACATCAAGTCCCCAGACTTGGCAAGAGGAATACGGCTGCAGGGATAGAAATATGGAAAGTGACCGAAAACTAAAGTGTGGGAGGCAGGACAATGAGGCAGAGTTCAGCCAGGGCGGTTCTTGTACTCGTAGTACTAGGCGTGCTGTTCTCAGTATGCAGTGCACCAATTCTAGCTCAGGAACAGGAACTCGGTATAGTGAGGCTCATTACAGTCAAGGGCAACAGCTATATCGATACAGAGACCATTAAGGCCAGCATCTTGAAGACTCGGATCAATGAACCAGCGGTGGAGCAGAAAATCATTGATGATATTCGCGCCATCTACGATCTAGGCTTCTTTGAAGATGTACAGGCCACCGTAGATCCAGCATTAGGGGGAGTGGAAGTTGTCTTCCATGTAGTGGAGAACCCCATTGTGCGGGACATTACCTTCTCAGGCGTGCCTGGAGTGGCGTTTAAGGATTATGCCAGGGACATGAAGACACAGCCAGGCTACATTCTCAATGCCCATGACATGTGGGAAGACCTAGAGGGTCTGTGGGAGTGGGTTCTGGAGGAGTATGGGTACCTAATTCGCGTCAGCGCCCTCAGTGCTGATACCGATGGGCATGTGCACATTGAACTGGCTCAAACCACACTGAAGGATATAGTTATCCAGGGGAATGAGAAAACCAAGGATTTCGTCATCGAACGGGAGCTTACCTTTGATGCTGGGGAGCCTGTGAACATCAACCAGATCGATGCCAGCCTCCGCAAGATCTTGATGCTGGGGTACTTCGACGAGATCAGCAGGGAATTTTCTCAAGAGGAGAACCCTGATGAAACAGTGCTCACCATTAACCTCAAGGAGCGCAAGACAGGTGCGGCCACCTTTGGTGTGGGTTACAGCACCAATGAAGGCTTAGTGGGCTTTGTGCAAGTGGCTGACGACAACCTCCTGGGCCGCGGGCAAAAGATTAAAGCCAGCGCCAGTTTAGGGCAAAAGCTCACATCGTACGAACTTGGTTTTTACGAACCTTATATAACGAAATCTGGTATCTCTTTGGGGGTCAACCTCTATCGCAAGCTCAATCCCGTGAAGACGATAGACCCAGACACTGAGGAAGAAACGGAGAGCAGGCGCACAACAATCGGTGGCGATCTCACTCTGGGCAGACCCATCACCGAGTTTACCCGGGGACGCCTGACCTTCAAGGTGGAAAACAGCACTTACGAGCATCTCAAGGGGCCCGAGGCGGGAGTTCCAGAGGACTCGAAGAACCGGACTGTTGGTTTTGGTTTGAACACCAACACCCTTGATCATCCCTTCTTCCCGACGGAAGGCTACAACAACGACGTCTACCTGGAGCTGGGTACAACTCTCCTAGGCGGCAGCAGCGCTTATGCTAAACTGCGCCTAGAGCACAGCCGTTTCTTTGAGGTGAGAGATGGCGGTTATGTTCTGGCCTTACGGGGTCTAGGCGGCAGGCTGCTAGGCGGCAGCCTCCAGGACAATGATAAGTTTAGAATCGGCGGAGCGGATACCCTGAGGGGTTACTCCTACGGGGACCCAGCACTAAACCTGGTTGGCGACAATATGCTGGTCATGAACGCAGAGTTTCGCTTCCCCATCGTGGAGAAGGTGCAGGGCGTAGTCTTTACTGACTGGGGTACAGCTTGGAGCCAGGGAGAATCCCTGCGGCTGCAGAATCTCAAGAACTCCTTCGGCGTAGGTGTGCGGCTTGATACACCTCTGGGCCTGCTGCGCTTAGATTACGGCCTGGGCAAGGACGCAGAGAATAACCGCAGCGGCCAATTCTACTTCGGTATTGGTCAGGCGTTCTAGACATTAACCAATCAAAACGAGCCAGTGAGCGGCCATACGGCCAGTTCACTGGCTTTTTTTTCATTTGTGCCAGCTTAACCCCTATTGATATAATGAGCTTCGGGAAGCTGTTTTCAAAGGAGGGTGAGGAGATGCGCAGATTAACTGTTTTTATGGTGTTAGGGGTGTTAGCTGCTTTGGTCACAGGGTCTGTCCTGGCGCTTCCCCAGGCGGAGACCGTCAACACGCATGTTGAACTGGCGAAAACTCTAGAGGACCTCCTGCTTGAACAGGAGCAGGGCCGGTTGGCCTACGAAGCAGAGCTTAGGCAGGCGGGGGAAGAAATCCTTGCCCAGAAGGAGGGTGAACTGCGCCGGGAGCAAGCCCAGATGCTTCACAACGACGCTGCTGCCCTCCGCAGAGAAATGCAGGAGCAGGTAGAGACCCTCCAGAGGGAGATGAGCCGGGAGCTGCTGGGACTGCAGCTGGAGCTGATACTGGTCTCGCTCACCCCTGGGGAGCAGGATGAGAGGCTGGCGCAGATTGAAGCCCTGCAGGAAGAACTGCAGAGGGACACAGAGGCCTTGGACGCTGAATACCAAGAGAAGCTGCTCCAGCTCCAAGCAGAACACGAAGAACTAGCCAGACAGCGGATCCTGAGTTTCCAGGCAGAACTGGAAACGGCACTCCAGGACGAGCTCACTGCCTATCACCTAGAGCTCATGCAGCAGCTGGAGGAAGCCGCGGGAAAACTTCATCCCCAGCTGTCTAGGGGTACTGGAATTCGGCCATACTAAGGTGGAGACACGCTCTTATCCCGAAGTAAGGTGGTGACAGCAGAGTGAAGTATCTGCCTTGGGCCTTGGTGGGATTACTAGCCCTTGGACTGGTCTGGACCCTCACCTCGGCAGGTGGCGAAAAGCAGGTGGGCGTGGTGGACCTGCTCAGGGTGGTGGATGAAAGCCCTCGTGCCCAGGAACTTAATCAAATGCTTGCCGATCGTTACCAAGAACTGCTTAGTCGCTTTGATCTAGAGGAAGAACCTACTGAAGAGGATGTGGATCGGGCTGCTCGGGAAAGGCAGGCCTATGCGGAATACCTTGCCTTCCGCCAGGAGCTGGAGATGCAGCTGCAGAATGAAGTAAACGCTGTGGTGAAGGAGGTCGCGGAAGCTCAAGGAGTGTCCGTGGTGATGGACAGCGATGTGGTACGTTATGGAGGCAAGGATTTGACCGACGAGGTGATACGCAAGCTGAACTAGCCGCCGTCAGGCGGTTTTTTCAAAATCCACGAACTCCCAAAGGGGCTTGGCAGGTAATTGATCCGCTGAGAGAGAATTACTATGGACAGAGTTAGGGAGATGATTACGCAATGGGAAAGACTCGCAGCATCATTTGGAGCATTGTTGTAGTTCTTATGCTTTGCGCTGGTACGGGCCAGGCATCCAGGGTTTTGGTGATGCCTACAGCCGATGGGTTGGCTGAACGCAGTTTCGAACTTGACTACGTGTACCATGGCGGAAGGCATGACGTACTTTTGCAGCTGGGAGTACACCCGAATTTCAGTGCGGGCCTGAAGCAAGAAGTGGGAGGCCCGCTTTACGCAGTGGTGAAAGCGGTTCTTGCCCCGGAGACCGCAGAGCGGCCTGGTTTGGCCCTTGGCGGGGAGTTGTCCGTGGCTCGGCAGGATCTCTATGCTGTTGTCTCCAAACAGCTGGGAGCTCCACATATCAGGGGGCACTTAGCCCTGGGCTTAGGGCGCTATTCCAGAGGTATGGCGGGAGTAACTTTTATGCTTAACCCTGTGAAGGTGAGCAATGTGCCCACCACTTCCCTGTTTTTCGAGTATGATGGCCAGGATGTGGCTGGTGGTGTTACGGCTCAGTTCAGCCCAGAACTGAAGACGAGTTTGAGTTTGTCCCTGGGGCATGGCCTCAGTGTGGGGATGAATTACAAAATGGAGTTTTAGTTCAGGCTCACCGGTGAGGTGTTCGTTCTATGATGATCTTTGATCGCTATTTAACCAGGGAAATGCTGGGGCCATTTTTCTTCTGTGTTTTCGGGTTTACTGTGGTGCTGATCAGCGGGCTTTTGTTCCAGCTCACAGATTTGATTTTTGTCCATGATGTGGCGGTATTCACGGTGGCGAAAATGCTGCTCTACCGGATTCCAGCCACTGTAGTGATGACGCTGCCCATTGCCACGCTGTTCGCAACGCTATTGGCGGTGGGGCGTCTCGTTCAGGACAACGAAATGACTGTGATGCGGGCCAGCGGGATCGCCTATCCCCGTTTGATCGTACCCATTCTGCTGTTGGGCCTCTTGATCAGTATTGGCACTTACCTGGCTTCGGAGTACATTGTTCCTTCAGCTAACACCAGATTTGAGAATCTGCTGCGGCAGATAATCTTCTCCGACGGCGTGCCCCTGGTGGAGGAAAACGTGTTCTTCCACGGGGGAGATGACCGCTATTTTTATATTGGTGAAGTGGACACTAAGACCCATGAGCTGAAGAAGGTCTTAGTCTATGAGCTTGCTACAAATGGTTTCCCCAGCATCACCACTGCCCAGACTGGAATGTTCCACGACCGCAACTGGGTGCTCTTTGACGGAGTATACCAGGAACTGGATGAACACGGCTTTGTAGAGTTTGAAAGCCGTTTTGAACGCATGGAGATTGTCACTGAGCAAGAAGGCGAAGTCTATTTTGGCAATCAGCGCTCCGTGGAGGAGATGAGCCGCCGGGAGCTAGGGGAATACATTGAGCGCTTCCAGCGGGGTGGGCTGAAAGTCCGCTCCTGGGTCGTGGAGCATCATATGCGGCTGTCCCTGCCTATGTCATCCTTTGTCTTTGCCCTTTTTGCTGCGCCCTTGGCCCTGATTGGCAAAGGGGGACGTTCCTACGGGATTATTATGAGCTTGATCATTCTGCTCGTCTACTATGTTGCCGTCTCCGTGTCCCGGTCCCTGGGGATAAATGAGGTTCTGCCACCCCTGGTGGCCGCTTGGTTGGTCAACACTCTGTTTGCGGCCAGTGGTTTTGTGTTCTTGACCCTGTCCGATCGCTGGTACTAGAAGTGGGGAGATAGTCATGTCACTGCCCAAAGGTGCTTCCATTTTGGCAACTGCCCTTGCCATCTTGATCGCCCTCTCTGCAGCACAGCCTGTGTCTGCTGAGCAGAGGGTGCGGATCATCGCGGGCGAATCTGGATCTTACCATCTAGAACAGCAAATTTTCGCCGCTCAGGGTGATGTGGAAGTGCATGTTGACGGCGCGATACTCTACGGAGACATCCTCTATGCCGATTTGGCCACGGGAGCTGTAACCTTAGAAGGATCTGTCCGCCTCCTGCAGGATGATCAGGAGCTCAAGGGTGACTTCTTAGCGTACAATCTAGAGACTGGCATAGGTACCTTTGATAAAGCCCAGGCGGAGATTGTGGTTCCCCATGGATTGGTCTATGTCTCCGGGCAATCTGTCATTTTCGATGAGGAGAAGTACAACTTATCCCAGGTGTCCTTTACCACCTGTGATTTAGAGAAAAGCCATTACCGCTTAGTCACCAAGGAAATGGAGTTTATCCCTGGCAAGAAAGCGGTTATTCGCCATGTAACCTACTATGAAGGCAGTATACCGCTGTTTTACTGGCCGTATTTGGTTATCCCTTTGGATCGGGACTGGGATGATTACCCCTTTAATATGCCCGTACTGGGTTACAGTGAGCACGAAGGCTATTTCATCAAGACC
Source organism: Bacillota bacterium (assembly GCA_012837385.1). Lineage (GTDB taxonomy): Bacteria > Bacillota > Limnochordia > Darwinibacteriales > Darwinibacteriaceae > DTU010. The sequence continues at coordinate 33,877 of DURH01000015.1, forward strand.
ACCTTCAGCTACTATTTCAACCCCAACTCCCACGGACACATCTACGCTGATCTCTACAGCCGTCTAGGTGTTGGAGCAGGGGTCAAGCACAACTATCGATCTGCAGAACTAGGAGAAGGGTTTATTTATCTGTGGGGAATACCCACGGCACAGGAGCCCACCTACAGGGCGGCTTTGGAGCACTCTTTAACTAAGAACAGCTGGAGCTTCACCACGAAAAACAGCGTGGAAAAGACCTGGATTCGCGATCAAATTGACTCCGATACCCGCCTGAACATCGAGGTGGATGACCTTAAAGGGAAATTGTGGCTGACCCATAAGAAGGCTCCCGAGAGCACCACCAAGGAGCAGACAGATGTGGGTATGGAATGGTCCAAAAAGCTCACAGACAGGTTGACTTTGAACGCCAAGGGCAGCTATACCCAAAAGCGCACCACCGACGAAGTGCGCCTTATGGATTACATGGTGTCCGCTGTATACAGCAGTGGCAAACACACCCTCACCCTCCTGGCGGAGCAGCAGTTCAATCCCGATCTGCTGGACTCAAGCAGCCAGGATTGGCGCAGTGTACAGCGTATCCCCGAACTAACCTGGTCACTAAGGGATCTGGGCATCAAGAGCCTGCCCCTGCAGGCCCAGGTGGTGTTGGGGCATTACGGGGAAAAACCCTCTTTAGTCACCAAGGATAGGGTGTATGGCCAGCTTTCCTATAGGCCTAATGCTTGGCGGCCCAGGACAGGGACAAGCCTCAGTTTCCAGGGCGATGTTAATGGCGCCGTTTATTCCGATTCCCAGCAGCAGGCTTGGGTGTATGGGCGGTTGGCTTTGACCCAGAGCCTGGGGGACCATCTCACGTTGAGCAGCACTTATCGGCGTAGGGATGTGTGGGGGAGCACGCCCTTCAAGTTTGATGCCCAGAAACCCCTGCAGGATCTCAATGTGGGGCTGAGGTACAGGAAAACGAAGGTAACGGCAAGTGCCAGCACTACCTATGATTTTGTCGCTGAGAAATTCAGCAGCCTGACGGCAAGTATCGGGCTGCAGCCCAATGACCAGTGGAACGTTGATCTTTATGCCAGCTATGACCTGAATTCCAAGACCTTTACTCGCTTTGTCCCCATGGTGGAGTATGATGGTGAGGACCTCGATGTCAAGATGGGCCTCCGCTACAAGCCCAGCGCCAAGGAACTGGAGCGGGTTGATCTGCGTATCGCCCTGCCCCTGGGTTCTACCTGGCAGGTCAGCTACGACAGCATCTATACCCCTGCCACCAAGAAGTTCACCAAGGGGCAGATCTCTGTGGAGAAGGATCTGCACTGCCGCAAGCTCGCCTTGTCCTATGATCATGTAGTCGGTCGGGTTGCTGTGCAGTACACCATTAACGCCTTTCCCACCCTGCCCATTGGCTGGGACAGCGCCAGCGGTTTAAGCCTGTTTGACTATGAGGATGTGGAAGATATCATCGATATTAAGGAGTGATGACCCTGTCAACCAAGGCGAAAAGAATGATTGCCGTGGGAGTATTCGTGGTTGCAGTCATCATCTTCATCATCTTTAGGTACGTGGTGGAACCGCCTCCGCCCCAAGAGGCCGTTCCCCCCAGTGTGCAGCTGGTGGAATCCAGGCTGGTGGGACGCAAGGACGGCAGGCGGCAGTGGGAGATCCTCAGCCAGACAGTGCTGCAGGCAGGCGATGTGGTTACCTTGAGCGATCTCAAGGAAATGATTGTCTACCAGGATGAGGAAGACTACTTGACTATCGACGCCCCCCGCGCGGAGTGGGAGAGAAAGACTGAAGTGCTCCGGCTGTTTGGGCCCGTGGTGGTGGAAGGCGAAGATGGTTTTCGCCTGGAGAGCGATTACCTGGTATGGGAAGGCAGCAGAGGAATGATCACTTCCCCTGGCCCTGTGTGGATTCTCTGGCATGGTATGGAGATCACTGCTGCCGAGATGAGCATGGAACCAGACAGCGGCCTGCTCCATCTCAGGGGTGATGTGGAGATTCGGGATCAGTCCATGGTGTGGAAGACTGAGGAAGCTGTGTACAATGTGGATGCCGAGTTTATGGACTTCTACGGAAATGTAGTTCTGGAGGGGGAAATGGGCAATGATTAGGAAGCTGATGGTTGTATCTCTGCTGGTTCTGCTGCTGGCGGCCAGCCCGATCTGGGCAGCGGAAAACGAATCTGGCAGGCTGGAGATTACGGGAGTACCTGAGGACGTAACCGCAGGGCGGTATGACCGCCAGGCAGGGGTGTTTTCCGCCGATGTGACCGCCATTGAAGGGGCCTTGGTCAAGGTCATCTTCGAGGAAGTGGAGATTGTGGGCCAGAAGATGGAATGGCGCACAGATGACAATTACCTGATCTTCACCACTGGAGCCACACTGACCAAGGAAGACTTTACCATCACAGGGGACACTATTGAGTACTTCGGTGATGAAGATAGGCTGCATGCGCAGGGCAGCGTGGTGGTCACCACTGATGACGCTACGGTGTATGCCGACGAGATGGTGTACGACGAAGAAACCGATGAAGCTGTGTTCACCGGTAAGGTGAAAGTAGTCTTTGAGGATGGAGTATTAGAGGGCGAGAAGTTCGTCATGTTCTTGGAGAAGAGCGAGCTGCAGTTCTTTGGTGCTTTCCAGGGTTTGTTCAACACCGATTAATGATACAGTAATATCTGACAATACTAGCGGGCATTACCACTTAAGCCCCAGCTAGCGCCATGGTATAATGAAGGCACTAGATGGGGGAGGAAGGGTAATGCTCGATTTTTTTCGGGATGGTTTCTATAAAGATCTGGTACTCCTGCTTGTGATTTCCATCATACTCGGCGCGGCGTTCTCTCAAGGTGTGGCTTGGGCCATTGACACCTATTTTGGTGATACCTTGGATCAGATGATCGGCGAGTACGGCGAGTATGATCTGATTCTGCATATCCGCGAGGAAGCAAAAGAAGCAGCGCTGCGGGAGCTGCAGCGCATCGGCGAGCAGTCCTTCCCAGGTTATAAACTCAATGAAACACTGACCATTGCAGGACAAGCCAATGTGTTTTTTGGGCTGCCGCCACAGTTCCGCACCAGGGAGGTCTTGGAAAGCATCACCTCCTATTTCGGCGCGGTCCCGGGGCTGAACGGCTATACGCTTATGGCGGAGCCCAGTGTGCTCATTCGGGGAGTACACCCTGGGGTTCGGGAAGAACTGAGAGAAGAAATTGAAGAACTCAAGGGTGTCAGTTTCACCGTGAAAGACGGCAATAATTTGGTTGTGTTAACGGAAAAAGAGGACGATTTGCCCCAAGTTACAGCTGGCATCGAGGGGATTCTGGCTCAATACCAAATCCTAGAGCTGCGTTTCCCCATGGGGTTTGAAGTAGACACCCAGGAAGTGGGCAACAAGGCTCTGGAGATTCTGCGCGCTCAGGAGTCTTCAGCCAGCCGCTACGCCAACGTGACTTCCGCCCAATACGGAGAGGATCTGGACGCCTTTTTGAAGACCTTGGTGGAGATGCGGGACTTCTTGGGCAGCTATGCTTCCAAGGTGCGCATCTCTCCCTCACCTGGCATCAGTTTGTCTGTGGGGGAACGCATTGTGCTGGAGGCAGTCGGGGAGATGCAGGAGGAACTGATAATTGAGGTCACTGGCGTTTTTGGAGACCTTGCCGAGGGCATGATTATTCAGGGCTCTCCCGTTCAGTCCATGGATCGAGTTGTGCAGCAGGGTTATCGTCTGCTGGGAGAGGGAGAGCAGGGAGATTATATTGGTGAGGTGGAAATCGAAAACGAGCGCTACCGCCTGGCTTACGCTGTAGATGAGAGTTTGCGGCTGTTGGCAGAATTAGAGGAACTGGCAGTACAGGCCAGTTCCGCAGTGGACAACGCCGAGGCGGTGCTCACTACCTTCCAGGAAGCCTTAATGCAGCTGGAGGTGCTGCAGGTGCAGATGCGCCAGCTCAACGAGGGAATAGCGAAGGGAGATGCCAAGTCTTCCGGTGAGCAGTTCCTAGTTACTCTGCTCCTCAACGGCCTCTTTCAGACCTTAGCCCAGGGAGTAATCCATACTGGTGAGGAGTCTTTGGACTCTCTGCAGAACCTGGATATTGAAGAGATGCGCAGCAGCCTAGATGGCATCAGTACGCAGATTGCCAATGTACAAGAGATCGATGTGGCCGCCATCATGGAGCAGATCGGCTTTGTACGCGACACCCTCCCGGATCTCAGCGATGCGGAGATCGGCCAGTCCATTCGCCTCATCAACACCTATTTGGGCGGCCAGGTGATCCCTGGAGAACGGGTTCAGCTGCTGATTCAAGGTGAAGCGCCCAATGAGAAAGCACTGGAGAAGATCTTCCAAACGGAGCTTGAAAACCCCTATCTCCACACTTATTCCACTTCGGCAGGGATGGTTTCCCCTGATGCCAGAGGAGAGATTTTCCGGATCCTCAAGGAAGTCCGCTCGATTGTCGCTGGCATGCTGGCCATCATCTTCACCATGATCGTCCTGGCCCTGGATCATGCTGCTATCTTCAGTACCCTCAAACAGCTGCGGGCAGGGAAGAAGGCCCGTACCAAGCGCTGGATGCGGATTTTGGATCCCCTCTTGCTCTTCGGTGGAGTGCTGGGCAGCGGCCTGCTCACCAGCATCTACTATCTAGCTAAGGGCCAGATTCCCTTTTTCAGCCCGGTGGTGGTGGCCGCCTTAGGGTTTGTGCTGGGAGTGGTGCTGGTGGTGTTTGCAGAGCGCTTCAGCCCCGTGGACAGTATGGAACTCATGGCAGGCCAATCCTTAGGGCTGTCCAACGTACAAATCATGCGGGAAGTTGTGATTCCCCCCAGCCGTCCCGGCTTGCTTAATTTGCTCAATCGCTTTAAACAGCAATTCTAAAGGAGGTGCCTGCCCATGCTCGAGATTAGGGATCTACGCAAATCTTACGGAAAACTAACTGCCCTAGCTGGTGTAGATCTGGATGTGGCGAGGGGTGAAACGGTTGTGATTATGGGTCCCTCGGGATGCGGGAAATCAACGCTGATCCGCTGCGTAAACCGCCTCACTGAACCGGATCAGGGCTCCATCATCCTGGGAGGACAGGACGTTTTGGCCCTTTCCAGCCCGGAACTGCAGAAGTTCCGGCGCAGGGTGGGCTTTGTCTTTCAGCAGTTCAACTTAATCGCTCGTTTGACTGTGCTGGAAAATGTTATGTTCCACTTGGTGCTGGGAGGCATGGAGCGGGAAGAAGCAGCCGAGAGAGCCCTGGCCTCTCTAGACAAGGTGGGCCTCAGGGCTGCCGCAGACCGCAGGCCCAGGGAGCTCAGTGGGGGCCAGCAGCAGCGGGTGGGAATCGCCAGGGCCCTGGTGACCAACCCGGAGATTATGCTCTGGGATGAACCCACTGCTTCCCTGGATCCCATCTTGGTGGGCGAGGTGTTGGAGGTAATGGAGGAATTAGTGAAGGAAACCGGTACCACCATGGTAATCGTCACCCATGAAGTGTCCTTTGCTTTGAGGGTAGCTCACCGCATCGTGTTTATGGATCAGGGCAGAGTGGTGGAAGAAGGCCCGCCGCAGGAAGTGTTTGCTGAACCGCGTTCGGAAATCGCCAAACTGTATAGGAAGCTCTTGGTGAACTAAGGAAGCGGGCGAAAAAAGAGGAAAAGCTGGACTGATGCCGAACCCTGTATACAGCTGTGTGACTTGCAGGATTTCACAGCCTTAAGGAGTGAGCACTGGTGACAGATGTGCCGGGAGAGACGCTTTCCACAATTGTGTTGGCGTCCTGGGAGGATGGGTCACTATGAGTCAGAGGATATTGATTATTGGAGGCGACAACACCAGCGATCGCTTTGGAGCAGCCCTGGCCAATAAGATTCATGACCTGCGCCCGCAGGTAACGGTATATGGGGTTGGGGGACCCCTGATGAATGACGCCGGTGTGCGTCTGCTTTTTGATATCTCGGAAATCGTCAGTCTAGGTGTCTTCCAGTCTGTTAAGGGTTCCACGGTGATCAAGCGCTTGATCGCCAGGGTAGTGGAGACCATGGATCAGGAAGAACCCGCGGTGGTGCTGCAGATCGGGCTGCCTGTCTTCGGCCTGAAGCTGCTGGAGATTGCCCGCTCTCGTGGAATTCCTGTTTTGTACTATTACACGCCATTCAGCCGGGGGCTATCCCATGCCAATCTGCGCCAATTCGGGAATGTGGTGACCAAGGTAGCAGCCATCAGCAAGACAGAAGCTGCCCTGTGTGCAGACGCAGGCATAGATGTTGAGTTTGTAGGCCATCCCTTGATGGACTTGGCGGATCACACCGTAACGCCCGCGGCGGCCAGGGAGAAGCTGGGCCTGCCCGCAGAAGGGAAAGTAGTGGCTGTGCTGCCTGGGGCAAGAGAGGTGGAAGTGAGGCATGTCCTTCCCCCTGTGTGCAGAGCTTTAGACCTGCTTACCAAGGAGCATTCTGATCTGCAGGTGATCCTCTCCCTTGCTCCCATTATCCGCACCACTCTTGTGGAAGAGATCCTGAAGAGTGTTCCCTGCGATAATGTGCGCTGGGAACGGAGCACCTACAACGTACTTAGCGCGGCCGATGCTGCCATAACATCCATCGGCACCGCGTCTTTGGAGGCGTCCCTTTTAGGCGTGCCTTCCCTTGCGGTCTACCGCGTACCGCGTACTACTTATTTTGCTGAAAGAGTGCTGGACCGCAAGCCTTATATGACAATTACCAACAAGATTCTGCGAAAGAGTGTAATACCTGAGTTTATCCAGGGTTCCTTGAACCCGCAGAGAATTGCTGATACTCTTGAGCAACTGCTCTATGACGAGCAGGCCCGCGGAAACATGCTGAAGGAGTTCTCTGGGCTCGATGGAGAGCTGGGGGAGACGGGAGCAGTGGAGCGGGCTGTGCGCTTACTTCTAAGAATGGCTGGATGTGGAGACCATGGGACAACTAGCAGCTGAACAGCTGGTGAAAATCTACGGCAAGCGTACCGTAGTTCAGGGTGTGGACTTTCAAGCCAACCGGGGAGAAATCGTGGGGTTGTTAGGGCCAAATGGTGCCGGCAAAACCACCATCTTCAGCATGATCCTGGGTTTGACCAAACCCAATGGGGGGAGCATTTACCTCGATGGCCGGGATATTACCGAGCTGCCCATGTATAAGCGCACGCGCCTGGGTTTAGGGTACCTACCCCAGGAGCCATCGGTTTTTCGCAAGCTGACGGTGGAAGAGAATCTGCGGGGAGTTCTGCAGCTGCGCAGGGAACTGTCCAGGGATGAGCAGGAGGCTGTCCTCAGCAGGCTCCTGGCTGAGTTTAACTTGGACGGGGTGCGCAGCCAGAAGGGGTATCAGCTTTCCGGCGGTGAGAGGCGCCGAACGGAGATAGCCCGAGCATTAGCTCTGGATCCGGCCTTTATCTTCCTGGACGAGCCCTTTGCCGGGGTGGATCCCATCGCAGTGGGGGAGATCCAGGATATAGTGTCTCGCCTGCGTTCCAGCAACCTAGGCATTATCATCACTGACCACAATGTCCGGGAGACGCTGCGCATCACCGATCGAGCCTATATCATACACTTAGGAAAAGTGCTGGTCTCTGGACCCACTCAAGAGGTAGCAGATGACGAGCTGGCCCGCAAGTATTATCTAGGAGCCAATTTTGCGCTCTAAAGAAGGAAGGTGCAGCCCATGTATGGCTTTACCCTCATCCTAACCCTAGCCGTGGTAGGCGGTGCCATCGCCTATATAGGGGATAGATTAGGCATGAACGTCGGCCGCAAGAAGCTGACGTTATTTGGTCTGCGCCCTAAACATACAAGTATATTGGTGACCATCGTCACCGGGGTACTCATTGCCACCGCTTCCATCGCTGTCCTCAGCATTGCTTCTCAGGACGTGCGTACAGCGCTGTTCAACATGAAGGAGATTCAAGAGGAGCTGCGGGGCCTGCAAAAGGACTATGCGGAGATGAAGGGCCAGCGGGATGCAGCAAATGAGGAACTGCAGGAAGCGGAGCTGAAGCTTGCCCAGGCGGAGAGCAGTTACGCGGCGATCACTGCCGAGTTGGAGCTGGCACAGCAGTCAGTGGAAGCTTTGAACCAAGAACGGGCTTTCCTCGAGGCGGAAGTGGCAGAGCTGGCAGTTACCGCGGAACAACTCAGCTGGCTGTATGATTTGGTGGAGACCGCCTTTGGCCAGATCAGGGCGGCGGATATCGCCTTCAATGCCAGTGAAGTTATCCTGACCACCGTAATTGAACCGGGTTTGAGCCGCGAGGAGGTGCGGGCAGCCCTGGAGAATTTCCTCCTGGAAGTGGATGATGTGGCCTATCGCCGCAGTGCACGGGCTGGCGATTCCGATCCGTACAGGGCCATCTATCTGCCGCCTGGTGTCATTGACCTGGTGGTTGAAGATGTGCTTCTGGCAAGGGGTACTGTCATAGTCCGCGCCGTAAGTGAGGCCAACAGCATACCAGGTGTTCCAGTGCGAGTTTATCTGGAAAACTACATGGATCAGATGGTGTTCTCCAAAGGTACGGTGCTGGCGTCCAGCACCTGGGATCCCAAGGGTGGGGTAGAGATCGACTTGGTGATTCTGCAGATCCTGAACCAAGCCAACAATGCTGCTCTCAATGCAGGTGTGGCCTTGAGTCCAGAGCGGAGGGGCGCGGTGCTCCTTCCAGGCGGCTATTTCTTCGACGCCATTGAAGCCTCCCGGGAGATCGAACAGCCCGTGGAAATCCGCTTAGTCGTGGCGGAGGATTCCTGGCGTTCTACCAGCCCTGTGCTTTTGAACTTAGAGATGGTCTTTTGACAGGGAGAAACTGCCAACCCAGCCTGGGCAGGAATTTTCCTCCCTTTATGGAAATCTGCATATCGAAAAGGTCCTTGGCCTGTGCTATAATGGTACAGAGAGACTAAATTCTTCCAGGAATGTTGAGTTAAAAAGATCAACGCCAAGGAGGATTTGGGAAAATAGTGGAGAAATAACCACTATTACTAATGTCCAATTTCAGTATCTTACAAGTTAGGCCGGTTAGAAAGGAGGTGCCCGCGGTTACCGCCGACTGAAGGTACTGAGAGATGAATGCGCTCTTGTCTTTGCCTGAAACTGAGGGAACAAGGACACTCAAAGGATAGCGGACGAGAGGGTTTTCATCAGCATAACATACCCAAATGATGAAAATCACACAAAACCAAGGGGGTTAACATGACCATGAAGTTTAAAAGATTTGCCCTGGTATTAGCCATCGTGCTTATGGCTAGTACGCTGACACCGGTCTTTGCCAGTCCGTTCGCGGATGTTCCAGCTGACCACTGGGCCTACGACGCAATCGTAGAATTGGCCGCTGCCGGCTTAATCGAAGGATATCCCGATGGAACCTATGGTGGCGCCAGAATGATGACTCGCTATGAGGCTGCTATGGTTTTTGCACGCGCTCTGCGCCGTCTCGAAACCCAGATCGCCAGCATGGATCTCCTGCCTGAGCTCGACAAAGTGAAGGCTGAATTGATGGCTGAGATCGAAGCTGCTAAGGCTGCTGCTGGACAGCAGGCCCCAGCTGAGACCACCATTATCGAGAGAGTTATCGTTGACAAAGATGTGGACGAAGAAACCTTAGCCCGCATCCGCGCTAACGAAGTTGCTGCCGAAGCTCTCGAAGGCGATATGGCTTATTTGGAAGCCAGAATGCTTGGTCTCATCGATGGCATCCGCTATGATCTCGACCAGCTGAAGGATCGCCCAGTAGAAGTAGAAGCTCCTTCCCTGGAAGAAATCGAAGCTTTGATTGCCCAGAGAATTGAAGAGAGCATCCTGGAAGCAGCAGCTGCTGCCAAAGAAACCACCATCATCGAGAGAGTAGTAGCAACTACTCCTGAGCTCACCAAGCAAGATGTTGAGTTTATCGCTGAAGCTCTCATTCGTGAGCAAGTTTCCAGACTCGATCTCCTCGTCCAAGAGAACAGAGCAATGATCTCTGCCCTGTCCGATTGGGTTGACGAGCTTGATGGCGACGTAGAAGTACTGAAGGGCGACGTAGCCGATCTGCAAGACAGAATGGCTGTTGTTGAAAAAGTTCGCCTTTCCGGAAGCCTTGATCTCAAAGGCGAGAAGAAGATTGGCAAGGATCTTGCCTTTTCCCAAACCGGCAAGCTAAACCTCAATGTCAAAGCTTCTGAAGCTACCGATGTGAAGGCCTACGTTGAGTGGGATCTGAAACCATTCACCTGGGATTACACTCTGAAGAACTACTATGCTGAAGTCACCTCTTCCACACCTCTCAGCCGCCTGCTGGTAGGTAGAGTGGCAAAAGGCAACCTGAGCCCATTTGGCTACGTGCTTGCCTCTGCTGACTATGGATTTGGTGGATTGGCCAAGGTTGACTTGATTGATGACCTGAGCCTGAACATTTTCGCTGGCCAGAAGGCTGCTGGCGATACCAAGTTTGACACTGCTGTGTCCTTGGAATACAAGTTCATCCCTGAGCTTGGCATTAAGCTGAAGGGTGCAGCATCGAAGCCTTACAGCGGAATGTTTGAGAACTACGCTGCTGGCATCGGCCTCTTTGGTGAGGTAGCTGGCATCACCTATACCGGCGACTTCGCTATGGACTTTGCAGCGAAAGAGAAGAACTACCTCGGCGTAGCTACTCTGAAGACCGAGCTTGCTGGCTTCTCACTGGACGGCAAAGTTGTATTTGAAGAAGAGAACTACGCTATCGCTCCTCAGCTCCTGGTTGCTGACAACCGCCTCGGTGTTGAGGGTGGATTCAGCACCAAGTTTGAGCCTATCACGCTGGGTGCCCGTGCTTACTACGAAGGCCTGCCTGCTGAAGGCAAGACCGCTGACAGCATCCTTGCTGTAAAAGCCGATGCTTCCGCATCCTTTGACCTCTTCCTGCCTGTAACCCTGAGCGGTGAGGTTGTGGCTAACAAGACTGGCGACGCCAATGCTGAGTTTAAGCTCCACGCCCTGGCTAAGCTGGAAATTGCCAAGAAGGGTGAATACGGTCTCCGCTATGGCGTAAACGCTCTGTACGAGAAGAACATCTTCGATCCTGCAGTTGACTCGCCAAGCTGGAAAAACATTGCTCACATCCTCGACAGGGATGAGGTACGTGTGGGTGCTAACGTAGGTTACGGTGTAGACTTGAGCAGTGCTAAGTTTGACGTAGACTACAAAGCAGCATTCACCCTGCCAACCCAGCCGAAGGATCAGGCTATGACTCTGACTCACAACCTGGATCTGGCCTACGCTTTCACCAAGGATGTCAAGCTGACCCTGGGTGGAACAGTTGAGCAGACCATCGTTGAAAAAGAGTTCACCAACGCATTTGGCTACAAAGCAGGTTTGAGCGTAGCTTTCTAAGCAAACTCAATGCCTAAAAGCAACAAAAAGGTCCTCCTCAGGGAGGACCTTTTTTTACCCTCACAAGGGATGGTGAAAACACGAAAGCTGTGGGTGCAGGGTGGTGATTAAATGATCGTCTTGGGCATTGATCCTGGGCAGGACAAATGTGGGCTCGCAGTGGTAGATGGGGATGCGGTTTTGGTTAGAAAGGTTACAGCGCGCGCACAATACTTGGGCGTGGTGAAGGAGTGGGTGCACGAATACGGGGTTGAGCAAATAGTTATAGGTGACGGGACTGGATCCGGTGAAGTGGTGAGGGAAGTTGGGGACAGCCTGCCGCACGTGCCCGCAGCCACAGTGGATGAGCGCTTTTCCTCTGAAGAGGCAAGGGATCGTTACTGGCGGGACCATCCACCCAGGAGTTGGCGCAAACTGATTCCCGTTAGTATGCAGACGCCGCCTGAACCCTATGATGATTTAGTGGCAGTGATTCTCGCCCAACGCTTCATCGCAGGGAAAAAGGGATCCACCTAAGCGGCTGTCACATCCTGGAAAGTCCTTACTGGGGAAGGTTTTCGCTAGCTTTTGGAGAAATAAAGTTTGATGTGAAAATTCGAAGGGAGGGAGAGTTATGCGCCGCATATTGGCCTTGGCATTCCTGGTCTGTACTGTGCTCGGTGCCTGGGGCGCGGCCGCGTCGGCTAACTCTCCCTTTGGCAGCGGTGAACAAGACGTGGGCTGGGCACTGGAGGCCATTGCCGCCCTAGGAGAGAGCAGAGGTGTCCCTGGGTTTGCTGTGCCTGAGGAACCCAACCGCAGCCAAGCTGCGCTGCTGGTGGCCCGTCTGCTGCAGCATCTGGGCGGCGAGGATCGCCTGGACTCCCGCCGTTTCGGCGTGAGCCGCAATGTTTATCTGGACGACATGATCTTTACTTACAACCAGAGAGTAGAGCCAGAGAAGGCCTTTACCATCACCGAAGTGGAGGCCCTGTACCGCCTGGTTCTAGAGTTCCGCGCTGAACTTGAGGTCCTTGGCTATGCTATCCAGGACTTTAATCTGCTTTTTGCTCAAAACTCAGCAGAAGAACGGGGTATTCTTCCTGCCAACCGGCCTCTGCTTTACTCAGAACAGGCCTTGGCCGCGGCACGTAAAGCGGAGCCGAGTCGGGTTTTAGGTGCAGAACAGGCTGAAGCCGTCATGGACACAGGAGCTGGGACGCAGGAGCCCCGCAGCCTGTGGACAGGGCAGTTTTCCCCGTCAGGACGCCTGCTGCCTCCCGCTTCCCGTTTTCTGGCCCAGGAGCCAAGCAGTGAGGAAAAAAACGCCCTGCAGATCGGCGCGCTAGAAGTGAGCGGAAGCCTGAGGCCGAACCCTGCCGGAAGCTCCAAGGAAGGGACAACCGCTGATGGGGGAGCGGGATACGGCCTCTCTGTGAAGATGGGCGATGTATCGCTCCAAACTGCGGTGGATCTAGCGGTTGACCCTCAGCTGGTGCCGAAAACTGCCAGCACGTCTGTGGATTTGAGCTGGGATTGGGCGAATATGTTCACCCTGAGTGCCGGCTACAAATTGCGGGAAAGGCTGCAAAATGGCTCTTCTGATCTGGACGATGCTCCCCTGGTCACTTCATTAGGGCTGACCGTACCCATGAATCGCGGCCAGGTGAGATTGGGCATGACCCAGGAGTGGAATTTCAGCGAGCTAGGAGGACTTGGTCCTATAAATGGTGAATCTTCTATAAGTAGGAATGTGGCTGAGCTCGGATTGAGTTACGAGCTGTTTAACGATAGCTCCCTGCATTTCAACTATCGGCTCATCGATTTCAGCAGCATGGAAAGGGATTTAGGAGCAGAAGCGGAAGCTGCCTTTTCCATAAAGTTCTAGACCCACACATGGAGGGATCGATTTTGAAAAAAGGCATTGCCGTGGCTTTGTGTTTACTATTGATGTCGGCACTTATCCCCTCTACAATGTCAGCGAATGTTACTCCCCTGAGATCCTTGGAGATCGTGGAAGAAATGCTCTATGGACAAGCCCAAGAAGGGTCGCTCCTCGAGCGTATTGAGCAGATTGAGCTGCATATTTACGGACAAACCCAATCTGGTGCAGTACTGATGCGTATTGACAGGGTGCTCACCTTCCTGCAGGATCAGGATGGCGATGGCGGCCTGCACCTGCTGTTGAACTTGGCGGAATGGGGTTTCTCCGCGACTCTGTCAGGGGAAAAACCCATGATCGAGCGGCTCCAAGGGCTGGAGATGGTGCTCTACGGTGCAGAACGGGAAGGAAACATCTCAGAGCGCGCCGAGCGTCTGATGATGGACATCTGGGGTACTACGAAACTGGATGTGAAAAAAGTCACTTTGCCAGCGGAGACTCTGGTCAAGGTGGCACTGAACAAGACAGTGGATTCCGCCACAGCCCAAGTCGGCGATGAGATAGTGTACAGGGTAACAGAGGATGTTATGATTGACGGCAGGGTTGTTATACCAGCGGGCACTACGAGTGTGGCCAGGGTTACTGAAGTGACCGCCGCTAGACGCTTAGGTATGGATGGACGCGTCTTGGTGGATTTTGGCTATGTACCTGCACTGGATGGTACGCTAGTACGCCTCCGGGTTGATGAGCGGGCAACCGAAAAGAACCGCTCCCTGGAACTGGCTGCCGGTGCCAGCATGGCGGGGGTTATCCTCCTAGGGCCCATTGGGCTTGTGGGTGGGTACTTCGTTCGGGGCAAAGACGTGCAGATCGAGGCTAACACTCAGTTCTATGTGGAGACAGAGCGGGCTGTACCTGTCTTGGGCTTCTATTTTCGGCCTGCCCTCAACCAATAGCTGCTTTAATGTTCGGTCTTGAGAACCGCGGTCCGAAGGGTTCCACGGTTCTTGTTTTGTAATACTCGAAATCCTTTACTAGTTCTGATCTGAGGTGGCGGTAAGATGAAGAGACTGAGGAGAGTTATGGTGCTGGCCGTGTTAGTGTTGGCGCTCATGGCTGCGGGGGCGCCGGCTGGAGCTGGTGAGTACACTCTGGGTGTAGGGGATGTGCTCCGCATTACAGTGTGGGGCCATGCCGACCTGACGACGGAAGTCGCCGTAAGACCTGATGGTTATCTTTCCTTTCCCCTCGTGGGAGACCTGTGGGCGGTGGATAAGACTCCAAGGGAAGTCAGGGCAGAACTGCAGAACCTTCTGACTGAGTTCATCGTGAAACCGCAGGTAACAGTGATCGTGACTCAGTTCCGCACCCTGCATGTGCAGGTCCTGGGTGAAGTGAGGGAGTCTGGATACTACCAGCTCAAAGCGGGAGCCCGCCTCTCAGACGTTCTAGCCCTCGCGGGTGGACCCACCACCACCGCTGATCTCAGCGGAGTAACTGTGACCCGCTACGTCTTGGATGCTTCTGGCACGGAGCGTACGGAAGTGATGCACATAGATGTGAACAAGTTTTTGACAGCTGGAGACGCGCAGTCCAATCCGATCATCGAGAGTGGAGATTTGGTTTTTGTTCCACCATCCGGGCGAGTGGCAATCTTCGGCGAAGTGCGCAGCCCGGCAAGTTATGATCTAGGGCGCGGCGAGGGCCTCCTTGACCTTTTGGCCATGGCTGGCGGAGCGCTGGACACTGCTGATCTTGAAAGGGTCGTAGTAACCAGCCACACGGGCTCTGCAGCAGTCGAACGCCTAGTTGATGTCCAGGAGCTGCTCTCCGGTAGAGGACAAGCAGTTCATCTCCAACCCAACGATGTGGTTTTCGTCCCCAAGAAACAGCAGGTTATGGTGCTGGGGGCAGTGAGAAATCCAGGCATTTATCCTTTACATAGTGAAGCCCGCCTCATCGATCTGATCGCTAGGGCAGGAGGACTGCTGCCAACGGGTGACGCCACTGCAGTGTCCATTACCCGCAGCGGAGTGGAGCAGGAGATTCTAGTAGCCGATATCCAACCGGCCCTCAGCGGCAGGCCTGGAGGGGATAATCCTACTCTGCAGCCCGACGACTTGATCTTCGTGCCTGAAGGTTATCAGAATGCCTTGGTGCTGGGCGAAGTGCGCAGCCCCGGTTCTTTTGAGGTGCGGGAGCAGACTAGGATCTTGGATCTCCTGGCCAAAGCTGGTGGAACCTCCGATCGCGCAGGTGAAGAGCTCACCCTCCTTAGGGATGGGGTGGCGACAGTAATAGATCTCGGTGCCCTGGAGCGTTTGGGCCTGCAGAACGAAAAGGTGCTGCCAGGCGATGTCATTTACGTGGCTGAGGGAAGCAGGCAGGTTCTCGTCCTTGGCGAGGTTGAGAAACCCGGTTCTTATCAGTTCCGCCGCGGTGACAGGCTTTTGGATGCAATTGGCTACGCCGGCGGTTTAACTGCAGATGCCCTGGAGGAGCAGGTGTCCCTCAGCAGGGAAACAGAACAAGGCGCCGAAGTTTTGACGTTTAACTTCCGAGAGCTGATGAGCAATCGCTTCCTTCCTGAGAATTTGCCTCTCCAGAGCGGCGATGTGATCATCGTGCCCCGTGCTACCCGCGGCGTGATTGTGTTAGGAGAAGTCCAGCGTCCTGGCTACTATCAGTACAAGTACGGTGATAGTATCCTTGATGCCATTATGCTGGCCGGCGGCTTTTTAGAGAGTGCTGATGAGCAGGAAGTATCCCTCACCAGGCAGAGCCCAGAGGGAACGGTGGTGGAGACCATCAATTTTGGCCAGCTGCAGGAAGACCGCTTCTTGGCAGGCGACAGGCTGCTCGAGGATGGAGATTTGATCGTTGTGCCCCGCAGCAGCAGAAGTGCCTTGGTGTTAGGTGAGGTGCGCGATCCCGGTTACTATGTGTTCTCGGCAGGACAGACCTATCTAGATCTGATCGGCAGAGCCGGCGGCTTTACCGCCGATGCAGACCCTGCTAGAGTGGCTGTAACTCGGGAGGAACTCGATGGTGTGGTGACTGAAACAGTGAACCTAGATGTGCTCACTGGTTCGGATTACAGCCGCAAGCTGGTCGGTGGAGAAGTTATCTCAGTTCCGAAGGCTGATAATAGGGTTTTGGTCTTTGGCGATGTGGTCAGGGCAGGGGCCTACACACTGCCTCCCCAGGGGCAGCTCCTTGATATCCTGGCTGAAGCAGGAGGGCTGCAGTCCAACTTAGGAACTGAACAGGTGGTTGTTACCAGGCAGCTGCCTGATGGCGAGCGTATTTGGCAGGTCAGCTTCGCGCAGCTTATGGGAGCGCAGAGTGAGCACAATCTGTCCCTCTCTGGTGGAGATGTGGTCTATGTGCCGGCGGCTCGTAAGCAGATCCTGGTTCTGGGTATGGTGAAGAACCCGGGTGTGTATAACCTTCCTGTGGGAGCAAGACTCATGGATGCCATCGGCCTGGCAGGGGGTCCCCTGGATAGGGCGGCCTTGGAGAATGTGGGGATCTATCGTGATGGCAGCATAGAACAGGCTGAACAGGTTGCCATGGGGCAGGACAAGCAGTTGTTCACAGGCGATGTGAAGGAGAACCCTATGCTCCAGCCTGGCGACATCATCTATATACCCGAAACCACGAAACCCGATTGGACAAAGATCTTTGGATTTGTGGGAGCCATTAGTTCATTCAAGAGTGCAATCTTTAACATCTTTGACTGGTAGGTGGTGGCAGCAGTGGAAGTTGAAGAAATGGATCTTCGAGAGTACTGGGATATCATCGTCAGAAAGTACAAGCTGATTATCGCGGTCTTCCTTTTGACAGTTGTGGGGGTTACCACCTATAGTTTGCTGGCCACACCCATCTACGAGGCGTTCACGACTGTGATCGTCCGGGAAGCCGCTTCAGGCGCTGAATCCCTACTCTTTGACGGCGTGGTTTCCCTAGGTAAGAACACGGCACAGAACTACATTCAGATCATGAAGAGCAGGACCCTTCTTGAGAATGTTGCTGAGGCGATCGGCAGGGAGGATGTGACCCCGGCGAGCCTGGAAAAGGCTATCACCATTCAGCCCATTCAGGGCAGTGATGTTCTCAAGATATCCATGCAGTCTCCGGAACCGGATTTGGCTCAAGCAGTAGTGAACAAGCTGGCGGATGTGTTTATTTCTTGGAACCTAGATTATCAGCAAAATGACAGAAGGACTGCTCGCCAGTTCATCGAGGCACAGCTCCAAACAGTGGAGACGGACCTGAGGATGGCAGAGGAAAGGCTGCAGACCTTCAAGGAGCAACAGGGAGTGTTAGCACCCACGCAGGAGACTACTGCCATGGTAGGGCAGCTGGCCTCTTTGCAGACCAGTTTAACTGAGCTGACAATCGCCAAGCAGGAAACAAATGAGAGGATCAGGCAGGTGCGGGCCAGCCTCGCTGAGCAAGATGAGACCCTAATCTCGTCCACCACTATCGCGGATAACCGTTTTGTTACTGAGTACCGCAGCCGCTTGGCAGATCTGGAAGTAAGGCTGTCCAGCGCCAAGGAGAAATACACCGACCGCCATCCGGAGATTGTGTCCCTACAAGCCGAGATTGAGGACGTCAAGGCTAAGCTCACTGAGGAAGTGGAGCGGGTGGTTGGCACTGAAACAAGGACACTGAACACGA
The DNA here is from genome assembly GCA_012837385.1 of Bacillota bacterium. Taxonomy (GTDB): domain Bacteria; phylum Bacillota; class Limnochordia; order Darwinibacteriales; family Darwinibacteriaceae; genus DTU010. The sequence continues at coordinate 51,782 of DURH01000015.1, forward strand.
TTTATCAGCAGTTATATGGAACGCTGATCAACCTCGAGGTGGAAGCCAATGCCCTTAAGGCCAGGGAAGAGGCCCTGCTCAGCATTATAGCTGAACGAGAAGCCGAGTTGAGTACTCTCCCTGCGCAAGAACTGGAGCTGGCCAGGTTGATGCGGGAGGCCAAGGTTCTTGAGGAATTATTCATTTTACTGCGCACCAGGCGGGAAGAGGCGCGCATTTCCGAAGCCATGCAGACTGCTGATGTGCAGGTAATTGATGCCGCCATGCTGCCCGAGCAGCCAGTGAAGCCCAGGGTAAAGCTGAACATCGCCATAGGCGGGGTACTTGGCGTGTTCCTAGGTGTAGGACTGGCCTTCCTCTTGGAGTTCTTGGACAACACCTTGAAGACAAAGGAAGATGCAGAACGGGTTCTGGGGCTGCCTGTGCTGGGACAGATCCCGGACTTCAGCAAAGTGAACACAGCACAGAGGAAGAGATCGGCGAGGAGAAGGGGACGTGGATTGAGTGCGTAAAAGAAGAAACAGACGAAACACAGAGCGCCCACTCATCATCCAGGGTGATCCCAAGGCCATTGGCAGCGAGGCGTTTAGGACTCTCAGGACTAATCTGCAGTTCACCAGCCCCGATCGGGAGACAAAGACTATTCTGGTCACTAGTGTGGCGCCTGGGGACGGAAAAACAACGGTTGCGGCCAACCTGGCTGCCGCGTGGTCCCAATCAGGGGCCCGGGTTGTGTTGGTGAGCTGTGACCTGAGGCGTCCCGTGGTGCATCAAATTTTCGGAGTGTCCAACACTCCAGGGTTATCTGCATATCTCAGCGGCCGAGTCGCCTTGGAAGATGTGATCACGCCCACGAAAGTACAGGATTTGGATGTTATTCCCGCTGGGCCGGTTCCGCCTAACCCGGCGGAGCTGCTTCAGTCCAAGGCTATGACGGTGGCCTTACGGGAGCTGAGGAATGAGTATGATATTGTGATTTGCGATGGCGCACCGGTTATTGCCGTTACTGACGCGGCAGTGGTGGCCAGCCAGACCGATGGTACCGTCTTGGTTGTACATGCCAACAAAACGCCGCGTGATGCTGCAGTGCACGCTAAGCAGCTTTTGGAGCAGGCTAATGCCCGAATTCTGGGTGTGGTAATGAACAAGGTGGATCCTCAGGGACAAGGCTATTACTATTATTACTACTATCATGATACGGAGTAGGCCTATGATTGACCTGCATGCGCACATCCTGCCAGCTGTGGATGACGGCCCTGCTGATCTGGAGGAGTCCCTGGCCATGGGCAGGGCCGCAGTGGAGCAGGGGCTCACAGCCGTGGCTGCCACTCCTCACTTTTTCGGGAGGCCTTCCTGGTCAGAGATCAAGGAGCGCGTGGCGGAACTCAAGGGACATTTTGCCCAGGCTGGCCTGGCTGTAGATCTCGTGGCAGGAGCAGAACTGATGCTGGACACGAATCTGCTTGGGCTGGAGGCTGAGGAGATTCCCACCTACGGCGATCAGGGCAGGTTTTGTCTCATCGAGTTTCCGATGCACCAACATCCGGTGTACACAGCAGAGGTGCTTTTTGATCTCCAGACCAAGGGGATTACTCCCATTATTGCCCATCCGGAACGCTACAGCGTGGTTAGGCAAGACCCTAATGTTATCCTGGAATGGCTGGAACAGGGGTGTTTGATCCAGCTGAACGCAGGCAGTATCCTAGGCCGCTTCGGATCCCAGGTGGCTGATACCGCGGAGATTCTCCTTACCCACGATATGGTTCAGTTTGTAGCAAGTGACGCCCACCATGTTCAGCGCCGGGGTTTGAATCTCCCTGAAGCTTATCCGGTGCTGGTTAAGCATTTAGGTGAAGATGGTGCCAACGAGTTGGTGGAAGTAAACCCCCAGGCTGTGCTGGCTGGGGATTTCACTCTGCAGCGCCAACCCCGCCCCTACCAGAGAAGGCGCTTCTTCTTTCCCTTTCGGCGCAGGTGAAAGAATAGCAGTTCCCGTCTTTCCGTATATTATAGACGGGAGGTGTTGTTGGTGATTTTCTGCAGACATGCACGGACCACTAAGGATCCAGATGGCAGGTTGGAATTTCACTGCACACATTTCGAGCGGAGAATGGATATAGATTTTTTGGAAAGGTGCCAGTTTTGCCCGCAGTATGAGACTAGTTAGGGTGCACCCTATTGGAAGGGGTATTATGTTGGTACAATGGGCTGTTGTGGCCGCGTATGTGCTGGCCATGTTCTTTTTTACGCGTCAAGATGTTTCCGGTGCGGGTCACACGGCTCAACTGCTGGCGAGGCTGCTTCCCCATCTTAGTGGGGCCGAGCTCAGGCAGCTCGTTTTCTTACTCCGCAAAGCTGGACATGTATTGGCCTACGCGCTTCTGACCTTTCTAGTGTACAGAGCTGCGTCTAGAACAAAGAAGCTGCAGGGCCGGCCTGTACTGGTCTCTATGTTGTTTTCTCTGCTGGTGGCTGCCGGGGATGAGAGTTTTCAGAGCCGCCTGCAGCACCGCAGCGGGATGTTTAATGATGTGCTTATTGATGGGTTAGGAATCAGTGCGGCAGCAGCCATGCTCTGGCTGCGGGTTCGCCTGCAGAGCAAGCACCACAAGGAGGTAGTAGAAGATAATGTTGAGAACGAATGCATCTAGGTTGGTTAGGCTTTCAGTCCAAGGGCAGATTACTCCGCCCCTCCAGCGCACGCCCTATAGAGTAGATCGGGAGGGAGTGCCCTTTGTCTTACCTGGGACCGGGGGCATCGCCTATAATGTGAAAGTGGGCGATCCAGCCTTTGGGTGGGTCGGCGATCATGTGGAGCCTGGCGTTTCCACCGCGGCCAGTATTGACGAGCGCAGTGGGGCCAGGAACCAGGCGTACAACACCCTCACTTGTGTAGGTAATGAAGCTGTGGTGATTTCCGGTGATGCTAAGGGAGCTAAGGGCATAGTCACAGGGAAGCATGGGGGAATCGAACACGTGATTATCGATTTCGCCCAGGAAGATTTGGAGAAAATGGTGATTGAGGATAAAGTGCTCATCAAGGCCTATGGATTAGGGCTAGAGCTGCTTGATTACCCAGGCATTACTGTGCGCAACCTAGATCCTGGCCTCTTGAATAAGCTGGAGCTGAGCGAGGAAAACGGCAGATTGATTGTGCCCGTGGCAGCCAAGATTCCCGCTCGCCTCATGGGCTCCGGAATTGGTGCTTCCACCACTGCCTCTGGCGATTACGATATTACCACCACCGACCAGGAGGAGATCAAGGCCTTGGGCATTGATCAGCTGAAGTTCGGTGACTTAGTGGCTTTGGAAGACTCAGACAACCGTTTCGGCCGCAGCTACCGCAAGGGAGCGCTCACTGTGGGAGTGGTGGTCCACTCCGACTGCCTCGTGGCAGGGCATGGGCCAGGTGTGACTACGCTGTTTACCTGTATCGACGGCAGTCTAGATGTACGCATCGATGCGGAGGCCAACATCGCCCGCATCCTGCAGATTGGTACCTATCGCTAGATCCTGCCTCGGCACCCTTGGCTGTCTAGGGTGGTAAGACAGCGAGTGAAAGCGCAGAAGAACTCTCCCACATATGAACCGAGAAACTTGTCACAAATTAAAAAGGCCCCTCTTGGGGCCTTTCTTCTTCTAGACCGTCTTTCGCAACAGCGCGCGTCGTTCGTTAGGAGTTACCTGGATGGCGTCGCAGTCTTCATTATCAGAGATGTGGATCCCTGCAGCTTCACGCAGCATGGCGTTTTCCCGCCGGAGGCGGTCAATCTCCTCCAGCAGCAGCTGCAGCTCCTTTGGGCAAATATTCATGCGAAGAGCTCCTCATCAGTGGTTTCTACTTCCTTCGTCAAAAAGACTCGTTTTCCTGCAAGAACTGACAAAATCAGGCAAAGCTGTTTGGACGGAGCTCCACCAATTCTGTCTTGGCCAAGGCTTCCTCAATCAGCCCCTCCACGTCCAGCTCAGCTTCTACCCGCTCCACCTGCGCGATGGTGGGCCGGGTAGCGGGATTCTTGGGCACAAACACCGTGCAGCAGTCATCATAGGGCAAAATGGAGGTGTCGTAGGTATCGATCCTTCTTGAGATCTCCACAATCTCTTGCTTATCCATGCCGATCAGGGGCCTGAACACAGGCATGGAGGTGACAGCGTTGATGGTATGGATGCTTTCCATGGTCTGACTTGCTACCTGACCCAGGCTGTCGCCGGTGATCAGAGCCAAAGCTCCTTCTCTTTGGGCCAATTGGGCTGCTATGCGCAGCATAAAACGGCGCATCAAGGTGATGTTCAAGGAAGGATAGGAACCTTTTTGCAGGGCTTTTTGAATTTCGGTGAAGTGAGCAATCCAGAGCCTGAACCTTCCCCTGGCGTTGTACGGGGCCAAGAGTTGGGCCAGCTGCACCACTTTTTCCTTGGACTGTTCCGAGGTGAAGGGATACGAGTGGAAGTGGAGGCCTTCCACATCTACTCCTCGCTTCATGGAGAGAAAGCCCGCCACAGGGCTGTCAATGCCGCCTGAGAGCAGCAGTAGTCCCTTTCCGGATGATCCTGCGGGCAGTCCGCCGAGGCAGGGCAGTACTTTCGAGTAGATAAAGGCGCCTTCGCTGCGCACCTCCACGTTCACCACGAAGTCTGGATTATGAACATCTACTTTAAGATGAGAGAAACTGCGCAGCAGATGGCCCCCAAGGGTTTTGGCCAGCTCTGGCGAGCTCAAGGGGAAGTTCTTATTAGGCCGCCGCGCCTCCACCTTAAAGGTTTGGCCGGGTGTGTCCTGGGTAACCAGTGCTGCTCCCTCTTGGATGGCCTCCAGATCTAGCTCTCTGCGCAAAACGGGAGAAATGGAGACAATACCGAACACCCGTTGAAGCCTGGCAGCCAGCTCTTCCCAGTTGCCTTCTGTTTCCAGATAGATGCGTCCAAAGGTTTTGGTGATCCCGCCATGGGGGAGATCTGAGATATTAGCACGGATATTATTGATGAGCAGGTCTTCAAAAACCCTGCGGTTGCGTCCTTTCAGACTGAGTTCTCCGTAGCGTACTAAAAGCAGAGGATACATAAGCATCTCCTTAGATATAGATGTTGCGGATTTCTTCCACCGCCTCCTTAAGACTATAAACCACGTATTCGATTTGGGCAAGAGTGATTTGGGGAGCGAGACTGAGCCGGATCGTGGAGAGAATCTCATGGTGCTGCAGACCTATGCTCTTCAGGACATGGGAGACATCTTTCTTCCGGGACGAACAGGCGGCGCCCATGGAGACGAAGATCCGCCTCTGCTCGAGAAAATGCACCAGTACTTCGCCGCGCACGCCCAAGAAACTCGCACTGAGAATATGGGGGGCGCCGTCCTCAGGGCTGTTCACAAATGCGTCTGGTATCGTGTTGATTCCAGCAAGCAGCACCTGGCGGAGCTCTGAGAGCTGCTTCACATTGCTGTCCAGGTTTTCTGTGACCAACTGGGCTGCTTTGGTAAAACCGACTATTCCCGGAACATTTTCGGTTCCCGAGCGCAGTCCGCCCTCCTGGTTGCCGCCAAAGATGATCGGCCTGAGCTGGACCTGCTTGTTGGCGTACAGCAACCCGACGCCCTTAGGGCCAAATATCTTATGCCCGCTGAAGGTACAGAGGTGCGCCTTCAGTTCAGGTATCTTCACGGGAAGATGTCCTAGGGCCTGCACGGCATCCACATGGAAGACAATCCTGTGCTGCCTCCCCTGGTTCTCCCGCTGGATCATTGCCCCGATTTCTCCCACAGGAGCTATGGAGCCGAGCTCGTTGTTGACCAGCATAATGCTTACTATCTTGGTGTTATCACGCAGCAATCGCGGAAACTCTGCGGCGTCGATCCGCCCGTATCTGTCTACGGACAGGTAACTCGTCTCCCAGCCCAACTTCTCCAGATGCTTAATCACATTCAGCACTGAAGGATGCTCGATGGGTGTGGTAATAATATGCCCTGGGTTGCGCTGGAAATAGGGGGCTCTAGCTACACCCTGCAGCGCCAAGTTATTGGCTTCTGTTCCGCTGCCGGTGAAATATAGTTCACTGGGATGGACCCGCAAGATGGAGGCCAGCTGAGCTCGGCAGGAGCTCACCACCTTTTGGGCGGCTACACCGCGCAGGTGGGGAGAAGAGGGGTTGCCGAACTGAACTGTCCAATACGGCTCCATGATCTGTACCACTTCCGGTGCAACCGGTGTTGTTGCACTGTTATCCAGGTAGATCTCGTTGTGCATGGGAGTACCTCCTTATGCCGAGTAAGATACGGCACTGCGTATTTCTAGGATTCACCTGCGTTTTCCTCTTTTTTCACGACAAGCCGTGTACTCTGGTAGGGAAAACGCGCTGGACTGACGAATTAACGGAAAAAGGAAGAGCTTTCATTTTTATGCAGGGCTTTTTGTGAATGCTAGTTGAGAGATATCCATCATGAGGGGGCACAAGAGGATGAAACGCAAGTTAGTGCTGTTGGCAGTTGTTGCTGTGCTGCTCACCGGCTGCGCAGGATACGAGCTGGTGCAGAATCCGCCGAAGGTGACTGTAGGTGGGAGCAACACGGTAGCCGTCTTATTTTTCGACAACTTCACCGATGATTATGCAGTTTCCCATGAAGTGGAACAAGAGATCATTAAGACACTATCAAGCTACTACCGGGTTATCTCACCAACTGAGGCTGAATGGGCTTTAGTGCGCTTAGGGTTGATGCGCGGCCAGTCTCCCAATCGCGACCAGGCCATCAGGCTCGGGCAGATGCTGGGCGTAGATGCTCTGGTCATGGGGGAAGTATCAGGTTATTTCGAACCTGTAACCCAAACTCCTCCCTATCCCACGGGACGTTCTAAAGTGGAAAACGGACAGGTGCTTTATCAATACGAGTATATCGAAAACACCCAGGTTATGGTGAGCTTTACTGGGCGGGTTATGGACACCAGATCGGGTAATGTTATTCATCGCCTGCGTGTAGACGGCAAGCAGAACTCGGAGCGCAAAGAAATCCTCCGCTGGCCACGGGAATGGTGGTCACAGAACAGACCGCCTACCAGCTGGGACGTTCCCAAGCCCACTTACAGCCAGGTTCCTTGGGTAAGGCAGAGCGCCATCAGACAGGCTGTCAGCACCTTTACAGCTGATCTCATGCCCACAACTTCCTGGGTAAAAGTGGCAGACTAAACCCAGGGCTTGGTTTGACAGATTTAGGCTAAATTGATAAACTGACTATGTATTCTCATCGAGAGTGGTGGAGGGACTGGCCCGATGAAACCCGGCAACCGCAGCAGATGGTCCTCAGTTATGTGGTCGTCTGCGCAAGGTGCTAAATCCTGCAAAACCCCCTTGTGGGTTTTGAAAGATGGGGAGAAAAAGTCTCTCAAAGGCTTGTCCTCTCCCATCAGGGAGAGGATTCATTTTTCTGGAAAAGGCGGTGGGCAGCAGTGACTGCAAGAAGATACATGTTTACTTCAGAATCGGTGACGGAAGGGCATCCAGACAAGGTCTGCGATCAGCTTTCGGATGCGGTTTTGGACTCCATTCTCAGCCTTGATCCCCAAGCTCGGGTGGCCTGCGAGGCGGCCATTTCGACCGGATTAGTTCTGATCTTTGGTGAGATCAGCACCCAATGCTATGTGGACATACCAAACATTGTCCGAGAGGTGATCCGCGACATCGGCTATGACAGGGCTAAGTATGGTTTCGATGCGGATACCTGTGCTGTGCTCACTTCCATTGAGGAACAGTCACCAGACATCGCCATTGGGGTGAACCAGGCTCTGGAGAAGCGCCAGGGTACCGCGGACCAGTTCTCAGAAGTAGGAGCCGGGGATCAGGGCATGATGTTTGGCTATGCCACTGACGAAACTCCTTCCCTGATGCCCATGCCCATAGACTTGGCCCATAAATTGGCCAAACGCCTAGCTGAGGTGCGCAAGGCAGGGATTGTGCCCTATCTCAGGCCGGATGGGAAAACACAAATCTCCATCATTTACGATGAGGAACACCGTCCCATCGCGGTGGACAATGTAGTTGTTTCGGCACAGCACCATCCCGACGTGGATCAACATACCATTTCTCAAGATCTGTACAAGCATGTCATTGAAGCGGTAATCCCTCCTGAACTTTGGACCAAGGATACCAAGGTGTTCATCAATCCCACAGGACGTTTTGTGGTCGGTGGCCCCAAAGGGGATTCGGGCCTCACGGGGCGGAAGATCATCGTGGATACCTATGGAGGCTGCGCCCGCCATGGCGGAGGGGCTTTCTCAGGCAAGGATCCCACTAAGGTCGACCGATCCGCTTCCTACGCGGCGCGCTATGTGGCTAAGAACATCGTGGCTGCTGGCTTAGCCAAACGGGTGGAAGTACAGGTGGCCTACGCCATAGGAGTGGCCAATCCGGTCTCCCTCTTTGTGGATACCTTTGGTACCGGTGTGATTCCCGATGCGGAGATCGAACGGGCTATCCGGGAGAACTTTGACCTCAGGCCCGCGGCCATTATCCGGGATCTCGATCTGCGTCGTCCCATTTACAGGCAGGTAGCGGCGTACGGGCATTTTGGACGCCTAGACCTGGATCTTCCTTGGGAGAGGGTGGACAAGGCGGCAGCACTGAAGCGTTAAGGATAGAGTGGCAAGGATGGAGCTGAGAGCTCCATCCTTTTTTGGTGTATAGTTCAGAAAAAATGTTATTGGCATGCAAGTGACAGAAAGATGGGCTTAGTGTATAATTTGCCCAGGACCTGTCGCACAAAGGAGGATATTATGATCAGAAGCAAGTTTGCTGGTATGGTTCTGGTTGTCTGTTTCCTGCTGCTGTGCGGTTCGACAGCCTGGGCTGAGGGGATCCTCACCCTTCGGTTCGAAGTCCAGGAGGGCTTCAGTGTTTCCATTCCCGACAATATTCTCGACCTGGGACCCGTCGTTCCCGAACAAACGCTGAACAGTGAGGCGTCGGTCACTGTGTGGTCTAATGTGCCTTGGGCGCTGTACGCCCGTGTGCAGAGCCCGGCAGAAATACCTTGTATGATCGAGATTATGGATATGAAGGGCAATTGGGTGAATTTGACTTCGACGAGCCGGGTTATCATGTCCGGCCAAGAGTCAACAGGTGCTGACGGGCAGGATTTCGTCTTTCCCATGCGTTTAAAGAGTAGTTATGGTGAGACCCCGGGCACTTACTCCATTCAATTACAGTTTACGGTGGTGCCTGGGTCACCATGATTAGGGCGGCGCTCAGCTTACTTATAATCTTGTTTTTAGGCTGCGGGCAGAGCCTGGCCAAGGTGGCAGTTTCTCCTGTGATCATCGCCGCGGAGAAGGTGCAGGCCGGGCAGGTCTTTGAAGTACTCTGCCGCCAACTGGGGGAGGAACCTGTGGAGGTTCACTTCTCCCTGGCCCTCTTCGAGCGAGATCACCAGGGCGGTGTGGTTCTGCTGGAGGATGTGTCAAGTGTGGAGAGGGTGGAACAGCTGCTGGCTGTGGAGCGCAGACAGTTCCTTCTCCAGCCTGGTCAGGGCGAAGTGGTGCGAATCAAGGTTCTGCGCACTGACTTCGAGGTCCTCAATGGCGTATTGTTCATTACCCCAGCTCAGCAAGGAGGACTGTCCACCCGCTGCGCTGTTCTGCTCCTGCTCTACGCCAACGGGGGAGAGACCCGGCTAGGTGCCGCCTGGGGGGGAGGCCCATGAAGACTCTCCTCAAGGCCTTGGTACTTGTTCTGCTGATGGCGCCGCTGGTTAGTGCTGAAGCACCCATCCTCAGCGGCCAAGGCGTACTGGGAAGAGAGACGATCATGATTCGGCAGAGCGTGCAGCTGTGGGTAGCAGCTGAAGGCGCCTGGCAGCTTACAGGCTCGTCGGCGCAAGACGTTACCCTATTTGATTGGCGAGGTGAACCGGCCGTGTCTGGCCGGATCTTGGAGGGGAGCGGGCCCTATCAGGGCTCGCTCCAGCTTGAATGCCACTGGCACTCTCCTTTTGCTGCCGGCAGGTATGAGCGTGAACTAAGGCTGGCCCTGGACGGGGCTAAGGGGATTTTGGGATTGGCCCTTGCTGCTGAGCACTGGATTCTACCCCTAAGCAATCATCAGGTATGGGTGGAGAGGGATGAGGCAGCCATCGTTCTTCCTTCCGGTAAGTGGTTTCTGCTGCAGCTCGGTGATGGGCTCCCGGTGTACATGAGCTTCGCGGCACTCTCCAGGCGCTCTTGCCCTTTGAGGAGGTGGTGACTGGAG
>DURH01000016.1 GCA_012837385.1 Bacillota bacterium
CCCATGCAGCCAGCCACCTCATAACTGCAGCGGTGAGCGGTGAGTACGAGATAGCGATGGCGGCTGCAGGGTTTTTGTATCTGGTGGCGCTGGCTGCAGTACTGTTCAAGTGGGCGGTGTATCCCAAGTTCAAAGACAATGCGGCAAGGGGGTGAAGTGATATGAGTAAATACCTGTCGCTGCTGCGATACGAGTCCAAGACCATTGTTCGCGATCCCATGAACCTCTATATGTGCCTGTTTCCCATTGTCATGCTGTTCCTAGCTTCTTTTGTGTTTCCGCTGATCTTTGAATCCGCGGATCTGCTGCAGGAAACCATGCTCAAGGCCGCTATGCTCCTGCTCCTGGTAGTGATCTTAGCCTTTGGATCCTTTTTCCTGGCGGCCATGGCTACCTTTCTGCTCCTGGAACAGAAGGATGAACACACCCTGCACACCATTGCCGTTACTCCCGTTGGTGCAGGGGGCTATCTGAGATTCAAAATGGCTTACATCTATGTGATGTCAGTGCTAGGGAACACCGTTATCCTTCTAGGCACTAAGCTCCTTGCTGGCCACAGATACACCATTTTGGGCACATCGCTCTTCGATCAGATTGACGTTCTGCACATTGTCTCCTTCTCCTTAGTCAACGGCCTGTTCACTGTGGTGTTGGGGCTGCTGCAGGGGGCCCTCGCCAAAAACAAAGTAGAGGGTTTCGCCTATATCAAAGGAACCGGCATGCTGGCTTTGGTCCCTGCCTTGATGGTGCTGGAGTCATTTCAGGGAGGGCTCCAATACGTTCTCGGTATCTTTCCCAATTTCTGGGCGATCAAGGGTATGCTGATTCAGCTTATGCCCGTCGAGCTGGGAGCCAATCTCAGCTATCCCGGCTATCTGCTAATCGGTGCGATCTACAATGCCGCCTTGTTGGCGGCAGCCTACAGCATGTTCCTAAAGAAGGCGCAGTACTAGCAGGGGCATGGCCCCTGCATTTTTTTGCTTATCTGGAAGGAAACAGAAAAGTTCTCTGGAATAACAAACGGTTAGCATGTGAGGATTTCCTAACAATGCCATCGGCTTCTACCTAGGGACACCAGCGTACGGGAGTGATCTGCATGGGAAAGAGGATCATGGGGTTCTATGGGAGGCTGTTTTCCCAACCCCCATGTGTGGTTTTCGGGTTAGTGTTCGTCGCTGTGAAGATTTGGTCCAATGTTGCTTACGGAGGCAGTGCGTTTAACGGGTTGCGCTCAGGGTTAGTGGGACTGTTAGTATATGGCCTGGCTTTGGGTGTGATTTACCTGCTTTCGGATAAGCCGCGGTTAGAGCGTTTTGGGATCAGCCGTTTGGGGAAAAGGGAAAACGGCGTGGCTCTGCTGGTTATGGGAGCACTCTACCTGATCATGGCAGCGGCGATTGTTGATCGCCTGCAGCGTCTGGGCAAGATGCCAGGAGCCCCCCTGCTGCAGGTTGTTCCAGGCTGGGCCGGTTGGTATAGTTATTGGGAAAGCTTCCCCTTTGGTTACACCTGGGCAAACGTGCTCAGGAGCCTCCCCTTTCAAGTGTTGATACCCGCAGCACTCCTCTGGTACTTGGGGCTGCGGCGGGGAGATTTCGCGTTCAGGGGTGGAGCACTAAAGCCAGCCCTGCCGTTTCTAATTATCTATGGTGCTGCATTCGCAGCAGGTGGAGTCAGTTCACAGCGACTGGTCTTTCTCCTCTATGCGCTGCTCTACTCGGGTCTGCAGGAAGAGTTTTTCTACAGAGGGGTGCTGCAGCCCCTTCTGATCAGGACCTTGAACAGCCCCGTTTGGGGAATGGCCGTGACAACCCTGCTGTTTACAGTGATCCATCTGCCGGATTTCATATTCCGAGTATACCCATCCACTGCCCTGGCGGTGAGCAGTGCTGTCAGCGCAGGTATGTTCGGGGCCCTCATGTCCTATGGCGTGTACCGCACAGGTATGCTGTGGCCTTGGATGTTGATTCATGGGATTAGCAATGTAGTTGGGTTTTGAGGCAGTGCAGCCTTGGGCTGACTGGCACCATAGGAAAGACAAAGAGCCCCGATTCCTCGGGGCTCAAGTGATCTAGGGGGTACCTAGATGCTAGAACAAGCGCTGCAGGATGGCCTGCATGGCCAGGGCTACGAACACCACAGAAGTGTCAATGGCAACTCCCAAGGCCATGGGCTTCCAGCCCACTCCTTTGACCTCTTGGAAGCTCGTCTTCAACCCGATCGCTCCCATGGCCATAATCATAAAGAGTTTGGAGAGGGAGGAGATTTTCGCTACCACAGGTTCAGGCAGGACGCCAGTGCTCTTTACTGTAACCATCAACAGGAAGAACAGCACGAACCAGGGGAATATGGAGGCGATGTTCACCTTTTCTGTACCCTTGGTTCCGCCTGCAGAGCGCGCCTTCAGCCTGGCGTGGATAAAGGAAAACGCCAAGACGATGGGGACGATGAACAGGGTTCTGGTCAGCTTCACGATCACGGCGAAGCTTCCCGCAGCATCGGAAAAGCCGTAGCCTGCGGCAACCACTGAGGAGGTGTCATTCACCGCAGTGCCAACCCAGAGCCCATAGCTCATATCAGTTAATCCCAGCAGCCGGCCGAACCAGGGGAACAGGATCACTGTGAGCAGGTCAAACAAAAAGGTGGCAGAAATGGCATAGGCGATGTGGCTGTCGTCAGCCTCGATTACAGGCCCCAAGGTGGCAACAGCCGTTCCTCCGCAGATTGCGGTACTGGCCGAGAGCAGGCTGGAGAGCTTCCAGTTGACCTTAAACAGGCGGCCCAACAAGTATCCGCCGCCAAAGGCAGTGGTGAGTGTACACATCATTAGCAGCAGGGCGTATTTGCCCACCATCAGTACCTGGGAAAAGCTTAGGGAGATACCCATGAGGATAATACCCATTTTGAGTACTGACTTCGATACATAGTTCACGCCCGCGGAAGCTTGCGGCAGTTTGGCCAGAAGGGGATGACAGATCATACCCAAAACCAGGGCCATAATACTGGTGCCGATAATATCGCCAGGAATGCGGCTGCTGAGCCAGAATGATGCGCCAGCAAGTATCAGTGTGAGTAGTAATCCAGGACTGTAGCTTCTTAATTTTTCCGACATAGTAAAATCCTTCCAAATATCATTTTCTGCAGACCACCTTGATTATAGACGAGCATATGTATAAAATCAAATTATGGAATCTTATATATCCATCAAATCAACTTATGGGTGATCGCAGTGCTTGATTATCGACATCACACCTTTCTCGTCCTGTACAGAATCGGCAGCTACACCAAGGCCGCCCAGGTGCTGAACCTCACGCAGCCCGCTGTGAGCCAGCACATTAAGGCGCTGGAAACCCATTATGGCTGCCCGTTATTTACCTACGCCAATAAGACCCTGATCCCCACGGAACAGGGAAGGCTTCTCTATGAGTTCGCCAGCAGGATCTCTGCAGACAGTGATATCCTCACCGAGAAGCTGCGCCAAAAGGAGCTGTCCCGCCCCCAGCTGCGCTTTGGGGCCACTTTGAGTATCGGCCAGTACATTATGCCCGCCATCCTCCAGCAGGTATTGACGGAAAACCCCGCTGCCTCTATTTCCATGCGGGTGGAAAACACCCAGCATCTCCTGGAAGAACTGGAGGAGGGAGAGATCCAGTTTGCCCTGATCGAGGGTCTTTTTGACAAGACAGCATATCACGCGGAACTGTTTGCCCTAGAGCCTTTTATCGGTGTCTGCTCAGCCCATTCACCCCTAGCCGAGGGAGTGGTGAGTCTGGAGGAGCTCACTTCCAGCAGATTGATTGTAAGGGAACGCGGTTCCGGCACCCGTGAAATCCTCGAGCATCTGCTTCACGGGCTGAATCTCTCGGTGGATAGTTTTGCTCAGGTGACTGAGATCGGCAATATGGAGGCCATCAAACGGCTGGTGAAAGAGGACTTAGGGATCACCTTCCTCTACCAAGCGGTCGCCCAGAAAGAGCTGGCCTGTGGTGAACTAAGGAAACTGACTGTGGCGGGGCTGGAGGTGCGCCGCGAGCTCAATTTCGTTTTTCTCAAGGACAGCCAGCATGCTGAGGATTTCTTGACCTGGTTTCATACCTTTAGGGCTGGTTATTCCCGGCTCTAGGGCATCCTCCAACCGAAGCTGCACCAGAAAAACCAAAAACTCTCAACTTTAGGAATGATCCTGCCGAAAGTTGTCGAATAAAAGGGCAAGTTAACCGTCCCAACGCAGCGCCGAAGAAATCTGACAGGGAGGTTTGGATGATGCGTGAACATTTCGAGACCCAACTGGACAAGCTGAACAATGAACTGATTCTCATGGGTTCTTTTGTGGAAGAAGCTATTGCCAGAACGGTCCGAGCTTTAGTAGAGCAGAACAGCGAGATGGCTCAACAGGTGATCGCTTTCGATGAGGTCATCGATGCCAAGGAAAAAGACATTGAAGCGCTCTGCATGAGAGCTCTCCTAGAACACCAGCTATCGGCTCGGGATTTGCGGACCATTTCTGCTGCCTTGAAAATGATCACCGATATGGAGCGCATCGGCGATCAAGCGGCGGACATTTCCGAACTGACTCTTGCCCTGGCGGGGAGCACGTACATTAAGAAATTGGAACATATCTCCATGATGGCGGAACAGACGGCTTGGATGGTCACTGAGGCGGTGGATGCCTTTGTGCGGAGAGATCTGGAGATGGTCCAGGAAGTGATCGATGCCGATGACATTGTGGACAGCCTGTTCCTTAATGTGAGAGATGATCTCTTGGCCTTGATTGCTGAGGATATCAAAAATGGCAGCCAAGCCATGGATCTGCTTATGGTGGCCAAATACTTAGAACGCATCGGCGACCATGCTGAAAACATTGCCGAGTGGGTGGCGTACTCCATAACGGGGATCCATCGACAAAGTCTCTCGTCTTAACACGGGTACGTCTGTCCAGACTCCTATCCCAGGCCGTAACTTTTCAAAAACTGCGTGTGTATCCATCTATACAGAAAGGAGAGGAGCCAGTGCTAAATGATCTGGCAGCTGCTGGCAGGATTCTAGAGGATGGTAACGAATATCATTCTCACCTCTAGTAATACCGATGGGAGTGAAGACCTTGAAAGGGATCCGCGCGGCTGGAGCCAGACTTGGCTTGCGTACGAAGTTATTCGCTGGAATCATTGTTGCTTTGGTGCTGATGGTAGTTATGGTCGGTTCGTTTGTGCTCACCAACCAGCAGCGCCTGCTGCGCGCCATGGTGGCAGACAGTTTACAGGCGGCTCAGCAGGTTGTCGAAAGCAAGCTGGTGGGCAGAGCAGAACAAGCTCTGGGCGTATCCCTGGCTGTGGCTGGGATGCCTGAAGTGATCGCTGCTGCTGCCAGCCAAGACCGGGCAGCCATCGTGGACACAGTGGTGGCCATCTATGAAGAGGTGCATGACACTCTGGGTGTGGATGTCCTGCATATAAGGGCTCCCTATGATACGTCATTAGTCCGCGGTCAGAATCCAGGTGTTTTCGGTGATGTGCAGAGCCGCGGGGGCATCCTGGATGCGGGCCGTGAGGGCAGAGCCATTTGGGGCTTTGACCGCGGTCCTTTTGGTATGGGTATGCGGGGCTGGGCACCCATTCAAGACCGCGGTAGGATTGTGGGTACGGTGGAGACCAATATCCCCTTTACCGCGCAGCTTCTGGATGAGATCCATGAGGCTGTCGGTGCTGAGCTGGTGGTGTTTGTGCCCAGCGAAGAAGGTTATGCACAGTTGGCAGCTACCCCTGGTGTACAAGCGGTCCAGGAACTGCAGAACCTGACGCCAGATTCTGCCTCAGTGGATCAGGTCCGGGGCCATTGGGCTCACAGTTTCCTGCCAGTGATGAGCTATGATGGTGTTGAACTGGCAGTGGTGGCAGTTTATCAGAACACCTGGCCATATCAGCAGATGATCAGGGGCCAAAGCCTTCAGCTGATCGCACTTCTCGCCCTTGGTTCCGCACTGTTTATCGGACTGCTGCTCTATCTAGTGAGGAGGATTCTTAAACCCCTGCACGCAGTGGGCCAGGCTGCTGGAGCCATTGCTGAAGGTGATCTTACAGTTGCGATCCCGGCCGTGGAAAGCCGCGATGAAATGGGCAAGCTGGTGTCTGCCTTCAGGGGTATGATTGGTTCTCTGCACCAAATGATTGGTTCCTTGGCTGAGGCGGTGGACGAGATGAGTTCCGCCAGTCAGCAGCTGGCTTCGTCCACTTCCCAAGCTAGATTGTCCATGGGGCATGTCTCTGAGACAGCAGACGACTATGCCGCTGCCGCCGAGGCTATGCAGAGCATTACTGATGTGGTCAACGCCATTGTGGGCGCGGCTCAAGAAGGCAATATGGTTGTGGGAGAGGCTGTTCAAGGTACCGCAGAGCTTAGGGAGACCATGGGGCAGCTCACCGATTTTATCCAAGTGCTAGCCCAGCGCTCCGATGAGATCGGGCGGATTGTGGACGTGATCAGCGGCTTGGCCGGGCAGACTAACCTGCTGGCCCTCAATGCCGCCATTGAAGCTGCTCGGGCAGGTGAGGAAGGCCGCGGGTTTGCGGTAGTGGCAGAAGAAGTGCGCATGCTTGCGGAGCGGTCAGCTCAGGCGGCCAAGGAAATCAGTCAGCTGATTCTAGCCATTCAGAGTGAAACCCAAGAAGCGGTGGCAGGCATGTCCCAAAGCGCGCAGCAGGCGGAAGAAACCAGCCAGCGGGTGCTGAAGAGCGGAGAGGCTCTGGAAAAGATTGTGGAAACAGTAACCAGAGTGACTTATCTGGTGGAACAAGCATCCCGCAACATCGCCCAGCTCAACAGTGCCAGCCAGGAGATCAGTTCCGCTGCTGAAGAGCAGTTTGCGGTGATGGATCAGATGGCCGATATCGCCCAAACCCTGAACCAAATGGCAGAAAGGATGCAGGATCTGAGCAGGCAGTTCAAAATCTAGGTCCTGGGGAAAAAGAGCTGGGGAGGTGGCGGAGGCGCAGCTGCCCATGGATTTCTATTTTCCCGGCAGCGGTAAGTCCGGTGATCCGCCGCCCCGCCGCGGTTTTGCCGAGAAGTGGCATCCCCGCTTGTTGGCGGCCATCCCCCTTTGGAAACCATTGTGCTGGTAGGCAACTACGCTGTAAGCAGTATTGTGTTTCCTGAAGGGTCCTCAATAGTGCAGGCTGTGCCTGCCTTTTTTGCTTCCCAGCCCAGCGTTTTCAGCCTGCCAACCGTTTCCTCAAGCTTCCGCTCATCGGGGAAGGCGAGGGTGAAGAAGTCCAAGCCGGCGCTGTTTCTAGGTGCTTGGGGCGCGCCTTCTCCGAGCCAAGTGTTAAAAGCGATGTGGTGGTGGTACTTCTCAGTGGACAGGAAGCGGGCGCCAGCTCCGTAGCGGGCCACCACTTCAAAACCCAAACCTTGAGTGTAGAAGATTTCCGCAGGGGCCAGCTTAGATACCTGCAGATGGATGTGGCCTATGATGGTGTCCTGGGGGAAACCATGCCAGGGGCCTTGGGAGGCATCTAGAAGGCTGTCGAAGTCCAAGGGGAGAGTGTCCATGGCTACTCCGGCATTACTCCACTTCCAGGTGGTTGGGTCGGTATCAGTATAGACTTCTATACCGATGCCGTCGGGATCCTGGAAGTAGATTGCTTCGCTGACCAGGTGGTTTGATGCGCCAAACCTAACTCCCTGGGCGCTCAAATGGGTCACCAGCGCCGCCAAGTCGGAACGGTTCGGCAATAGCAGGGCTAAGTGGTAGAGCCCCACAGTCCCAGGCGGTTTAGTGATAACATCATCAGGCTGTACCAGTGACACGAGGGAGGTCTTGCCATCTGCCGTCAAGAGCGCTGTTCGCTCATCCTGTTCCAGCAATCGAAAACCCAGGATGTCGCGATAAAACGCTAAAGACCTCCCTAGGTCCGTTGTTTTGATCTGCACATGACGGACAAAAACTGCAGGTGGGCTATGGAAGCTCATAACCATCCTCCTATTTGTTGTCTTACAATTCTGTATTCAGGATCGGCGTCAAGTTCCCTGCCAAGCTGGCAGGGTTTATTGTTATCCAGCGCTGGCCCAATACTTATCTGGGAAAATTTTGACAGGCGAAAGGGGATCTTCTCCTCAGCTGGAATTAAGCGAAGGGAATGTCTGTGGTGCTGCCCCCGAGAGGTGTTCCTAGGGCAGATTTCTGCTTTTCTACTCAGGCGGGGAACTGCCAGTGGAGCCTGCAGCGGGACAGCGGACGGAGGAGAAAGCGATGAGGAAGACAGTGGCACGGCTTTTGGCTTTACTGATCATCCCCTTGGGAGTGATTCTCCTGTATGCCCTCGCGCACGAAGGGGGCCATGCTCTTGTCGCGCTTTTCTTCGGGGGTACCATTACCGAGTTTGAGGTGAACTTCTTCCGGCATTCACCCCATATCAGTTATGCCGGGGTGGGCGATCCCCTCCACAAGGCCTTAATCAGTTTGGGAGGTCCGGTTCTGCCTCTGGTTCTGGTACTGC
>DURH01000017.1 GCA_012837385.1 Bacillota bacterium
ACATCTCGTGGTGGGAGAGTAACTCGCCGCCAAGATTAATTTTCACTTGTGCAGTCAGCTTCCATGGCGGCGAGACGACGCACAAGATTAATTTTCACTTGTGCAGCCGGCTGCCATGGCGGCGACGACGCACAAGATTAGTTTTAAGGGCCTCGTACACAAGTACGAGGTCCTTTTTTTATGCTATGGGTTCATTTCCAGTTGATGGATGGCAGGGTCAGCGATTTGTTATCAGATTTCGCCAGTTTGGGGAGGGATCGTTAACCAACTGGAGAAGAAGTGTGCAGCTGCATTTGACAGCGGCTGCGTGTTCGGAGCGGCCGCTTCGGCTTATCGGTGAGGGAGGCGGTTCTGCTGAAAATGAAATACTTGACATTATTCGTACTGCTGTTGTGTCTATCCGGAGGAGTCTCGGCCCAGGCTGAGGGGGAGGTAGACGCCGTGCCCCCTCTGTTCAGCGCGTCTGTGCACGATCCGTCCATTATCAAAGCGGGTGACACCTATTATGTCTTTGGTTCCCATCTAGCCGCTGCCAAGTCCAGCGATTTGAGAAACTGGGAGTCGTTAGAGGACAGAGTATATGATGGCAACAGGCTGATTCCCAATGTGTACAGCGAATTGACAGAAGCTTTTGCCTGGGCAGAGACGGACACTCTCTGGGCTCCTGATGTTGTCCAGCTGCCTGATGGGCATTTTTACATGTATTACTGCGCTTGTAGGGGTGATTCTCCCCTCTCCGCGTTAGGTGTGGCCGTGTCCGATCATATTGAGGGGCCATATCAGAATTTGGGTATCATCTTCCAGTCGGGAGGGCTGTGGGCACCAGATGGGAGCTGGTACAATGCCAAGAAACACCCGAATGTGGTAGATCCCCATGTCTTTTTTGACGCTGAAGGCAAACTGTGGATGGTGTACGGTTCCTATTCCGGAGGTATCTTTATCGTGGAGATGGATCCGGAGACTGCCTTTCCCTACCCCGATCAGGGTTATGGAAAACGCCTGTTGGGAGGCAATCACAGCAGGATTGAAGGTCCCTACATCCTCTACAGCCCACATACTGATTATTACTATCTGTTCCTTAGTTTCGGCGGGCTTGACTCCCAGGGAGGGTACAATATCCGTGTAGCGAGGTCGAAGAACCCAGACGGACCATATTACGACTCAGAAGGAAAAGACATGGTTGATGCCCAGGGACCCAGTCACAGCTTTTTCCATGACCAGTCCATCGAACCGTACGGCGTGAAGCTGGTGGGGAACTTCCTATTTAGGACAGGCCGCACTATGTATGGGTACACCTCTCCAGGCCACAACTCTGCTTACTACGATCCCGAGACAGAACGGTATTTCGTGATCATGCATACCCGTTTCCCGCTGGGTGGAGAATACCATGAAGTAAGAACTCACCAAATCTTCTTCAATGAAGAGGGGTGGCCGGTAATGTCGGTTCTGCCCTATGCCTACGAAGAGCTGGGAGTGGTGACAGCTGAGGACGTGGCTGGCCCATACCTGTATGTCAACCACGGCAAGGATATCTCTTCAAGCATGAAAGCCGCGGCGGAAATTCTTTTGAATCCTGACGGGACCATTACGGGCGTAGTAGAAGGTTTTTGGCGGCTGGAGAGTGAGTATGCCGCTCACCTAGAATTGGATGGCCAGCTGTACAAGGGCGTATTCGTACGGCAGTGGGATCCGCTGGCGGATGCCCACGTCATGACCTTTACCGCCCTCTCAAGAGAGGGAGTGGCAGTATGGGGTAAAGAACTGCGTAAGTAACAGGAGGTTTGAAGATGGGTCTGATCGCAGTGATTACAACTACCGCGACGATAGAAGAGGCGCGAGCTATTGCTGAAGCTGTGGTGAGGCGTGGCTTAGCTGCCTGTACGCAGATATCTTCTATGGAGAGCTTTTATGTGTGGGAGGGAGAGCTGCAGCAGGAGCCGGAGTACCGCGTAATACTTAAGACCACCGAGGAGATGTACCAGGCGGTGGAAAAAGCCATTCGGGAACTGCATTCCTATGAGCTTCCCGCCATCTATGCAGTACCTTTGACAAAAGTTTTTGAGCCTTACGGAGATTGGATTAAGACCAACTCGCAAGGCTCAAACCAGGGGGAAGCTTAAGTTAGCTGACACCCAGATAGACTTCTTGAATTCGTTTATCAGCAGCTACATCACGGGCCGTGCCTGCCAGGGCAATGCGGCCCGTTTCTAATACACAGGCTTTGTGGGAGACCTGCAAGGCCAGGTGTGCGTTCTGCTCCACCAGCAAAATGGTTGTCCCCCGCTGGTTGATTTCCTTGATAAAGTCGAAAATTTCCTGCACCAAGATGGGGGCGAGGCCCATGGAGGGTTCATCCAGAAGCAGCAGGCTGGGGCGGCTCATCAGGCCCCGACCCATGGCTAGCATTTGCTGTTCACCGCCACTTAAGGATCCGGCATCTTGCTTACGGCGTTCAAACAGGCGCGGGAAGAGGTCGTACACATTCTGCAGATCCTCCGCGATGCCCTGCTTGTCTCGGCGGTGATAGGCTCCCATGAGCAGGTTGTCCGCAACCGTGAGCCCAGAGAAGATCCTCCGCCCTTCCGGAACGTGTACTAATCCCAGAGCGGGAAGGGCATGGGCGGGGATAGTGGTGATATCTCTTCCCTGGAACAACACCTTTCCTTCTGTCTTAGGAAGTAGGCCGGATATGGCCCTAAGGGTTGTGGTCTTTCCCGCCCCATTAGCTCCCAGCAGGGTGAAGATTTCGCCCTCTTCCACTGCAAAGCTGACTTCTTTGAGCGCCTGGATCACCCCATAGTGGACACTGAGACTCTCTACGGCCAGAACGGTCATGCCCCATTTCCTCCTAGATAGGCTTCTACTACACGCTGGTTGCGCTGGATGGATTTGGGGTCACCAGTTGCAATCAGATGGCCGTAATCCAACACGAACAGCTCCTCGCATAGGTTCATCACCAGTTTCATGTCGTGTTCAATGAGCAAAACAGTAATCTCCAGCTCATCGCGTACTCGGCGGATCAGCTCCAGGAGGGTTTGGGTTTCCTGGGGGTTCATGCCCGCTGCTGGTTCATCCAGCAGCAGGAGTCTGGGAGACAGCATCAGGGCGCGGGCGATTTCTACCCGCCGCTGTTCACCATAGGGCAGGCTGCCGGCGAGGTGTTCTCCTTTATCCGCCAGGCCAACCAGATCGAGCATTTCTTCGGCTTTGGCGGTAATCTGCGCCTCTTCCCGCTTATATCTAGGGGAATGGAAAATCCCGCAGAGCAGGGAATACTTGCGGTTTTGATGATAGGCGATACGCAGATTATCCAGAACGCTTAGATTCCGAAAGAGGCGGATGTTCTGGAAAGTGCGCGCAACACCATAACGGGCAATGACATGGGGAGGCTCATTGGTGAGCTGTTTATCCTTAAAGCGGATCTGTCCGCTGGTCACGGGACACATCCCCGTTAAGGCGTTAAACACTGTGGTCTTGCCCGCTCCGTTGGGGCCGATCAAGCCGCCTAAGGTTTTCGGCTTTAGAGAAAAGCAGACTTGGTCTACGGCTTTCAAGCCTCCGAACTGCACGGAGAGATTGCTTACCATGAGTTCAGCTGTGGTTGCCATGGGCTTTCGCTCCTTTGAAATGTTTTGCTAAATTGCTCAAAGAGAATTCCTGTCCTGAGAGCAGTCCAGCAGGGCGATAGATCATCACCACAATAAGCAGTATGGGGTAGATGATCATACGGTATTCTGCAAATCCCCGCAGCAGCTCTGGAATGATGGTTAGAAAGACAGCAGCAAAGATAGATCCGGTAATGCTGCCCAGTCCACCTAAAACCACCATAATCAGGATATCAATGGACTTCACA
Organism: Bacillota bacterium; assembly: GCA_012837385.1. GTDB lineage: Bacteria > Bacillota > Limnochordia > Darwinibacteriales > Darwinibacteriaceae > DTU010. The sequence continues at coordinate 3,854 of DURH01000017.1, forward strand.
AAGCCAATTTGGCTTGGCGTTGGCGCCATATACTGCAGGTAATGGCTGAACAATGCCCCTGCCGCCCCAGCGAAAAAGGCGCCAATGGCAAAGGCCAGTACCTTGAAATAAGTGCTGTTCACTCCGAGGGATTCAGCGGCGATTTCGTCTTCCCTCACCGCGAGGCACGCCCGGCCAAAATCCGAGGTAACGAAGTTCCGGATCACCACCACCGTAATGATGGCTGTGAGATAGGCCAGTCCAAAGGTGGTGTACTTAGGAATTCCGGAAAACCCCCTGGCCCCGCCCACAGCATCAGTGTTGAGGATAATCACCCTGATAATCTCTCCAAAACCAAGGGTGGCGATGGCCAGGTAGTCGCCACGCAGGCGCAGGGCGGGAAGGCCCACCGCGAGGCCAGCTAGGCCCGCCAAGATGCCTCCGCAGATAATTGCCAATACGAAAGGAAGCTGGAGATGTACGGTCAGATAGGCAGAGGCGTAAGCGCCGATGGCAAAGAAGCCTGCGTGTCCAATGGAAAACTGGCCGGTAAAGCCGTTAATGAGATTGAGGCTTACCACCAGGATGATGTTGATGCAGCATAGACTCAAGATCTGCACGTGGTAGGGCAAAAGAATGCCGCGGCTCTCAAGAAGCTTCACCACTAGGTAGACCAGGAGCAGCGCTGTGCAGCTGATGAGGCTGTTTAATCTCTTCATGGTTCCACCTACACTTTCTCAATGCCCTTTTTCCCCAAGAGTCCATTGGGGCGGAAGAGCAGCACTACAATGAGCACAGCGAAGGCCACTGCATCCCTCAGGGTGGAAGAGCCGATGGTGACCACCAAGTTTTCTGCCACGCCCATCAAAAGACCGCCGACAACCGCTCCAGGCACGATACCAATACCACCGAGGACAGCCGCGACAAAAGCCTTCAGGCCAGGCATCATGCCCATGTAGGGGTCGATGCGGTTGTAGTACATGCCTACCAAAATCCCCGCGGCAGCAGCTAGAGCAGAACCAAGGGCAAAGGTGGCAGAGATAATACGGTCGATATTCACACCCATCAAGAGGGCAGCCTCTTTGTCTATGGCCACTGCCCGCATAGCCTTACCTACTTTGGTGTAGTTGACGATAAGATGCAGCAGTACCATGAGCAGGACTGCTACGCCAAAGATGAGCAGCTGGCGGTTGGTGATAAACACTGGGCCAAGCTGAATACGTCGAAAGGGCAGGGCTTGGGGAAAGGGCTTAAAGGAGGCCCCAAAGACCAATTGTGCTGTGCTCTGGAAAAGCAGGGAGGCCCCGATCGCAGTAATTAATACTGCGATTCGGGACGAACTCCGCAGGGGTCTGTATGCTATTCGCTCCAGTAGTACTCCCACAAGAGCTGCCGCTGCCATGGAAACCAGCATGGCTGGTACCAGGGAAAGCTTCAGCATAGTGATAGCGTAAAAGCCGAAATATGCACCCAGCATATAGATGTCGCCATGGGCGAAGTTGATTAGCTTGATAATGCCGTAGACCATGGTGTATCCCAGCGCGATCAGGGCGTAGACGCTTCCCAGCGCCAGCCCATTGATCAGCTGCTGCAGAGCTGCGATGTGCCAAGGCATAGTGTCACCTTCCAATTGGATCTATTCTGTCAACCAGCTCCCATTTACCCCCGGTAATCTTGAGAATTACAGCAGACTTAATGGGGGTTCCCTCTGGGTCCATATTGATGGTACCGGTGGCCGCCTCAATGTTGCCCACCGTTCCTAAGGCTTGTTTCAGGGCTTCAGGGTCTGTGGAACCTGCGGCTTCTAGAGCCTTGGCCACGATCAGCACGCCATCATAACCCAGGGCGGCTAAGGCATCGGGTGCCTGCCCAAATTTCGCCGTGTACTGAGCGATAAAGTCCTGGGTAACTTGGCTGTCCACATCGGCGGAATAGTGATTGACGATATAGCCGCCCTCTTCAAATCCTCCTGCAAGGGCACTGAGATCTGGAGAATCCCAGCCATCCACGCCAAGCATGACTGAATCCATACCCATGAGGCGAGCCTGCATCAAGATGGGCCCAGCAGTGGAGTAATAATCTGGGATGAACAGCGCCTGGGGATTGCGCATGGCCAGGGAGGTGAGCTGAGCGCTGAAATCAGTATCTCCAGTGGAGTAAGACTCCTCGGCGATAATCTTTCCACCCAACTCCTCAAAGGTAGACTTAAAGGCCTCCCGCAAACCCACAGAATAGTCGTTGGCCACGTCGTAGATAATGGCCGCCTCTTTGAGCCCTAGGTTTTCTATTGCGAACTGGGCCATAATCCTTCCCTGGAATGAATCCTTGTAAGCTCCTCTGAAAATGAAGTCGCCAACAGTTGTAATCTGATCCCCAGTGCCAGTTGGCGTAAGCATGGGTATGCCTGCAGATTGGGCAATGGGGGCCACCGCCATGACAGCAGGGGTGATTACTGGGCCCAGGATCAGGGCTACGTTTTCCCTGTCGATGAGCCGGCGAGCTGCCTGGGCTGCTTCTGTACCATCGCCTTTGTCGTCGAGGATCACTAGGTTGATCTGACGGCCGTTAATGCCACCGGCGGCATTGATGTCGTCTATGGCCATGGTTACCGCATTGCGTACAGACTGCCCATAGGTAGATACACTGCCAGTAAGTGACGAGATCAGGCCGATTTTAATAGTATCTCCTTGGGCCAAGCTTGGAACTGCCAGCATAAAGATGAGGGAGACGCAGACAAACATCGCTTTCAATTTGTTGGAACGAGACATTTCGGACCTTCCTCCATTTCTATTCGTTATCAGACGAATTTCAACCATGATTCTGCGGAAAATCAGCTTTTCCTCCCCATCGAGGCATCGATTTCGTAAGAATTAACATAAATGGTGGGAAATATCACAAATGCCCCCTGAAAAACGTCCGTTTTCAGCACTTAGGCGACAGATCTCCCACACGGAGGAGAGGAAAACTTTCCCGTGTCCATTGACAAGCCAAGGGCATCTCGGTAAGATAGGGTTGTATATTGTGAATAATTAAGCAATGAACTAAGGAGGGTGAAGATGAAAAGAAAGAGTGTCTTTTGTCTGCTGCTTTTGGCTGTCCTGTTATGCTCCCAGACAGCTGCCTTGGCGCAGTCAGTTGATCCGGATTCTACTTTTATCCCACTGTATATGCAGGTTCTCGAAAACGGCTTGCGGGTAATTGTTAAAGAAATCCCGTCCTATCCAGTAGCTACTGTGAATATGTGGGTAGATGCCGGTTCCAAGGATGATCCTGAGGGTATGTCGGGCATGGCCCATTTTTTTGAGCACCTGCTCTTTATGGGCACCCCAACCAGGCAGGCTGGGCAGATTTTCCGGGAGGTGGAGGCTCTAGGTGGGTACGCCAACGCTGGAACCAGCCTTGATTATGCTACCTACTACATAGTCGTTCCCTCCGAACATGTTCAGCTGGCCATGGAGATCCAAGCTGACGCCATTCGGAACTCTGTTTTTGACCAGGAAGAGATTGACCGGGAGCGCATGGTAATCCATGAGGAAATCCGTCTGGGCAAGGACATTATCAATGATCACCTTACCGATGTCGCCTTGGAGAAGCTCTTTGCCGGCACAATCTATGCCAGGCCCATAGCTGGAACAATGGAGGAGCTGGCCAATATCAATAGAGAGGAAATGCTGGACTTCCATGCACGGCGCTATGTGCCCAACAATATGGTGCTGGTGGTCACTGGGAATGTAGTGGCAGACGAGATTTTTGCCCTGGCCCAGGAGCTCTACGGGGATATGCCGGCTAAAGCCCTTCCTGCTCGAGAATACTCGCCGCTGCCGGTTCTAGACAGTGTTGTATATTGGGAACAAGAGAGGCCCATTCAGCAGAGCTATGTGATTTTGGCCTTCCCCGCCCCCGCTTCCAACACCAGAGATGGTGCGGCCCTAAACATGGCCTCAGTTATCCTGGCCAATGGACGCTCCTCGAGGCTCTACCGGCAGCTCATAGAGGTAGAACGGGTGGTCAACTATGTAACATCGTTCTATTGGGGTTTCTCTGACATGGGGATGTTCGCGATCTACGCCGAAATGGATCCAGCCAACCGCGACCGATTTGTGGAGATCGTCAGAGCAGAACTGCAGCGGATGCAAGATGAACCGGTGAGCGATGACGATCTGAGGCGGGCCCGGTCCATGGCTCGCAGCAGTGTAGCTTTTGCCACAGAATCAGGTGCTGATGTGGCTATGTTCTTGGGAGAGGCCGAGCTGTACGGCAATGTGCTGGATGCGGTGAATCTAAGCAAGACCTTGGAGCAGACAACCGCCGCCGATATTCAGCGGGCAGCTCAGCTGTACCTGAACCCAGATGCCTACGTTCACTGTGAGATCAAGCCAGAGGGAGGTAATGCTCAGTGAAAAAGAGAGTTGGCCTGACCCTAGTCTTACTGCTGGCGTTTGCTCTTTCCACCAATCCAGCTCTAGCTGGAGGAACGGTCAATTACACCGCCAATGTTCAGAAGGTGGTGCTTGACAACGGATTAACCCTGCTCTTAAAAGAGAATCCTGCCTTTGACATCATTGCCCTGGCTCTTTTGTCTGAGGTGGGCACCATTTATGATCCGCAAGGCTTTGAGGGGCTGACCTATCTGACCCAACGGAATCTGGTGTCAGGTACGGAAAACCGCCAGGCGCTGGAGCTGATCACCGAGCTGGAATCCTTGGGTGTTACCCTCAACACCCTGGCCACGAATGACATATCAGCCGTTGTGCTGCAGGCTCTCCCTGACAGTTTTGCGGCCAGCTTCGAGATTGTGTTGGATATTATCGAGAACTCCGTTTTCCCTGAAGAGGAGTTTGCCAGGGAAAGGGATCTCAGCCTAACAGAGCTGATGAGCCTCACCGATGATCCTGTGAACGCCCTGGTCCTCGCCTATCAAGAGGTTTTCTATGGGGACCATCCTTACAGGTACACCGCATACGGCTCCTACGAGGGTCTGCTTGCGGTTCAGAGAGAGCACCTGAAGGAATGGAAGGATTACATCTACGAACCGGAACATGTGACAGTGGCAGTGGTGGGTAATTTCGACACTGCTGAGCTGCTGCCCATTTTGGAGGAGGGCTTTGGCAGCTGGCAAGGTGGATACTCAGGCAGCTTGCCTCCGAACAAGGCGGGGCTGTTCTCCTATCCCTCAGAGGACCGGGAACTAGTGATCAACCTGCCCACCGAAGCGGCTTTTCTGATGATCGGATATCCTGCTCCTGACACCTTTGACGAGGATAGTGCCGCCATGTCTGTTATTAATATCGTCTTGGGCGGCGGGGGCGTGGGCGGCCGCTTGTTCATGGAGATCCGTCAAAAACTAGGCTTAGCCTATACGGCTTTTTCCGCGTACGATGAGCGTTTGGGCCCATCCAACCTGCTCACCTTCGTGGCTACTCACCCTGACAATGTGGAACAGGTGAGGGAGAAGGTCTTGTCCGAGGTACAGCGCTTTGCCACGGAAGGACTCACGGAAGAAGAAATCGCCGGAGTGGCGACGCAGCTCCGCGGCCAGTATCTCTTGAACAACGAGACCAATATGGCCCAAGCCGTGATGCTGGCTCAGGCAGAACTCATGGGCCGAGGCTACCAATGGGTGGATGAGTATATGACCTTCTTCGACAATGTTACTCCGGAAGACATCAAAGAGGCAGCCTCCAAGTATTTTCAACACTACACAAGTGTGCTCGTCACTCCCTAGACACTGAACCCGCAAGGACTCACTGGCTTTTCGCCAGTGGGTCTTTTCTTTTCTCTGGACGAAGCGGAAAAATCATGCTATAGTGGGGATCGTGAGAGTGAAAATCATTCTCATACGATAGGGGGTACCTGCACTGCGCCGCATGCACAATACTGTACTCATCATACTACTGATCAGCCTTTCCGCAGCTTCCCTGCTCATCGGCGTGTCTAAGTTCAGCCTGAGTGAGCTGGTGAGTGGCGACGATCTCGTTACCCAGATCATTATCCTCAGCCGGATCCCGCGTTTGGCCAGCATTGTTATGGCTGGAGCCGCCCTGAGCATCAGCGGCCTGATTATGCAGAGCCTAACTCGCAACCGCTTTGTCTCGCCCACTACCGCAGGGACCATGGAGTTCGCGCGCTTTGGCATGCTGATCAGTCTGATCGCCATTCCCCACTTTAGCCCGCTGATGAAGATGGCAGTGATTTTTGCTTTTTCCCTCGCGGGTTCGTTTCTGTTCATGGGCATGCTCAAACGCATCAAAGTGAAGAACACCGTATTTGTCCCTCTTTTGGGATTGATGCTGGGCAATGTGATCGGCTCGCTGACTACTTTTCTAGCTTACCGCTACGACTTGGTCCAGAACGTATCCACCTGGCTCATGGGGAATTTCGCCATGATAACCCAGGGGCGCTATGAGCTGCTGTACCTAAGCATACCCCTGCTTGTCGTGGCCTTTCTCTATGCCAACAAGTTTACCATTGCCGGCATGGGGGAGGATTTTGCGGTGGGGTTGGGCCTCAATTACCAGCAGGTGGTGACGGTTGGCTTGTCTCTGGTCTCTCTGCTCTCGGCGCTGGTAGTAATCACCGTGGGGAGGATTCCCTTTCTAGGTTTGATCGTGCCCAATATTGTGGCTATGTACAGAGGGGACAACCTGCGCAACAGCCTTTCCACCACAGCCCTGGCGGGGCCAGTGTTCCTGCTGGCAGCTGATATTTTGGGAAGGGTGGTCATAGCTCCCTACGAGATTCCCATCGGGCTCACTGTTGGGGTGTGCGGCAGCCTGATCTTCCTTTACTTAGTGTTGAAGGGGGAGAGGAAATGAGGCCCAACTCCGATCGCACCAAGCTACTGGTGATGACTGGCTTGGCTGCTCTCGCCCTGATCCTTTATATCGTAGTGGGGCTGAACAGCCGCAACTGGCAGTACGCACTCAGCCTGCGTGTTCCCAAGCTGATCGCTATTGTGCTCACCGGCTGCGCTATTGCAGTCTCCACCGTGGTTTTCCAGACTGTAACTAACAACCGAATTCTCACGCCCAGCATTATGGGGTTGGACTCCCTCTATCTTCTCATCCAGAGCCTAGCCTTGTACGTCTTTGGTGCCAACAGCCAGATCGTGGTCAACCCCAAGCTGAACTTCGCCTTAGCAGTGGTTGGCATGATCGGCTTTGCTGTGCTGCTGTACCGACTGCTGTTTCGCCGGGAGGATCATGACCTATTGTTCCTGCTCCTAGTAGGAGTAATCATGGGCACATTCTTTGACAGTGGTTCTTCCTTTGTCCAGATGGTGATCGACCCTAATGAGTTTGCCACGCTGCAGAATCGGATGCTGGCCAGTTTCAATAATGTGAACACCGACATCCTCTGGATCGCGGGAGCGGTGCTGGCTGTTGTCTTGGTTTACACATCCCGCTACACCCACATTCTGGATGTATTGGCTTTAGGGCGGGAGCATGCTATTAACCTGGGCATTCGTTATGAAGCTGTAGTGCGCCGCCTGCTGATTCTGGTTGCGATTATGGTTTCGGTCTCCACTGGGCTGGTGGGTCCCATCATGTTTCTAGGGCTGCTGGTGGCCAATATGGCTAGGGAGATTTTGACTGCCCACTATCACAAGTATCTTCTGATTGCCGCCTGCCTCATTAGTGTGCTGGCCCTCACAGGGGGGCAGTTCCTGGCAGAACGGGTATTCAATTTCGCCACGCCCATCAGCGTGGTCATCAACCTAGTTGGTGGTCTGTACTTCATACTATTACTGCTAAAGGAGAGTAGGGCATGATTGAACTGCGTAATGTTTCTAAAGCCTATGATGGCGTTAACGTTGTGGATGATGTCTCCTTGATCATCGAGGAAGGGCAGATCACTTCGTTTATCGGCCCCAATGGAGCGGGAAAAAGCACACTGCTGTCCATCATGAGCAGGCTGCTGAAACGGGATGGAGGAGAGGTGTTGATCGACGGCATCCCACTGGAAGAGTGGAACAGCTCGGACTTGGCACAGCGTATCTCCATCCTGAAGCAGTCCAATGCCATCAATATGCGCCTTACTGTGCGGGAGTTGGTGAGTTTTGGCCGCTTCCCCTATTCCCAAGGCCATCTGCGCAGTGCAGACTGGGAGGCGGTTGAGCAGGCTTTGGACTACATGAAACTCACTGACCTGCAGGATAGGTACCTCCATCAGCTCAGCGGCGGCCAGCGGCAGAGAGCGTATATCGCCATGGTTATCGCCCAGGGTACAGATTACATTCTGCTGGATGAGCCCCTGAACAACCTGGACATGCAGCACGCGGTGGAAATCATGAAAACCCTGCGCTGTTTAGTGCGGGAACTGGGCAAGACTGTGGTGATCGTGATCCACGACATTAACTTCGCCTCCTGTTATTCCGACTCCATTGTGGTTATGGACAAGGGAAAAATCGTCAGCACTGGACCGCCGCAGTCAATCATCGACCAATCGGTGCTGAACAGCATCTACAACTTGGATTTTCACATCGAGCAGGTGAACAACAACCGCATCTGCGTCTATTATTAGCCGACATACTCAGTGAGACCGGAGGAACAGACATGAACCGAAAAATGAGAGTCTTGATTGCTATACTAATGGTGGCAGCAGCACCCTTCAGCGCCTCTGCCCAGGAAAACCAGGTAACTGTAACCCATGAACTGGGAGAGGTGCTCGTGGCCAGGAACCCGCAGACGGTTGTGGTTTTTGACTACGGCCTGCTTGATATTGTAGACAGCTTAGGGGTAGAGGTGGTCGGTGTTGTCAAAGCCACACTGCCGGAGTATCTCTCCAAATTCAAAGATGATGCCTATGTTGATGTGGGTACTCTGTTCGAACCCAACTTCGAGCGCATCTACGAACTGCAGCCAGATGTGATCCTGGTTTCAGGGAGGCAGGCTGAGGTGTATGAGGAGCTGAACAGAATAGCGCCAACCGTCTATCTAACCATTGATCCCCAGGATTATTGGGCTTCCTTCTCCAGCAATGTGCGGATCCTAGGGGACATCTTCGGGCGTACTGATTTCGCCGAAGCTGAGCTGGCATCTCTTCAAGCGTCCATGGAGGAAATTGCAGATCAAGCTGGGCAGTTGAGGGCTAAGGCGCTGATTCTCATGGTTAATGACGGAGCCTTGAGTGTCTATGGCCCGGGAAGCCGGTTTGGTGTGGTGCACAAGGAGTTCGGCTTCCCGCCTGCCGATGAAGGCATCGAAGTTGTGAATCACGGTCAGAGTGTATCTTTTGAGTACCTGGTCACTGTGAACCCAGATCTCATCTTCGTCATTGATCGGGCTGCTACAGTAGGCGGCAGCGTCTCGGCACGCCAGGTCATGGACAACCCTCTGGTGCGCATGCTCAAGGCCCACAAAAGCGACAGTATCTACTACTTGAATTCTCAAGTGTGGTACACGGCCAGCGGCGGGCTGGCTGGAACCAAGATTATGGTTGAAGACCTGAAGACAGTGTTTAAGTAGCAGACGGCGCCCCTCTTAGTGTAGAGGGGCTTTAAATTGGTTTTCTGTGTAAAGGTAACTTGACAGAGCGGGGGGCGGAGATGTAGAATAGGGATTAGGACAGAAAGCACGCTTTACATTAGGGCGGAGAGAGGTGACTCAGTTGGAGAATCGGGTGGCTGAACTGCGCAGGGAACGGGATCTTACCCAAGAAGAGTTGGCGGATGCCCTGGAGGTATCGCGCCAAACCATCAGCTCCATTGAAAACGGGAGGTATAATCCCTCGCTGGAGCTTGCTTTTCGGATTGCTGGGTTTTTTGGGCTGGCCATCGAAGAGATTTTCATTTTTGAGGAGGGTGAAGGAGAATGAACCAAAAGAGAGCACGGGACATCGCCGGGTTTGTCTTGGGTTTAGTATTGGTGCTGATTGGCATCGCGCTGTGGGAAAAAAGAGCCGGAGGAGTACTAATGGGGCTTGGCGCTGGTCTCATGGGCATGTGTGCAGCGCAGCTCTATCTGGGCTGGGTGGTCTCCAAAGATCCGAAACTCGCCAAGCAGCTGCGCATCGAGGAACAGGATGAACGCGCCGTTTACATTAACAATTTTGCCAAGGCCAAAGCCTTTGATTTCCTCCATTTCCTGGTTCCTCCCTTCCTACTCATTCTCTCTTTGGCACGGGTGCCCCTTTGGATCGTACTGTTGGGTGTCTCAGTGTATGTGGTTGATTGGGTGGTCTACTTCGTCTTCCATGTGAAAAAATCCAGGGAGATTTAGCTGACGCTAGCTGGGATGGAAGGAAGGATGACCTCCCGCGCCTAATTGTCAACAGGGAGGTGACTTAGGTGAACGTGCAAGCACTTAAACAGAATGCATCGCTCTATGGTTTGCTGCTTCTCACCGCCGTCTTGGTCTATCTAGCTGTTCTCTTAGGCAGTCACGTTTCACCGCAGTACCTATGGCTTTTGGTGCCTGGGGCTGTCTCTGCCTGCTTGAGTTACCTGGAGTATCGGCGGCTGCAGCGCAAGAAATTAGTGACAAGGCTGCGGGCCCAATGGGGAACAAAGGAGCTGAAAAAGGATCGGGATTTCCAGCAGATCGCCGCCCTTTTTGAGCAATCTCCTAAGCCGGAGACGGTCATTGATGATCGCACCTGGCAGGATTTGACTATGGATGTGGTCTTCTCCCGCCTTGATCGCACCTTAACCTGGCCGGGGATGCAGGCGCTTTACCGCATACTGCGTCTGCCAGAGGTCAATAATCTCGACCAGCTGCGCCAGAGAGATAAGGTGATTGCCGGTTTTCAAACCAATGCTAAGGTTAGGGAAGACGTGCAGGTGATCCTGTCTGGCATGGAGGCGCGCATCGGCTCAGGGCTGTGTACGCTGATCTGGAACACCCCGCATCTCAAGCCTTTGCATCCCATGCTGCTCTACAACTTGCTGTTTGTGGCGGCTCTGTTTTCACCACTCCTGGTTTTGATTTCCCCTCGCTATGCGGTTTTCATCATCCTGCTCTTTCAACTCAACATGTACCTGCATTTTAAGGTGCAGAAGGAGATTAGGGCCCATTTCGAGGGAGTGCGCGCTCTGCGCCAACTGATCAGCATCTCCAAGAAGCTCTCCCAGGTGGATGCAGATTTCCTGGGCGAGCTCTCAGGAACCGTGCGCGATGCCTTGCAGCAGGTGCGGGCCTTTGGTAAGCTGGTGCGCCATGTGGGAGTAGAATCCACAGACCCGCTCACCAGTATGTTCCAGCAGTATTTCACCATCTTCTACCTGGCAGAGGTACGCGGCTTTTACCGTGCTCTGGACTTCGTGGTAGAGAACCAGGAGGCCCTGCAGCAGCTCTTTCTGGCAGTGGGTGAGATTGACGCCCTGCAGTCTGCTGCCTCATATCGTGATTCGTTGGATTACTACTGCCAACCGGAGTTTGGGAAAGTACGGTGCCTGGAGCTGCAAGGGGCCTACCATCCCCTCCTGGCGCAGCCGGTGCCCAACAGCATCAGCATAGGCCAGCGGGGCATTTTAATCACTGGTTCTAACATGTCGGGGAAATCGACGTTTTTGAGGACGGTGGGTGTAAATGCGCTTTTGGCCCAAACCATCGCCACCTGCCTGGCGGAGTCGTACCGAGGATGCCCCCTGCGCCTGATCACGTCCATCGGACGGGCAGATAACGTGGTGGAAGGGAAGAGCTACTACCTGGAGGAGGCCCTCGGTGTTCTGCGAGTGATCGAAGCCATCAGTGCGGAGACGGCCACTTTGGTCATCTTTGACGAGCTCTACCGCGGCACCAATTCCGAGGAACGGATTTTCGCGGCTCGCCGGGTGCTGGAGTACCTAGTGAGGCGAAATGCCCTGGTGCTGGTGGCCACCCACGATTTGGAGCTCACTGATCTCCTGGAAGGGGAGTACACCAGCTTCCATTTCAGCGAGCGTGTGGGTGAGCTCGGGCTGGAGTTCGACTACAAACTAAAAGAAGGGCCGGCTACTACTAAGAATGCCATCGCCCTTCTGCGCCATCTAGGTTATCCCCAAGAAATCACTGATTAGGCTCTATACTAAGTTGTGACGGTGGGCGTAGATGGCCGCCCGGGTGCGGTCTTCTACCCCCAACTTGCTCAAGACATTGCTCACATGTGTCTTCACCGTTTTGATGCCGATGAACAGCTCATCGGCTATTTCTTGATTGGTTTTGCCTTCCCCGATCAAAATCAGCACCTCTAGTTCCCGAGCTGTAAGTTCGTGATGGGGAAGATGCTCAGCTTTGTCACGGATCTTGCCCACCATCTTGGCGGCCACTTTGGGTTCGATTACCGCTTCTCTGCGCGTGGCCAAGCGAATGGCATCCACGATATCTTCAGCCCTGGCTGTTTTCAGGATGTAGCTTAGTGCGCCGGCTTCCAGGGCGGGGAAAATCAGGCTTTCATCAATAAAGCTGGTCAGGATGATGATCTGGATCTCGGGATGTGTCTTCTTGATCTGCTCAGTAGCCTCTACCCCCGTGCCGCGGTCCATAATTAGGTCCATGAGAATCACATCTGGTTCTAGCTCCCGGGCCAGTTCTACCGCTGCACTGCCGCTGCTGGCTTCGCCCACCACTTCCAAGTCGTCTTCTGTTTCCAGGTAAGAGATGATGCCCCGCCGGACCATCTCGTGGTCATCAACAACCAACACTCGGATTTTCGCCATATCTATCTCTCCTTAGGATCTGCTTCCTGCGAGATGGGAACTCGAATCTCCAGCTTGGTGCCTTGGCCAGGCACGGAAAGCCACTGAGCGGTTCCACCGATCAAGGTGGACCGTTCTTGGATGGACCGGATGCCCAGGGATGACTGGGGGATGTCTTCCATCACAAAACCTTTGCCGTTGTCTTCGATGATCAGCATAACACGGTGGGGTGTTTCGGAGACTTTTAGCGAAATGCTCACCCGATCCGCTTCGGCGTGGCGCAGAACATTGGACAAGCCTTCTTGCGCGATCCGGAAGAGCTGGTTCTCAATGTTGCGGGGTAGATCGACATTATCGAGTTCCACATCACACTGGATAGTCTGCCTGCTCTCCAGTTCCGCCGCCAACGAGGCCAATGCCTGGGTAAGGTTTTCGTTCTGCAGAGTCAAAGGCCGCAGCTGCAGGAGCAAGGCGCGCATCTCGGCTTGAGCTCTCGTGGCGGATTGTGAAATCTCCGCAATCAGGCTGGCAGTCTTTTCTGGGTTTTTCTCAGCCAACCGTTTCGCGGTGGCCGCCATCATGGAGATGGCAAACAGCTGTTGGCTGACGGCATCATGGAGATCTCGGGCCAGCCGCTGCCGCTCTTCTGAGATGGCGGTGATTTTCGTTTCTTGGATAAGTTGTTCATTCTCCTGGGCCAGCTTCTGCAGGGCTTCCACCTGGGCCTCCAGGCGGGAAGCCATTTCATTAAAGGCCTGGATAATGCCGTCGAATTCTGCGTTACCGCTAAACCCTAGGCGGTAGTCTAAGTTCCCATAGGCAAGGTTCTTGGCACCCAGCGTTATTTCTTCTAGCTCGCCGCGGATTTCCCGGCTGGAGTAGAATCCTCCTAGAAATGCACTGATGGCAGCAACGACAAGGATCAGGGCTACGGCGATGAGCAGCGTCGTTGGATCGCTGAGGATAAAGGTCAGTTCGGGGTTCAAAAGGCCAAGCAGCAGCACACCTGCCACAACGGCGATGACGCTGCTGATAAAGTGGTAGAAGGTCCACTTCAGACGAAAAAACCACATACCGTCACCGCCCTATCGAATTTGCCGGATGCTGATCTCTCCGATCCTCCAGTGCACCCGAATGTTCACTTTTCTGGTGGCTTCGTCATAATCTGCAGTCTGGGTTTTGATATAGCGATTTCCTCCAGATTCATTTTGGTCCAAGACTGTAATATCACCCAGGCTGAGGCTGCATTCTGCTTTAAAGGGCAGCCCAGGAGGGAGGTAGATGCTGGCCTGACCAACATAGCCGGAGATGTCCAGAACAACCTCGCGGTCAGGTACGATGGCCTGGGTAAGATCGAGATTCACACTGCCCACGCTTTGATGCAGCTGCATATCCTCTAGAACCCAGCTGCCCGGGCCACGGGTGTAGTCACCAATGAAGCCCTTCTTGAACTCCATCCCATGTTTTTCTCCACCAGGTTCAAAATGCACTCTCACAATGCGCCGCTTGCTAGGCACGAGCTGCACAACCCCAAAGAGAATCAGTACAAGAGGCCAAATCACTCTCCAAGGTATGGAAGGTACGGCGATGCCCACTTTGGGCAGGAGCAGGTAAACACCTAGTGTAACTACGAACAGCCACCACACGATTTCTCCCGAGTCCTGCGAGCCTCGGCGCTTGCGGCTGATCTGAATCAGCTGGTTGAGTCCGAACCAAATCAATACTCCTGGCCACAGAAGCACCCAGGGGGTGAATCCTATGATGCCAAGATTGTGCAGTAGAAATCCTATTCCAAAGGCGATCAAGATGATGGGCGCCGTGAATGACATTGTTCTTCCTCCTTTTAAGGGCAGGGCAAAGGCCCATGCATTGTTATTATTAGCTGTACTAATGAAGAACTCCTCTATGACAGCTTCATTCTACCATGACCAAGGGACTGAGGTAACAGCCCAAGGTATGTTTGCTTCTCAGCCTTGAGACGGAGAGTCTTCAATTAGAGAAGCCAGGAACGGTCAAACGGCATATTCTGTAGGGATAGCGCAGGTGTAAAGGCGGTTGGATGCGGTGCCGGGCACTGGAAACAGGGGAAGAATAATGCTTCAAAAAAGTTGAGGGCGGGGGCTTGCATTTGGCCTAAATAAATGCTATATTATTAAAGGCGCTGACAGACAAGCGCCAGAAACGAGCCTTGCTTCTGAGGCTTATTTCTTTCTCAAAGAACCTTGAAAACCAAACAACAATCTTGAACACAAAGTTCTGTGTTTGAAGAGAATAAGCCAAGCATCTAGAGTAATCTAGATACAAGTTTGTGCGCTCTGAACAATTCAGAGAGATGGCGCAAGCC
>DURH01000018.1 GCA_012837385.1 Bacillota bacterium
CTTGGTGGCAAGAGCGAAGGGGTACCACCTGTTCCCATTCCGAACACAGCAGTTAAGCCCTTCAGCGGTGATGGTACTGCCACATCTCGTGGTGGGAGAGTAACTCGCCGCCAAGATTAATTTTCACCTGTGCAGTCAGCTTCCATGGCGGCGAGACGACGCACAAGAATAGTTTTCACTTGTGCAGCCGGCTGCCATGGCGGCGAGACGACGCACAAGAATAGTTTTCACTTGTGCAGCCGGCTGCCATGGCGGCGACGACGCACAAGAACCACTTTACTCTTATGCGATGCTGCTTGTTTACTACGGTGTCGCATTGGAGGACGCTCCTCGGTAGCTCAATGGCAGAGCATTCGGCTGTTAACCGAAGGGTTGTTGGTTCGAGTCCAACCCGAGGAGCCATTTTTTCAGACACCGGCTGGTGTCTTTTTTTGTGCAGAAAACCCCGGGAGTGTACGTCCCGGGGTTTATGACATGGTTTGAGATTCTGCTCCTCCATTATTCCGTGGCGTTTTTAGTACCTTCTACGTCACCCTCTGCATCACCCTCCAGTTCTTCTGACAGCTGGTCGTCCTGGAGAACGAACCTCAGTGTCACCGGATTATGGTCACTCCACTGGAAACCTAGATGGTGTCCATGCACTTCTACTATTTCCACATTGGGCGAGACCAAGAATCCGTCAATGGTGCAGGTGAAGGTCTGCTGCGGGTCATAGGGTGCATCGAGATTGCGCACTGAGGGGATCTCCTCGTCATAGGCCCAGATAAACTCTGCTAAGAAATCCTCTGGGAGCAGCTGCAGCCAATCGGGCCAGATGGCAGAGAAACGAGCCCGCACTTCCTGTGGATTGGCTGCCAGCAGGTGGTTCCAATCACCCCCGAGAATGACGTAGTTGCCCTTCTCTACTTCCCGCCTGGCGTAATCTTCAAGGAAGGCAAGCTGTTCGTTGCGGAGCCTGCCACCAGCATCAAAGGCCGAGAGGTGGATATGGGCGATGACCAATTCCCTGCCATTGCTCACGGGAATCCGGGTTTCCAGCATGCAGCGCTTCAAATGACCTAGGCGCACAGGCCAAGACGTTTCGCTGGCCAGAGAGTAGCGGGTGGCTTCACGCACTGAAAAGCGGGACAGAGTTTGGATTCCAGACAAAACCTTGCCCATGGGTCTAGTGAGGGGAAGGGGTACCCAGGCGGCTTGGTAGTTGATTCCGTAACTGGAGGCATAACCAGGGAGCCCTCTGGCAATCCGTTCCCTCTCATTGATGTTGTAGCTCCTGCTGCTTGGTTCGTCAACTTCCTGCAGCAGATAGAAATCGGAATCCAAGGATTGGAGCAGCTGGATGATGCTCTCGAGATTCTTTTCAACCCGTCCTTTGCTCAGGCCCCGGGACATAGTTCCCCCGTCCATAAAGAAGTCGGCATCCTTCTCCAAGGCTGCGTAACCGATATTGAAGGTGGTGATGGCTAATTCCTGATTGGGGTCAGCAATGCTGCGCTGCTGCTGGAGAATCTGGACAGGCATAACATCGTCTGGACGGTATTCCCCAAAGGTTAAGTAGGCAAGCAAGCCGCCGACGAGCACAGCTGCGAGGAGAAGGATCGATACCAAGGCTCTGAGCAGGAATTTCACTGCCATCACTCCATTTCAGCATTTGCCTATAAGTTCTCCCCACAGCTTACGATCTCCTGTTAAGATCTCCTCCTCGGCTTCACCCTGGCTCTAATCCGCTCCAGAGCCGCTCCAAACCCTCCCGCGTTAATTACGTAGAAGACACCTGCTCCCGCCGAAACGAAGAACAACAGCCCTACTATACTGCGCCTAGCCGTTGAACTGTGCCCCCTGGAGGCGGCCTCTGCTGAGGGCCCATAGAAGTAGTAGTCCACCACTTCAGCGAAGAGGGAAATCCCCCTTTCCGCGGCAGGTCTACTGTTAGTGTGGGCTCCTGCTTCCAACAAGAGGCTTAAGGGGCTCAGATCCTGATTGTAGTTGCCTCGCCCGTAATAAATCCCTTTCACCAAGCCTGGGTAGAGGTCATCGGCAACCTTCTTCAAGGATTGAGCATACTTCCTATTCACCCCTAAGTTCTGGTTCTGCCGGCCCACCACAAATTGGACACTGGTCATCCATTCATCCTCCAGTTGAATGGCGTAGGCGTTTCTAGGGGCAGCATCGCGGTGTACATCGAAAATGGCATCTGGTTCCTTGGCTATGAGTTCCAAAACGGTCTCCCGGGACCTCCTGTATGCCCCACGGTCGTGGGGCAGGTGGAGCTGTTCCGAGTAGTCAACGGTGATGCCCCGTTCCCGCAGAGCCTCGGCAAACGCGGCTCCCACTTGATGGATGCCTCCCTTGCCGTAGATGCTGTCTGTTCCGTCAGTGGGCACATAGCTCTCTGCGTTATGTGTGTGATAAACAGCCATGGTTCCCCGTTCTTTGCTGCTCTCCGCAGCCTCAATCACGGTCAGGCCCAACTCACGCCGGAGGTCGTTCCAGGGAGTAACCTCCAGCTTCACTTCTTCCACGAAGCGCGTTCTGGCTACCCGCGACTCCTCATCTACTTCCACCACCTCATAGAGGCGGTTATCTGCAGTGAGGTACTGATCTTCCAGATAGATGCGCCTTCCAGTTTCCATGAGAACCTCACCATCAGGATCCAGGAGAGTGTAATACTGGTCGATGGGCAGAAACTCGCCCCACAGGTCCTCTCCTGCAGCTGGAGCAGGCAAGCCTAGCAGGCAGAGAACGATCAATGCTTGGAGTATCGGCCGCTTATTCATTGGAGCTGCCCCCTAGGTGGATCGCCTCGCGAATCTCGCCGATCACTTCGGTAATCAGTACAGCCAGGAAAGCACACACCACCATACTGGAAAAAAGGCCGCCGCTTCCCAGGGTGATCTCCTGCTGTAAGCCCTGCAGCCAGAGCTGTACCAGACTCGCTAGATCTACCAGAAAAACGCCTAGCAGGCCAGCGATAAAGGCGCTGCGCCGGGAACGGCCCCACACGGTGGCTGTTAGGCCCGCGAAGATACCTCCGCTGAACACAGGATCCAACAGGCCGGGCTGGAGAGGCAGGAGTTTGTCAGTGAGGAAGACCAAGATGGCGGAAATAAGGCTTACTCCCGCAGCTCTGCCTCGTTCGAGGCTGGAAGCGGTAAAGAGGAGATAGAGGGCGACTCCGATGGGAATCAAACCGCCCAAATTCAGGGCGACACGGGAAGTCAAGGAGATAGTGGGCAGGAAGTGGCCTACGATCATGAGCAGCAGGATAATCACAGCTTCCTTATCGGTGAGGCGCATACGGTCTAGGATCCTCTGACCAAAGCCTAGGAAGACTAAGATGGTGAGGAAAGTCAGCAGAGTGACACTAAAGGGCAGGGTGAACATGGCTGCACTCCTTGTCGGCGGGCTACCTTTAGTGTACAAAAAGACGACCCCTTTTATGTAAGGGGTCGTCCAGGGCACAGACGTTACTTATCTGCGTAAGGCGGGATTTTGAGCAACCCCGCAGCGGTGGTGGCTCTAACAATAATGGCTAATACTGGGCCGATGATCAGTCCTAGCACGCCGAAGAATACAGCTCCTCCATACATGGCCAGCAGCATAATCAGAGGATGCAGGCCTATGGAGTCACCCATGATCTTCGGTTCCGCGAAGTTCCTCACGGCGAAAATGACGAAGTAGAGGATGGTGAGGTATACGGCTCTGTTCACATCACCCATGATCACGCTCATGGCCACCCAAGGGGTGAAGATAATTCCAGGTCCCACCACAGGAACTTGATCGATGATACCGATTACTATAGCCAGGAGTACCCAGTAACGTGTGCCAATCAAGAACAAGCCTACGGCGGTAATAACTGTAGAGATTATAAGCATGAGGAAGCGGCCTTTAATATAACCGAACAAGTCCACACTCAGTGTCTTCCGGAACTCCAGGGCTTGGGTTCGGGACCGGGGAGGCACAAACTGCATGAAGGTATCGATGATCAGATCTTTGTCACGGGAGACAAAATAGGTGGCCACCAAAGTGATGATGCTAACCAGAAGAAAGGAGGGCAGCCCTGAGAACATGCCCAGGACACGATTGATCAGATCCTTTGTGCTCTCTTCCAGGGTGACCAAGAAATCCTGAACGCTGGTCTGGATGTTCACACTCACTATAGTTGGCAGGCTTTCATTGAGCGCCTGCAGGTGACCCAGCAGGTCTTCAGTCATTTCTGTGATAGTCTCCCTGTAGACGGGGAGAAGTGAGCCCAGATCAATCAGCTGGCCCACCAGTTGGCCCACAACAATGACGATACCGTACCAAGTTACGCCCCCAACGGCAACGAGGGTGGCTAGAACGGCGATGGAACGGGGAAACCGCAGACGCCTTTCCAAGAAGCCAATGACTGGTTCTAGGATCACTGCGAAGCTTACGGCAATAATGAAGGGCAGAAGAACTGTGCCAAGCTGCCTGGAAAAGAAGGCCAGGAACAAGGCTATGACAATGAATATGAGCACTCGTTTAGGTGTAAGCATTTCTCGCAGCCAATGCATCTATCCACCTCCTAGGCACTTTTAGTATAGTATGTTCGCGGGTTCTTGGCAAGAATGGTGTAAGCGGCGAATTTGACAGTTCGTCCTTTTAAGACTATAATACATAATCATTCTCAGAAAGAGGTACGCACAGTGATAAGCCAACTGGATGATCGCAAACAGGAAGTTGTGCGTTTTGGCTGTGTGGCTGTGGCAGTGCTCGTACTGTTCTACTTCCCTGCCTTAACCGGCATGATGGAGATGAATGTCCAGCCGGCTGCTTTGTCAGGTCTGGAGCAGGCAGATTTGGTTGAAGCCCTGATGGCGAAGGACGTTGTGGAGCAGCCTGTGCAAGAGCCTGCTGTTCCTAAGCACCACGCCCTCAGCGTATACCAAGTTGAGCCAGGAGACAGCCTTTATTGGATTGCTGCCGCCTACGGGCTTACTGTGGCAGAACTGCAGGAACTGAACAATCTCCAATCCCACACTATTAGGGTGGGGCAGCGCCTGCTAGTCCCCATAGATCAAGTGAAACACTACCCTGCCGGGGTGCGTCTATCCCAGCAGGAAGTGGAATGGCTGGCCCAGATGATTTATGCTGAGGCCAGGGGTGAGCCCTATATTGGGCAGGTGGCAGTGGGGGCAGTGATTATCAACAGGATGCTCAGCCCGCAGTTCCCCAATACTCTGCGGGGAGTGCTTTTTCAGACCAATGCCTTTCAGCCCATTCAAAACGGTTCTTTTTACAACAAACCCAACGAGACCGCCCGCAAAGCTGCTCTGGAGGCACTAAATGGGCATGATCCCACAGGGGGTGCGCTGTATTTCTTTAACCCGCGCCAGTCCTCAGACCGGTTTATGCACAGCCGTCCCGCTAAGGTGACGATTGGCAATCATCGTTTCACCATGTAAAGACACGAGGTACCGCCGCACAGGCAGTACCTCGTTCTTTGCTAGACGATCTTAGCCGTATCTCTAGCGATGACCAGTTCTTCATCGGTTGGGATAACGAACACTTTGACTTTGGAATCTGGGGTGGAGATTTCTACATCCTCGCCCCGGATTTTGTTTTTCTCTTCATCGATTTCGATGCCGAGATAGGATAGGTTGGCGCAGAGTGCGGTGCGCAGTGACGGAGTGTTCTCGCCAATTCCTGCAGTGAACACTATGGCGTCTACCCCGTTCATGGCTGCCACATAGGATCCTACATACTTGCGGATGCGGTATTCGTACATGGCGAAGGCCAGGGTAGCCAGTTTATCATCGTTGGCGATCTCCCGTTCGATGTCCCGCATATCGCTTACTCCGGCAATCCCATACAAGCCCGAGTGTTTGTTCAGCATGGAGTCGATCTGCTGGAGGGAGAGGTCTTCCTCCTTCATGATGTAGAACACTGCCCCTGGGTCAATATCGCCGCTGCGGGTACCCATCATCAGCCCTTCCAGGGGTGTGAATCCCATGGAGGTATCAACGGACTTGCCGCCGTCCACCGCGGCAATGCTCGCGCCATTGCCCAAGTGGCAGGAAATGATCTTGACATCTTCGATGTTTCTACCCATGAGTTCCGCGGCGCGCTGGGAGACATATTTGTGGCTGGTTCCGTGGAACCCGTAACGTCTCACCTTGTGACGCTGGTAGACTTTGTAGGGAATGGCATACAAATAGGCGTGGGGTGGGATGGTGGAATGGAAGGCCGTGTCAAAGACAGCCACCTGCGGAACATTGGGCATGATTTTTTCCGCAGCCCGAATTCCAGTTACGTTAGCAGGATTGTGTAGGGGAGCCAAGCCTGCCAGAGAATCCAGAATCTCCTTGGTGCGCTCGTTGATCAGCACCGAATCGGAGAAAGACTCGCCGCCGTGTACTACCCTGTGCCCCACAGCGTCGATTTCCTCCACGCTCTTCAGCACTCCATGTTCTGGGTGGGTGAGCAGATTGAGGCTTTCCTGGATGGCTGTGGTGTGTTCCAAGATGGGCATGGTCTTGGACACTTTTTCTTTGCCGGTAGATTGGTGGGTGATAACAGCGTTATCCTGTCCAACCCTCTCCACCCGTCCTTCCGCCAGGACCAGCTCATTTTCCATGTCATAGAGTTTATATTTTACTGAGGAAGAACCGCAGTTTAGGACAAAGATGTTCATGATTAATCCTCCTGTTCGCCTTCATCTTTTGTCACGAGAGCATCATCTTCGGTATAGGCCAAAAAGCCTTGTCTGGTCTTGACGCCCAAGCGGCGCTGCCGGACATAGCGGCGGATCAGGGGGCAGGGCGCATAGCGGGGCCCAAACTCTTCCTGCAGCTGCTCCATCCAGTTTAAGACCAAATCCAAGCCCAGGCGGTCTGCCATCTCCAGGGGCCCCTGGGTCATCCCCCAGCTCTCCTTAATGATGAGCTCTGCCTGTTGGGCATCGCAAACCCCTTCGTCAATCATGTAGGCAGCTTCGTTAATCAACACAGCCAGAGACCGGGGGTTAACCAGCCCTGGGCTCTCCTGGATCTCAACGATCTCTTTGCCTAAGCGGGTGGCAAACTGTTTGGCAACTTCTACCGCATTCTCGTCGGTGTGGGTTCCCCTCACCAGCTCAGCAACTGGCACTTCAGGAACTGGGGGAATGAAGTGCAGGCCCACCAGCTGGCCAGTACGGTTGATGCGCCGAGCCAGTTCCGACACTTTCAATGTAGAGGTGGTGGAAATGAAAACCACCTCTGGGCGGCAGAGATGATCTGCTGTGCGCAGCAATTCCTGCTTAGTGTAGAAGTGATCTACTGTAGCTTCGATTAAGAGATCAGCTTTGCTGAGTTCTTTCAAATCAAGGGTATAGCTGATGCGCCCAAGGACCAGCCTCTTTTCAGATTCGGTGATACCCCACTTAGCCAATTTGCGGTCGAGGCTCTTCTCGATGCGCCTTAGGGCATCTTGTCCGCCTGCGCCTTGGGAAAATAGTACAACTTCATAGCCTTTGCTGGCAGCACATTCGGCAATGCCGCGGCCAAGCCTGCCGGCGCCGAGTACTGCAATTTTGCGAATATCCACTATTTCTACCTCCTATGTTCGCTGCTTCGCTTGTACAGATTCTAATTATATCAGACAGTTTCCTGCTTTTTCACCTATTTTTGGTTACCCTTTGTCCCTTTTGTGATAAAATATCCACAACGTCACCGACGTATTGCAGGAAAAGGGGGCCCTGGAGTGGATTTTAATGAAAAATTCGGGCGGGAAGGTATCACTTTTGATGACGTTCTGCTCATTCCCATGGCGTCAGAAGTGCTTCCCTCCGATGTGGACGTAAGCACGCGGTTTTCCAGAAACATCAAGTTAAATATCCCCTTGGCCAGTGCTGGTATGGACACCGTGACCGAATCGCGGATGGCCATTGCCATGGCTAGAGAGGGAGGTATCGGGGTTATCCACAAGAACATGACAATCTACGAGCAGGCCAGCGAAGTGGATCGGGTCAAACGCTCGGAGAGCGGCGTGATTGTGGACCCGTTTTACTTAAGCCCTAACCATTCGGTGCAGGACGCCCTGGCCTTGATGTCCCGTTACCGCATTTCTGGAGTTCCCATCGTGGATAAGGAACTTAAACTGGTAGGCATCCTCACCAATCGGGACCTGGTGTTTGAAGAGAACCTGGACCAGCCTATCGGCAATGTTATGACTAAAGAGGGGTTGATTACAGCCCCTGTGCATACAACGTTGGAGCAGGCCAAGGCCATACTGCACAAACACCGCATTGAGAAGCTGCCCTTGGTGGACGAGAATTATGTACTGAAAGGCCTAATTACTATCAAAGACATTGAAAAGGCTAGGCAGTATCCGAATTCAGCCCGGGATGATAAGGGGCGCTTGGTGGTGGCGGCGGCAGTTGGAGTAGGTGCAGACCGCTTAGAGCGCAGTGCAGCCTTAGTGGATGCTGGGGTAGACGCCTTGGTCATCGACACCGCCCATGGGCACTCCCGGGGTGTGATTGAAGCTCTGCGGGAGCTGAAGCAGAAGTTTGGAGACAGAGTGGATCTGGTCGCGGGCAATGTGGCCACAGGTGCCGCGGTTCAGGCCCTGATTGAGGCTGGGGCCGATGCTGTTAAGGTGGGAATAGGGCCTGGCTCGATCTGCACAACCCGGGTTGTGGCCGGCGTTGGAGTCCCTCAGCTTACAGCCGTTTGGGATTGCGCCCAGGTGGCCAGGGAGCATGGAGTACCCATTATTGCCGACGGAGGCGTGCGTTTTTCAGGAGACATAGTCAAAGCACTCGCGGCTGGCGGCAGCAGTGTGATGCTGGGCAGCCTCTTGGCGGGCACCGAAGAGAGCCCAGGTGAGCAGGAGATCTTCCAGGGGCGCAGCTATAAAGTGTACCGGGGGATGGGTTCTTTGGCCGCCATGAGGGCGGGCAGCAAGGATCGCTACTTTCAGAGCGACAGCACCAAACTTGTTCCTGAGGGCATTGAAGGCAGGGTTCCCTACAAAGGTCCAGTAAGCGACACTGTGTTCCAGCTCATTGGAGGGCTCAGGGCAGGAATGGGCTACTGTGGTGCTCCAAATCTGGAGGGCTTGTACCAAAACAGCCGCTTTATGCGCATCACTCCCGCGGGAACCCAGGAAAGCCATCCCCATAACGTGCAGATCACCAAAGAGGCACCGAATTACAGAATATAGGAAAGGCGAGCTATGACAGAATTCCCTTCAGCCGCGTAAAAGTGGTATAGAAGGAGGGGATGATCATAGGTTATTCTGATGGTAGGTTTTACCTTGACGTGCTGCATGGGTACGCGTATCGCTACTGGTGGGAAGGAATAACCAGGAATGGGCCGGGAGTGTGGCCCGCTAATGTGGCCTGGCCGCCTGGGATGATTAACTTAAGAGGATGAGGATAAACGGGGGCGCGGTTGCGCTCCCTTCATCTTAGGAAGGAGTGCTCCATGACTAACTCCAGGGGTGTGCGGTGGTTCTTTTTTGTAATGGGCATGTTGTTCCTGACAGCCGTGGTTGCCAGGCTGTTTCAGCCTTCAGATGGCCTGAAACTAGCTCTTTTGGCTTGGCAGCAGCTCCTCTTTGTGCTGGGAGGGGTTTTTGGCTCCAGCCGGCGGTACTTCCAGCCCATCAAAGTGAAGGCAGCCGTCAAGGCTCTAGCTTGTGGCTTCGGCATATACGTCCTGAACATCCTGGTGGGAGCCTTGGTTTTTGTCGCAGCAGCCCATTTCTTGGGTAAGGACGCAGTCCAGGAGCTCATGCGCGGGGACCGGGCTGGTGTGGAGATGCTGGTGAGAAACACACAGCCCCATATTGCCTATGGGGCTGTGATTTTGCTTTTGATTGGCGCTCCTTTGGGAGAAGAGCTCTTCTTCAGGGGCCTGCTGGTGGATCTGCTCAGGGATAGGGTAGGAACCATCAGGGCTGTTTTCCTGGGAGCACTGCTCTTTGCCCTGCTGCACTTCTACATTCTGCAGTTTGTCCCGGTGCTTATCTCTGGAGTAATCTTGGGACTGCTTTTTGTCCGTTCAAAGAACATATTCTTTCCCGTTATCGCCCATGCCACCGTGAACACGCTGGCCCTGGCGGCGCTCCTCATGTCTTTATAACTTCCAAAACTCTTGGACATCAATGACAAACACTATGGCACCGCCGGCTTCGATCTCCACCGGCACCCCGATGGCAGTGGGCAGCTCCGGTGCAATCTGAGGTATGATCTTTTTCCGAGGGGCGCAGGTGGAACGGATGATCTCCAGTACAGGCTCCACCTGTTCATTCTGCACACCGATGAGGAGAGTGGTATTCCCCTGGAGCAGGAAACCGCCGGTACTGGCTAACTTAGTTGCCTGGTACCCGTTCTTGATCAGGGATTCCATGAGAAAAGCCACATCATTATCTTCCACCACAGTGATCACAAGTTTCATGGCAGTTCCTCCTCCTTTGCCCTATAGATTAGACATTTTCGGCCAGATTCCTGTTTAACGGGGCAGTTTTGCCGGCTGAGCCAGAGCGGTGTCATATACCTGCTCCAGGGAGCGCACCATTCGCAGACTGGAGAAGCGCAGCTGTGCCCAGCGGCGACCGAATTTGCCCAATGCTTGGAAAAACTCAGGTTCGGGCTGTTCTAGGAAAGGGGCGGCTTCGCTGGGGACGAATCGGCCTTTGGAAGTGCGCCCGCTGAAATTTGCTTCTTCCAGCCTGCACACATTGTCCTTGGTCACTAGTCCATCGCAGTAGGCTCCCAGGACCCAGGCTGCACAGCCGGCTGCCATCCCCTCCCGAATCGCTCGGCCCGTGCCTATCACTAGATTAGCCTGTTTCACGAGGGGCGCTACGTTGTGCACCCAGCCCAGGTTTTTAACTCCTGGCAGGCGCCAGTTTCCTGCACTGAGTACTTCCCAACCCCAGGACAGTAGGCTCTGAGACATGCAGTGGAAGTTCTCCTGCTTCTCAGGCGTGCTTTGGGCCAGAATAAGAGCGCGCTGGCGCCAGCGTTTGGTCCTGGTTCTCAGGGGAGTCAGCCGAATGCCGTTTTCCACCACAAAGGTAGGTACCTGGAGGCTCTGGAACTGCTCCCGCATCTCCCTGCTGATCAGTACCACGGCGGCCTGCTGTTCCAATAAGTCTACGGGCTCAAAGTCGAGGTAGTGCACGGTGGTGACGGTGGGAATGTTCAGCTGCTGCCCTAAGTAGAGGGCTGTGGGCAGGGTATGGCTGGAATGGTTATGGATAAGATCAGGACCCCACTTGGCTACCTGCTTGCGCAGGCTTTCCCTGTGGGAAGTGAGGATATGGGGGAACCCTTCGGTCTTGATCTTCTGTAGATAAACCACATCATTCAGATCGGAAATGGCCAACAGCACGCGGTGTCCCCGCTGCAGGAGCTCGCTGCACAGATCGAAAACATGAGTGGTTTGGCCGCTGCGGTAAAAACGCGTCATCACTAGGATGCGCAAAGCCGAACACTCCCTTCCAGGTTGTCCCTTTGCCTAGAAAAGCCAAATCCAGCAGGCGCTGGACTTGGGCTTTTTTTACCGATGACTTCTCACGGGTTGCGGAGGGAAGGGGGGCCAGAAAGCGCCAGATTCGGCCAACTCGAACCATTCTGCACAGCCGATGGGGGAGACCTGTTCGCACTCAGGCGGTTCAGGAGCAAAGCGAGCCAGAACCTCCAACTGGACCAGGGCTACAGCCTTGAGCACTAGGTAGATACCGACATCGCATTCGATCACGGTACCGCTGTCCACAGCCCGGCAGTTCAGGCAGCGGATCAGGGGCAGCACGATGGCGCTCATTCCAGGCAGGGCTCCTTCTAGGCGCACGCCCCTGCGGCGGTACTGAGCGGTCTGCTGGATAAACTGGGTCATACCGTTGCTGTCGTACTCTACGTTGAGTACGAAGTTGACCACTACATCCATCTCACCTGCTGTGACAATGGTGGCCTCTGCCACAACATCAGTGACTGTGCAGGACACAATGTTGACTGCTAAAGGAAAGGTAGGGGGAATCGGGATGCGATAGGTAGGGCAGTCAACAATGGCACATTCGTTGTAGACCTTATTTACATAGATGACCTCCCGTTGAAAATCAGGTTCGTAATCACACTTCATCCATAATCCTCCTTTCTCTAAGCCATTCTATGCAGGAGGTGAACTGGGGTGCGTGGGCGGTAAGAAAATGTCTGAAGGTCCAGGCTCCTGCATAGTGTAGTGAAGAGGGGGTGTTCTGGTGATAATTGAGGTTGATCATCCCAAGTTCAGTGCTGTGGAACTGCGCGGTGGAGCTTTAATGGTTCACTGTATGCAGGGAGAGCCGCGGGTGTTACGGGAGAATGTGCAGGATGTAGCGGTGACAGTGCAGGGCTCTCTTCTGCGTATAGCCGCCTTTATGAATCAGGATTACGCCTGGTTTCTGAGCGGGGAAGAAGAGTTGTCCAGTGAACGTGTAGAGCTGGGGGAACCCTATGGTGGAGGCGGCCGTTTGATTAACGATGGATTGGGCAACAGCCACCTTTTCTACTTCGTACGTCAGTCACCAGGCAGCAGCTCACTTCTTCGCCATCAGCGTTTTACTGAGCAGTGGTCCAAAGCCCAGACCGTCTCGGCCAATGTGTTTGGGGAACCCTGGGGGTTTTCAGTCACCTGGCATACCGACCAGTATCTGCACCTCGCCTACTTGGCGCACAAGGATCAGCGTTTGCTGTACAGGGTGTATGATCTGGAACATGGGCTCTGGAGCGGGGCGGTGGCATTTTCCGGGGAGTGCTGTTCCTATCCGCAGTTCATCTCCGCTGGGGAGCTCTACCTCTTTTGGCTGGAGGAGCTTGAGAAAACCACGCTGAAGGTTAAGCAGAAGGCTGAACATTGGTCTGAGTCCATCACTCTGTCCAGCGGTGAGCAGCATGCGGCAGTAGTGGGCTACGCCTGCGCCGACAAGGAGTGGAGCGTGCTCTGGGGCGAGGGCAGCCACTTCTACCAAGCCTCCTTTGGCCAGTGGAAGCAGCCCCAGCAGGTTGAACGGGGGGATTTCGAGTATGTGTGGAGGGTTCAGGGTGGACTCACCATACCTACATACAAAGGAAAGAAGGAAGTGCAGGTCGAGGCGGTAAGGGAGGAAGTTTCAGCAGAAAAGCCTCCAGAGCCTGAAGAGCAGGTTCAGCACACCGAACCAGATCCGGAGTTGGAGCGGGTACGGCGCCGACGGGAAGCAGAACAAGCGCAGGCCCAGGCCGCCTTTATGGAGCAAGCCTTCCGCACTCTCAAGGAATGGGAAAGCCTTAAGGAGGAAGTGAGAAGGTGGCAGCAGGAGCTTAAACCACAGCCACCCCTTGATTTAACTCCCTTAACCTCTCGCTTGGAAAGGCTGGAACGGAGGTTTCTCTCCTGGCAGCGTGCTCAGGAGGAGGAAAAGCGCCAGGGCGCAGCCAGCGTGGCCCAACTGGAGCGGGAGCTGTTTCGACTTAGGGCGCGCCTGGAGGAACTCGAGCAGCAGAATACCAAACCTCGCGGTTTTTGGCAGAGGTTCCTCAGCCGGGTGTAGGGCATATACTGGCTCTAAAGGAGGGCTAGTATGGAGGTAATTGTCTGCGGCTTTCAAAGATCCATCCTCAGCTCCTGCGGTGGCTGAAGGAAAAACCTGCCTTTGGGAGAGGCAGTGGTCTATTTAAAACGAGCTGTGCGCCGCCGCTTCGGTTCTACAGTTACAGTGCGCCTGGTCAGTCCTGAAAGCACAGAGGCCCGGCAGCACAGGTGGGGGCAGGGGACTGCTCTGCCGGTGATCATGATCGATGGGGAGGTTGTGTGCACCGGACGGCTCTCGCTGAAGGAAGTGGTTCAAGAACTGCAGAAGCGGCGATCCCGCCTGTGAGCTGGACAATACCATAACTTGGCTTTTAGGCTCAGGTCTTTTTCCTGCTATAATGGGTAATGCAAATACTTGATTATAGGAGGAACTGACCTTGAAACGTTTTAGTGCAGTTGTTCTAGCCATCGTTCTGCTGGCTGCTCCCCTGGCTCAGGCCAGCGCATGGGAGTGGTGGGCACCAACTCTGCCCAGCACACCACCTGTTACGCAGCCCAGCTGGCCTGTAAATCCCAGTCCCAACCCAACACCTAATCCAAACCCCAATCCTACTCCAAACCCGAATCCCACTCCCAATCCCAACACTCCCATCCTACCTGTACAGCCCAGCAAACCCAGCCCTGGGCAAGAGGTGCCGCTTCCCAATCCCAGCCTCACCAGTCAGGAGCAGAAGCTGATCAACCAGGTGAATGAGGAGCGGATCAAAAACGGGCGTCAGCCACTGCAGATCGACTACACCCTAGTGTCCCTGGCCAAGCAGAAGAGTCATGATATGGCGGTAAACAGCTATTTCAGCCATGTTTCGCCTACTTACGGCACTGTGTACAATATGCTGGACCAGGCTGGAGTGAGTTATTCCAGAGCCGGTGAGAACATTGCCAAAACTGGGGATGTGAACAGGGCTCACACCTTGTTCATGAACTCCTCTGGCCACCGGGTCAATGTGCTGCATTCTGGTTACACCCACATCGGTGTTGGCATTGTCAAACATGGGACAAGCTACTATGTAACCCAGATCTTCATCAAGAAATAATAACACTAAGGAAAAAGGAACCCCGCGGATTGGATCTGCGGGGTTTTGCCATAGGCACTTAGAATAACGATAGGAAGAGGACCTGCACCAAGCCGATGATGAAGCCCAGCACGGCTCCGAAGAGTTCAATATAACGCAATTCGTTCTTAGTCACCCTGAGCACCAGGCCCTCTAGCTGGACCAAATCGAAGGAGCTGATTTTCTCTTCCACCAAATTGCCCAGGAGCTTGCTTTCTTGCAGTTCACGGCCTAGGTCTGAGCCCAACTGATTGAAGATGGTGTCGAGCTCACTGGCTACCAGATCCTCCACATGCAGCCGGATCTTGTCCTCTGTGTGATCCAAAATAAAGCGGGGGATGAACTTCCTGAGCCTCTCCGCCAGGCCATCGGTGACTAGGCGAGCCACCCTTTTTCTGATCGCGGGGGTGTTCACCGCCTGCAGGAGATCATCCATGGGCAGGATTTCATCGTTCAGCACCTCCGCAATGCTGCGAGCAATATCCAGTTTTCGTTTCGGGAGCACTCCTAGGAACTCCCAGCCCAAAATGTTGATGGGCCTGCGGGGCCAAAACAGCATCTTGATTGCGATTGCGTTTGTGCCCCAACCGATCACTGCCGCCACAATGGGCAGAGAAACCAGATCCCAACTCATACAGATTCCCCTTACATAGATTAGACCAAGCTGTCCTCAGTATACCTCACTGTTCCTGAAAAGCACAAGGATTCTTGACCCAGGAAACGAAAAGTAAGGTTGGGGGGAAGCGACTTGATCGGATGGAAAGCCCTAACACTCATTGGTGCAGCTTTAGCCCTGCTCTGGCAAACTCGGCCCGCTTACGCAGTGGCCTATCTGATGCTGCTCTTTTTCTTTGCCGCGCCCAATCTCTTGGAAAGAAGCGCTAAGAAACTGATAGTGAGCCGCAGAGGCGGGGAGCAGTATCTGTTTCCCGGCGATGAGGGCCAGGTTTCCCTTGTGGTTCAGAATCCAACCGTTCTACCCTTTGCTTGGATTTCCATTCTAGACAGTATTCCCCGCAACTTAGTTCTGGGCACCCGCCTGCCCAAACCAGTGTTTTCTTTGGGCCCGAAGCAGAGCAGGGAAGTGGCTTTTCCCCTCTTGGCACGAGAACGGGGAGTGTACCGCCTGGGCCCCTTGGAGCTCTTTGTGGGGGATTTCTTCGGGATCAGCACCTGGCGGCATCACATTGCCGCGGAGCAGACCATTGTGGTCTATCCCCAGGTGCGATCCCTTCCTGAGCTGGCCCTGCCCTCCAGGCTGTCCTTTGGGAATTTCCCAGCTCTGCAGAGAATCCACCCCGATCCCACCAGGTTAGCAGGGGTTAGGCCCTATGAGCAGGGAGATCCTCTGCGCACGATTCACTGGCCCGCCTCCGCCAGAACTCAAGCACTCCAGGTTAAGCAGTTTGATCACACTGTGACCGTGAACTGCCGCATCTTTCTAGATTTCTGCCAAGATAGCTACAGTGTTTCCCAGTTCTTCCCGGCTACAGAAAGGGCAGTCACCACCGCGGCCTCCCTAGCCGCCCATATCATTCAGCGAGGGGAAGCCTGTGGTCTGGCGACCAACGCGGTGTTGAACGAGTACCTACCAGAGTCTACCGGCATCTCCTACGATACAGGCCATATTCACCTGCGCCCCAGACAGGGAGCCCAGCAGCTCAGCGAGATCCTCTCCATTTTGGCCGGTGTGTGCCCCCAGAATCAGAAAGACTTTTTGACCCTGGTTCAGGAAAGCAGTGATGCCCTAGAACAGGGCACAATTCTACTTTGGGTGGTACCGCGTGATACGCCAGAGGTGCTGAAGGCTGCCGCAGACTATGTACGTCAGGGGCGCCAGGTTTCGATTTTTGCCGTGGAAAAAGTGCTGCATCCAGAACTGCTGCACGCCGCGCCAGGCTCTGCCCTGCAGGTGTTTGAGGTTTCCATGGATGGGGAGGTGACGCTGTGACTGCTAAGAGTTATCTCCCGGCTGCAGCTGCTTTTTTCACCGCTTCCGTGTTGACCCTTGGTACACTTTATGCAGGCGTACTGTCCAGCGCTTTGGCAGTGCCTCCGTGGCTGTGGCTTTTTCTGCTGGGAAGTGCGCTGGAAAGCGCTTACTACGCCGCCTATTTCCTCACTCCCCGCACACCTTGGTCTGTGCGTCTGGTGGAGTTGGCGGTCTGGCTGGTTCCCCTCTACTTCCTCTCTGGGCGCTCGTGGGCTGATTCTCTCTGGCCGGCCTTTTTGACTTTTGTCAGCTGGCTGACGGCACGGGGATATGGCTCGCAGCTGGTGACCATGGAGAGGGTAGCTGATGTGTTGGGCGATCAAGCCGCCTCCACCGTGAGCTGGGAGTACGAGTCCTTGACCAGCAGCAGTAACGATCTGGCCATAGGCTTCTTCTGGAGGCGCCTTATTGTTTTCGGCTTGGGAATCGCCGTCTTGGCCGTGGCCTCGCATGGCCGCACTGCAGCGGAGCCAAGTTCCTTGGCTCTAGCGCTGAGGTTGGCCGCCAACCTGGCGGTAATCAGCGGTTTGGCTCTCCAGGCTGGTGCTTACCTGTTTAGGCTGGAGATTTTGTGGTCCTACGCCCAGGCGGTGGTGGATGGCAGCCTGACCCGCTTGTGGTTCCGCAATTTAGGACTGGTTCTGCTTGTACTGCTGCTGGTGGTTAATCTAGCCCCTGTCAATTATTCTCCCCTAACCGCGGAGACTGTGGG
This sequence comes from Bacillota bacterium, assembly GCA_012837385.1. Lineage (GTDB taxonomy): Bacteria > Bacillota > Limnochordia > Darwinibacteriales > Darwinibacteriaceae > DTU010. The sequence goes on from DURH01000018.1 coordinate 17,323, forward strand.
CAAGTGGGCTTCTAGGCTCTTCCAACAGGAGGTGGATATGACCGCTTTTCAAGAGTCCGCAGGGCAGGAGAGCCCTAGCCTGCCCCGGGGTGAGCAGGAGTGGGTGGAACCAGAAGAACCAGGGCTGGCAGCAGTGATCCTGGCGGTGCTGA
>DURH01000019.1 GCA_012837385.1 Bacillota bacterium
ACAAGCAGGGGGTCACAGGTTCGAGCCCTGTTTCGCCCACCATGCGGCAGTAGCTCAATTGGTAGAGCATCGCGTTGCCATCGCGAAGGTTGCGAGTTCGAGTCTCGTCTGCCGCTCCATTTATGCACTAACGAGCCGATGTAGCTCAGAAGGCAGAGCACTTCCATGGTAAGGAAGGGGTCGCCGGTTCGACTCCGGCCATCGGCTCCACTTCAATCAGTATGCGGAAGTGGCGGAATTGGCAGACGCGCAAGGTTGAGGGCCTTGTAGGAGCTTATCCTGTAAGGGTTCAAGTCCCTTCTTCCGCACCATTTACCAGTCTAAAGCATGGAGCCGTGGTGTAGTTGGTTAACACGCCGGCCTGTCACGCCGGAGATCGCGAGTTCGAGTCTCGTCGGTTCCGCCAGACTTTTTTGGGGTGTAGCCAAGTCGGTAAGGCACAGGACTTTGACTCCTGCATTCCCTGGTTCGAGTCCAGGCACCCCAGCCACTGTGCCCAGATAGCTCAGTCGGTAGAGCAGGGGACTGAAAATCCCCGTGTCGCTGGTTCGATTCCGGCTCTGGGCACCACCTAAGGTTCCTTAGCTCAGTTGGTTAGAGTGCTGCCTTGACATGGCAGAGGTCGCTGGTTCGATTCCAGCAGGAACCACCATTAATATGCCCCCATCGTCTAGCGGCCTAGGACACCGCCCTTTCACGGCGAAGGCACCGGTTCAAATCCGGTTGGGGGTACCATATGGGCCCATAGCTCAGTTGGGAGAGCGCTTGAATGGCATTCAAGAGGTCGTCGGTTCGATTCCGTCTGGGTCCACCATCTAAAGCATAGTAAGACCGCATCAGGCGGTCTTTTTTTGTATTTACCCCTTCGCTGGAGAAATGAAGCACAGGGCCCAGAAATAGACGCAGCCGGAACCCAAATCCGTCCGTTAGCATGGCAAAGAGGATACCTTCCGAGTCGATCGAATGCTAACATAGGGAAAACGGACAAGCCTTAAGAGAGGCTGGTTGATGTTCAGTGTCACAGCCAGTTTCGAGGGAAGGAGGAGTATTTGTGGAGGATCAAGCTGCGCTTCTTACCGCCAGGGTGCATCGGATGTGTTTCCATGAGGATTCCATCTACACATCCTAAGGCAGGGAGATTGTCAGATGGGACAAGGGAACGAAGAAAGCCTCTTTTACTTACACCCTTCCGCCCAACGACAACCTGAACAAGGGCGCCCGCTTTGGCGTGGATGAGCGGAACATCTATGCCAACAGCATTTACTTCTTTCACGTGCTGGATAAGGACACGGGAGAGGTGATCTACCAGAGGAGGTTCGGCTCAGACAACAGATGCTGTGCGAGGCGCAGCTGGTGGGAGGGGCTGATTCCTCCCCGAACGTCCTCACTTTAAAGCAGTATAGTTGCGGTAAATCATGCCTTGTGACGGCACCATCCCGAACCGCTCGTAGTAAGGCTGCAGCCCCTGATCGCAGCAGAGGTCCACCATATAGAAGCCGTTCAGTTCAGCCAGGGCCCTGCGCACAAGCTCGGAGCCGATTCCCCGCCCCTGGTATTCGGGAAGGACTTCCAAGAGGGGAATGTAGGCGCTGAGGATGCCATCACTGATCACGTTGATGAAGCCCACGATGCGAGCTTGGTCCAGATCAACGGCAACCAAGGAAAGATAGCTGCGCTTTAAGATCTCCCGATGCTTCTGCTCATCGGGCGGATGAGGCCAGCCCACGAAAAAGCCTGACAACTCCAGATGGTCCAGAACCCCTGTATATTTCCTGTACTCAATCACCTGATCATTTCTCCTTTGGGTCGACGAGATGTTCAACAGTTTGAGTTTCAGACGGTGGACGGTTTCGAGGTGCCTATGGAAACTCCTGTTATTCTAGGCAGCAAAAGAAAAGGCAGCTCGCTGGAGCTGCCTGTTTTGGTTAATCGAGAAAGTCATTCACACGGTCGAACTGGGAAATTACTGTGTACTCTCCATCGCCTTCGGTGGATACCATCACTGCACCGTCAATACTGGTAATGTAGGTGGCGGCACCTGCGTTGGAGTAGTTCCGGTAGATGCGCAGGTCGGCAATGGCATCATGCATCATTACTGCTATCTGCGGATCCACTGTGGTGCGCAGCGGCCGGCTCGATGAGGTGGAATCGCCATGGTGAGGAACCTTCAGCACATCGGCCTTCAGCTTATCTTCGTAGCGGGCTACGATTTCCCGTTCAGCTGCTGTGTAGATATCACCTGTGAACAGGAAGGACGAATCCTTGTAGGTCAGCTTCATCACCAGAGAACGGTTGTTGATAAACTGAGTGCTGCCATCGGGATAGCCTTCGAAGTATTCAATGCCCTTAGCCGGATGCAGTACTTCCACCAAAACATCGCTGCCAAACTTGAAGCTGTCGCCCTCCGCCAAAATGATGTGGGGGGTGTTTGTGCTTTCAATGGCTTCCATGTACCTCCTGTAATGGCTGGTGGGATACTCGATCTCAGAAGTGTACACCGCCCCAATTTCGTAGGCGTAGATCAGCTGGGCAAAGCTGCCGATATGATCCACATGGGGATGGGATGCCACGAGGTAATCGATACGGGTGATCCCCAAGGCCTTGAGGGCATTGTCAACATCAACAAAAGTGCTTGGGTTTCCTGCATCGATGACCATAACCTTGCCGTCTGGCGAGGTTAATATTGTGCAGTCACCGCTTTTGTCGTCACTGCGTGTAGTCAGCTGCAGAAAGCGCGCGGTGAGCTTGCCGGCATCTTGCGATGCGTCGAAAACTTGCTCGTATCTGTCCGCCTTCTCGGCAAAAACGTTCAGGGACAGAATAAGCATCAAGGCTAGAACGAGAATGCCTATGCGTCTTTTCATAGTTGGGACCTCCCTGCCCAGAGGGGCAAAATCTTCTTACTTCATGGCGGCCTTGCTCATACCGGTCATGATGTACTTCTGCAGTACCAAAAACAGCACTACGATGGGGATAATGGCCATTACCGCACCGGCCATGATTTCGTTGTAGTTGGCAGTCTCCATACCGGCAAAGGTCTGACGCAGCCGCGTCACACCAACGGCAATGGTGCGGAACTCATCCTTTGTTGCCACCATCCGAGGCCAGAAGTAGCTGTTCCATCCGTTGATAAAGGTGATAATGGAAATGGTGATCACAGTGGGCGCCGTCATGGGCACCAGCACATGATAGATCAAGCCAATCCGTCCCAGGCCGTCGACGCGGCCGGCGTCTAGGTAGCTTTCATCAACTGCCTTAAAGGATTGGCGCAGCATGAAGATGAAATAGGCGCTCACCAGATTGGGCACAATCAAACCTTGATAGCTGTTGATCCAGCCCAGACGGGAAATCATGACGTAGATGGGCACGAAGGTTACCTGAATGGGAACCATAAGGGCTCCCAGCACCAGCAGGAACATGCCATCGCGGCCCTTGAACTTGCCCTTGGAAAACCCATAGGCAGCGAGAATACCCAGCACCAGTTCACCAAGCATAATGAACAGCGTGGTGATGAGGGTTGTGAACAGGTAGCGCACAAAGGGTGCCCGGTTTAACACGTTGGGGTAGTTGTTCCACTGGAAATCCCGGGGCCACAACGTGGGAACTGGCAGAAGCAGTTCTTGGCTCGTCTTCAGTGAGGAGACGATCATCCAGTAGATTGGAAACAGCATAATCAGAGTGATCAGGATTGCGAAAATGTATTGGAACACCACGCGGGCTTTTGCCATGTTTTTCTTGGCCCGCAGAGACACTTTATCCCGATAGTAACTGGCAATGGCCAGTAGTATGAAGCCAACTACGGCCGCGACCACCATGAGCAGGCCAGTGCTGGAAAACGAATTGCGGTTCGAAGCCAGAGCTCCCAGGTTTTCCCGGATCTCGAAGTCCGAAAGGCCCTCAGGCATCCTGCTCATCTGGTAGTTGTATTGGATTATGCCGGCAGCTCCCAGGCCGAGGAACATGAGGCCCAAGGCCAAGAGCATTAGAAGCAGATCAAACCAGCCGGCTTGACGCATTCTCAACAAGAGCGTGTCTTTCATACTAGTTCCCCCCCTTAAGAGTCGTAGCTAACCGATCTGTTGGACCAGCGCATGGTTGCGGCGGTGGTAATCAGCAGAATGATGAAGAAGATCACCGATACTGCCGCAGAGCGTGCTGCTCTGAAATCGCGGAAGGATAGGTTGTAGATCCACTGGACCAGCACGTTGGTGGCTGTTCCCGGGCCGCCGCCTGTCATCACGTCAACAGATTGGAAGACTTTCATGCTGGCGATAAATGTGGTGACGAACAGGAACAATGTGGTAGGTGCCAGCATGGGCAGGGTAATGAAGCGGAAGCGCTGCACGCTGTCTGCGCCGTCAATTTCCGCAGCTTCGTAATAGTCCTTGGGAATTCCCTGCATGGCCGAGAGATAGATCATCATGGCATAGCCCACTACACGCCATGTGGTGAGGATCAGGATACCCATCAGGGCTGTATCTGCCTGCACCAGCCAGTTCGGTCCTTTGATGCCGAAAAGGGAAAGGACGTAGTTGAGAATACCATGGTTGCCGTGGAGAATCCAGATGAACACAACTGCACTGGTGGCCACAGCGATATACTTCGGCATAAAGACAACGGCGCGCATTGCGTTAAAGGTTTTATTCATGCGGTTAAAGAGCAGGGCTAGCAGCAGTCCGCCCACCAAGGTGATAAATAGTTCCCAGAAAGTGTAGCGGGCTGTAATCAGCAGTGATTCGCTGAAGCGATTCCAGCCGGACTTGAGAAACAGCCATTCGTAGTTCTTGAATCCAATAAACTCCTGGGGATCAGGGACCAGCATCCTCATATCGGTAAAGCTGATGCGCACCAGATCAATGACCGGATAATAGACAAACAATAAGAAAAAGATGAGCGCCGGTTGGACGCACATGAAATCCTTCATCCGTTCCCAAGACTGAATGCGGAGCATAATTGCGTTAACTAGGAAGGTTATTCCCAAGATGATTATTACGATGGCGTTGTTCATTATCAGGCTGAGTAGTGCGATGGGTACGGTACCCCGGCCCTCTCCAAATAGATCCACCGTTCCTGTGATGGGCTGCTCGAAGGAGCGAGCTACGCGGCGGGCTTCATAGACTTCTGCCGCGATGGGACGCAGCGACTCCAGGTTCCAGTCTCCCATCAGCCATCCGTATGTGCCTGCAGTAATAAACGCGGCACTGAGGATGAATAATAGGAGGGATGCCCGGCGCGCCGCTTTTGTTGGCTGCCATTGGCCTAATTGGTTCTGCTTGCGCATATCATTCACCCCAAACATGAGTGAGGGGGAGGTTAGTCCCCCTCAAAGTCAGTAAAGCATTTTGCCTTTAATAGTCTTCGAGAATCTCTTCTACTGTCTGTGCCAGATTGTCTAATGTGGCTTGAATTGGAGCATCTTCGTTGAAGATGAGGTACAGAGCACTACGCCATTCGTTGGCGATGGTGTCATATGCTGGATGGGTATTGCGTGGGTTGATCCAGCCGGCCATGGTTACTACGTTGTTCATTTCAGGCTTGCGCTCGAGGTACTCAGCATAAGCCTCGGTTCCCATAACCGATTGACGGGTTGGGAAGTAACCGGTTTTGTCTGCCCAGTACAGGTTGATCTCTGGGCTGGCCATGAACATCATGAACTGCCAAGCAGCGTTTTTCTGCTTCTGGGTGGCTACCGCTGGGATCAGGATGGTGGCGCCGCCAACTTCGCTGAGGAAGCTTACGCCATCATTGCCGCCAGGAAGCCAAGCCATACCAACTTCGAAGTTGTCTCCAACTTGAGTTACATAGGTGTCATACAGGGAGCTGGTGTGGAATACGCTGAATGCTCCGCCGTCCCAGAACAGCTGCCTCATGTTGGAGGAAGCGCCGGTTCCGTATGCGTAGTAAGCATAACCCTTGTCGATCCATTCCTTCATCTTGGTGGTGATATAGACGGATGCTTCGCCATTGAGGTCGGTGCTGAATCCATCTTCCAGTATAACCTTAACTCCGTTGTTTAGGAAGAGGGTTTCATAGTACCAGTAGTCCCAGCCACCAAACACTGTACCGTAGCGCTTGGTTGTTCCGTCTTCGTTGAAGAGGGTGGCTTTCTCCAGGAAAGCTTCCATCTCGTCAAATGTCTTGGGCATGGTGATGCCTTCAGCTTCAGCGGCAGTCTTGTTGTAGTACATTACTTGGGTAGAGATGAGATAAGGCAGTACGATCTGCTTGCCGTTGTAGCTTGTGGCAGTAATCAGGCCTTCGCCGAAGTCGGCTACGTCAAAGTTATAAGCTTCGATATAGGGGTCGAGAATTTCGCAAATGCCTGCTGCGCCATAGCTGGGTGGATAGGAAGTGTTAGCTGTGGCCAGAGCGGGTACATCGCCAGATGCGATGGCTGCGATTAATTGAGTATTGATTTCGGTATAGCTGCCGATATAGACAGGTTCGACCCGAATCAGAGGATTTTCTTCGTGGAAGCGTTCCACCATGTAGTTCAAGTATTCGTGCAGTTGATCTTCGTGGGCATGCCACCAGGTAATGGTAATTGGTTCAGTGACTTCGTACGGGTTTGCAGCTGCTACCATGCCGATAGACAGAGTGAGAAGCAGAGCAAGTACCAGACTTAAAGACTTTTTCATACTAGAGTACTACCTCCTGTCTTTTTAGGGCGATACAAAGCATACAGACAACGCCTACACGGGTCTTCTTTCAGTTAATCGGCCATTGATCACTCCCTTTACATGGTATTTTATCAAAAGTCCCGCTCATCCGAGGCCTAAGTTCTAGGTGGTGCGCAGGATTCTCTTAGCACAAGTTCCATGGGCAGCGTTTTATGCAGCCTTTCCCTGGCCCCGTGCTCAATCAGGTGGAGCAGGGAGTTCGCCGCCTCCTTGCCGATTTCATAGGTGGGGCAGTTCACAGTAGTGATGGGGGGATCCAAGTGGGCGGAAATCCCGATATTGTCAAAGCCCATAATGGACAGATCCTCTCCCACTTTGCGCCCTACACAGCGTGCTGCCCGTGCAACATCGGCGGCAATGAAATCATTCACGCAGATTACTGCCGTCATCTCAGGAGATCTGCTGAGGTACTCTTTCAAATCAGAGACCACCTGTTCTTCGTGTTCCCTGGATCTATCTTCCATATAAACATAGCGGTAATCTCTAAGGTCAGTGAGCATTCTCTCCCGTTTCACAACCAGCCCCGCATCGCTCATGGCGTCTCTAAACCCTTGGATACGATCCTGGAGGGAGGCTAAAAACCTGGGCGGCTTGGAGACCAGCCCAATATTGCGGTGGCCAAGCTCGATCAGGTACTTGGTTGCATCGTAGCCGCCTTGGTAGTTGTCTGCTTCGATGTAGCTCACATCCATAAAACGGTAATGCCTGGTCATCACTACGGGGATATCGTGCTGCAGAAGCTGGAAAATGCTGGGATTGTAGTAATCTGATTCCGTGGCATGGATGATTACGCCAGGACTGCCCTGCTCAATAATCCTTTTGATATACTCGCCTTCGGTGTCGATGCTGTTGTGCGTGGCAGAAACCGAAACGCTGTAACCGCTTTTGAACAGAACTTCCTGGGCCCCCATGACAATACGTCCTGTAAAGCTTGTTGTCAAGTAAGGGACAATGATGTGGATGTTGTAATCGCGGCTGACTCGGCTGGCCTTTTTATCGGCCACGAAAGTGCCTCGGCCGTGCAGCCTGTCAATGAGACCCGCGCTTTCCAGAGCGGTGAGGGCTTGTCGAATGGTGGAACGGCTCACTCCATACCGGGCGGCCAATTCCAACTCCGTACCCAGTTTTTCACCAGGAGCCAGATTGGAACGGATGATCTCCGCCTGAATTCTCTGTGCCACTTCTTCATGGAGAGGTCTTCCCGCCTTACTGGCTGTACTTCGCTTGAGCATTCCGATTCTCCTATTAACAATATTAAACAGATATTATATTTGTATCCAGAATACCACCACGACAAAGGTCTGTCAACTACAAAAGGTCTGACCATAAAAACCCTTGTCCGATCATCCGCACCACAACGGGTTTTGCCGGACAAGTTAAAACATGTTTATCTTTCAAAAGGAGATGGAGGATTATTAGGCACGTTCTGGAATCTCTCTCATAGACTACAAGAAAGGAGATTGTCCATGTACAGTAACAACGAATACCCACGAGTCAGCGTAGAAACTTTGGAACAGTTCATGATCGACGTACTTACAAAAGTTGGCGTCCCCGAAGACGACGCCAAGGTGGTAGCGGAAGTGCTCATCACCTCTGATAAGTTTGGCATAGAGTCCCACGGCATCAGCAGGTTGAAGCCTATCTACTACACCCGCATAAAACAGGGGATCCTTAATCCAGTGACCAAAATCGACGTGGTTAAGGAAGGTCCGACCACTGCTGTTTTGGATGGCAACCATGGTATGGGTCATGTCATCGGCAAGCGGGCTATGGAAATGGCCATTAGCAAAGCTAAGGAATACGGTATGGGCATGGTAGCAGTCCGCAACTCCAGCCACTACGGGATTGCCGGCTACTACACTCTTATGGCCGCTAATGCTGGTATGATCGGCATCACCGGAACCAATGCCCGTCCTTCCATCGCACCCACCTTTGGCGTTGAGCCCATGTTGGGTACCAACCCCTTGACCTTCACCATGCCGTCTGACGAAGAGTTCCCCTTCTTCCTAGACTGTGCCACTTCCATGAGCCAGCGCGGCAAGATCGAAGTCTACGGCCGTCTGGAAAAGGATATTCCCGAAGGCTGGGTAATTGGCAACGACGGCAAAGTGCGCACAGACACTCTGAACATCCTCAAGGACCTCAGCTCTGGCGAAGCAGCTTTGACTCCAGTGGGAGGCATCGAGGAGGCCACTGGCAGCCACAAGGGCTATGGGTATGCCACAGTAGTGGAAATCCTTTCCGCCGCGCTGCAGGGAGGCGCTTTCCTGCATGCCCTGTCCGGAATGAAAGATGGCCAGAGGGTTCCCCACGCTCTGGGTCACTTCTTCATCGCTATCAACATTGAGGCCTTTACCAGCCTAGACGAATTCAAGAAGACCACCGGTGACATCCTGCGGGCGCTGCGTGCATCGAAGAAAGCCCCTGGTCGCGAGCGTATCTACACAGCTGGCGAGAAGGAATACTACATCTGCCAAGAGCGGATGGCCCAGGGTGTTCCCATTGTACCAAGCCTGCAAAAAGAAATGCTGCAGTTGGTGGAAGAACTCGATCTGGACTACGAATTCCCATTCTAAGACCTCAGCCCCCGATTGGGGGCCGGTTTTTATGTGCTTTTAATTTGCTTTTAATGTGACTCAAATTGGGCTTAAAGTCCGTCCCTGTACAATCAAAGCATCACGATTCCAGAAAGGAGTATCACCATGGAAAAACTGGAAATGATCGAGAAGCTGCGGGAACGGGCTCAAGTCACTTACGACGAGGCTAGGGAAGCCTTGGAACAGGCTGATGGCGATCTTTTGGATGCGCTGATCATCCTGGAAAGACAGGGCAAGGTGGCCCCGCCTAAGGGAGGCGGCTACTACAGCAGTGAAGGAAGCACTGCCGGCGAGCAGCAGAGTCAGGAGAACCGCCAAGAAGAGCAGTCTTCTGAGAAAGGCGGCACCCAGCAGTCGAACAGTGTCAAGGAAACGCTGGAGAAATTCGGGAACTTCCTCCTTGGTTTGCTCAGAAGGGGTAACAGCACCAGCTTTGAGATTCTCAAGGACAAGGAACACGTGGCCAGTTTCCCAGTTACAGTGCTGGCGATTATGCTGCTCTTTGCACCCTGGGTTACCCTGCCCCTAATTGTCATTGGCCTCTTCTTCGGCTACCACTATCAGTTTGTGAGGAACGACAACTAGAGGTAAGGGGGAGCGCGGGTCGTGAAGACCAAGATTCTTATCATTGAAGACGAAGAGAAGTTCGCCCGCTTTGTGGAGATGGAACTCACCTACGAAGGTTATGAAGTGAGCAAGGCTCATCACGGGCGAACAGGTTTGGAGATGGCGGAATCTGGGGACTATGATTTAGTGCTCCTCGATGTTATGCTGCCGGGTTTAAGCGGGATGGAGGTGCTGCGCCGCCTCAGGCGCACGTCCTCCGTTCCCGTGATCATGCTTACGGCGCGGGACAGCGTGATGGATAAGGTTTCTGGGCTTGACAGTGGAGCGGATGACTACATCACCAAGCCCTTTGCCATTGAAGAGCTTTTGGCCCGCATCCGCAATGTGCTGCGCAAGGCACCTGCCCGCTCTGAGTCCCAGATCCTGCGGGCTGGAGAGGTTGCCTTGGATCCAGGAAGCCGCCAGGTGACCGTGCAGGGAGTCCCAGTGGATCTAACCAAGCGGGAGTTTGATCTGCTTCACTATCTGTTGGAAAACAAGGGGCTGGTGCTCTCCCGGGAGACCATCTTAGAGAAGGTCTGGGGCTTTGACTTTGAAGGGGAAACCAATGCCGTTGATGTTTATATCAGGTTTCTGCGCAGCAAGATTGATGAGGCCTTTGGCGTGAAGCTGATCTCCACAGTACGTGGAGTGGGATATGTGATCCGCGATGAAAAATAAACAGGAGAAAGTCCACACCATAGGTTTTTCCCTAGTTTCCAAGTTGAATATCCAGCTCTGGTTCCGTCTAGTGGGAACCTTTCTTATGCTGAATGTAGTATTCATAGTAGCGAGCGGGATTACCCTGGCTGTGCTCGGTGAGCGCCAAGCGGTGCAGGCTGTGCGCCACGTGGAGAACTATGGACTGCCCAGTGCGGAAGAAAGCACCTGGCTGTTCAACCAGGGTTTGGAGGTTAAGGAGCAGGAACCCGCTGCGGCGGGGTACATCATTCCCATCCCCCCACAGCTGCAGCGCATCTTCCCCCAGGAGACCAGAGCTGCCCAACGGACCATTCTGCTGCCCCATGATGAAAACGCGCCCCTCTACAACATTTTAGACGATCTGCAGTATCAGCTGGACGTGGAGGTTCTTGGCACTCCCATTTCCGTCGTGATCCACTTCGGGATTGCAGTGTGGGTTTTGAAGACGGTGTTTTTGGTACTCTTGATCTGGCAGCTGGTTACTGCCATCCGCACCATGGTATCTAGGGCAGAACTGATTCGCCGTGTCTTAAGGCCCATCTCGGATCTGGCCCAGCAGACCCAGACCCTTTCTCAAGGGCAGGGGCCGCTGTCCATTGAGGAGATGCAGACTTTAGCCGGCACTTTAGACGAGATTAACGCAGCTCGTTTGGATACCCGCATAGATCTAGACACCACTCAGGACGAGCTGAAAAACCTGGCAGTTGCCATTAACGGTCTGCTGGACCGCATGAGGGAGTCCTACCGGCTCCAGGCCAGGTTTGTGTCCGATGCTTCCCATGAGCTGCGCACGCCCATTGCGGCCATCCAAGGCTATGTCAACCTTTTGGACCGCTGGGGAAAGAACGACCCAGAAGCCCTCCAGGAGTCCATTGACGCCTTGAAAGAGGAAGCGGCTAACATGAAGGAACTCGTGGAGAAGCTGCTCTTTTTGGCGAGAGGCGACAACCACACCATGCAGATCAACTTGGAACACTTCGATTTAGGGAAGCTGGCAGAGACCATGTACCGGGAAACGGAGATGATCGATGGGGGCCACGAGTTTAGTCTGGAAACAGAGCCCGCCCCAGTGCTGGCCGATCAGGGCCTGGTCAAACAGGCGGGTCGCATCCTCATTGACAACGCCATCAAGTACACCCCTGTCGGGGGCAGGATTCGCATTGTCGTGAGCTGCAGGGAAGATAAGGTGATGTTCACCGTGCAGGATTCCGGCATTGGGATCGCACCTGAGGATATCCCTCACATCTTTGACCGCTTTTATCGGGCCGATGACTCCCGGGCCAGGGCCACAGGGGGTACCGGCCTGGGCTTGTCCATCGCCAAATGGGTGGCAGAAAGGCATGGAGGTTACCTGGAAGTTTTCAGCCGGGAAAACTTCGGCACACGCATTTCCCTGGTGCTGCCTAGGAGTGAGTCCAGCTAAAAGTCGTCACCGGCGTTGGGGACGAGGAACTCTTCCATGTCCTGGTCTATGGTGGTGGTGTCGCCTGGAATCAAGGTTATTAAGCCTTCATCTTTCAGGCGGGTGACCACATTGTAAAGTGAACTCCGTTCTTCCTCAGATAAGCTGTTCACAAAGGAGTTGATTTCCTCCGGTGGGGCGTTTTGGACGAAGCGCACCCCTCCGTATTTTAGGTACTGCGCCGACATGACCATCACCCTTTTCTTGTCCTTACTTTAGTTTCTACCCTGAATTGAGGCGCGGCATACCCTCCAGGAAAACCTGGGGGTTTTTTATTTTCCGGTTGACAGTGAACCACGGACTGTGTATAGTGTATATATACAGTATAGGAGGTGGGGGCCATTGATCTAATCATTACCAACACTGGGGAAGTGCCCATTTACCAGCAGATTGTGGATCAAATTAAGGGTGCTGTTCTCCGAGGTGAACTAGCAGCTGATGAACCCCTGCCTTCCATCCGCCTGTTAGCTAAGGAACTACAGATCAGTGTGATCACCACTAAGCGGGCGTACGAAGAGCTGGAAAAAGACGGCTTGATCTACACCATCCCAGGCAAGGGATCCTTTGTGGCGGATCAAAGTGAACGCAGGCTGCGGGAATCCAAACAGAAGCTGGTGGAAGAAAAGCTGGCAGAGGCCATGAAGGCAGCAAAGCTCTTGGGGATGAGCAGGGCGGAGCTGCGGGAGGTTTTCAATCGTTTATTGGAGGGTGAGAAATGGGACCTGTTTTAGAACTGAAAAACGTGACTAAGCGTTTTGCAGGGTTTACCTTGGACCGGGTGAGTTTTTCCTTGGAGCCAGGGTACATTATGGGCTTTATCGGTGCAAACGGAGCAGGCAAAACCACTACAATTAAGCTGATTATGAATTTGCTGCGTTTAGATGAAGGGGAGATTAGGGTATTAGGCCTGGACTCTCGCCGCCAGGAGCAGGAGATCAAGCAGCGTATTGGCTTTGTCTACGATGAGAGCTACTTCTATGAGACTTTAACCATGGCGGAAATGACCAGGATCATTGCACCTTTCTACAAGAACTGGGATGGGGAAGCCTACGCCAAGTATGTGGATTTATTTGCCCTTCCGGCCCGCAAAAAGCTGGCTGATTTCTCCAAGGGTATGAAAATGAAGTATGCCCTGGCGGTGGCCCTCTCCCACAAGGCCGAACTGCTCATTATGGATGAGCCCACTTCTGGGCTGGATCCCCTGGTGCGCAGCGAGTTCCTTGATATCCTGCGGGATGTGATCCAGGATGAGCGCTGTTCTGTGCTCCTTTCTTCCCATATCACCTCAGACTTGGATCAGATTGCTGACTATGTAACCATGATCAACGGGGGGCGCATTGCCTTCAGTAAGTCCAAGGAAGAGCTTCTGGAAGAATATGTCCTAATCAGGGGCGAACGGGCACTTCTGAACACAGCGGTGCGCGACCACATCTTAGGCCTTAAGGAGAGCAAATTTGGCTTTGAAGGCTTGGTTACTAACAAGGCAGAGGTGGAACGGCTGGCCCAGGGCCGGGCCGTGTTTGAAAGGCCGAATCTGGAAGAGATCATGCTTCATTTCGTGAAGGGGGGAGTTCAATGATTACCTTGGTGCTCAAGGACCTGCTGCTGCAGAAGAAGATCCTCACAACCATGTTTATCTATGTGTTTATCTTCAGCTTTGCCTTTCGCAGTTTAGGTGAATACCAACCCGTGGCCATCATCACGGGCGTCAGCTACATGCTGGTTATGTTCGCCGGAGCCTGGGAAGACAAAAACAATGCTGATCGGCTTTGGAACAGCCTGCCTGTCTCCAAATGGCAGATTGTGGGCTCCAAGTATTTGTCTGTACTGGCCTACGTTGCCCTGGCTTCCGCCGCGACTTGGATCACCATGACAGTGCTGTCCCTGGTGAACGTTTCAGTTGCCATGGGGGCGGTCAGCCTGGTCAGCATTGCCGCCGGGGCCGTATCTGTGCTGCTGCTGTCCAGTTTCTACCTGCCCATCTATTTTGCGCTGGGCTATATCAAGTCTCGGTATCTGAACTTCGTAATTTACTTCGCCTTCCTGTTTTTAGCCAACGCTCTTTCAGGCCTGGTTGGACGGCTGTCAGCGGTTCCATTTCTGGCGAACGCTGGGAGCGCGGTGCTCCTTGGTCTGGGAGTGGGATCCATGGCATTAGTGATCGCTGTATCCTTTGTCCTGTCCCTGAGGCTATATACGCGTCGTGAGTTTTAGCACCCCAGGCACTTCCTCGGCAGGGAAAAGCTGTTCTACTGCTAATACTAGGTAGTAAACGGTTTCCAGAAAGCTGAGGAGGTGCTTTTTATGTTTACGCCCTTTGAGATCAAGAACGCAACCATCCCTAACCGCATCGTGATGCCGCCTATGTGCATGTACTCGGCCACAGAAGACGGGTATGTAACTAACTGGCATCGGGTCCATTATGGTGCCAGAGCGGTGGGCGGTGTGGGCCTTATTATCCTAGAAGCTACAGCTGTGGAAAAGCGCGGCAGGCTCAGCAATAGAGATTTAGGGATTTGGGATGACAGCCATATTGAGGGTCTGGCCGAGTTGGTAGATCTGTGCAAAGCCCATGGTTCAGTCGTGGGCATTCAAATCGCCCATGGGGGACGCAAATCCTGGGGAGATGACCTGGTGGCCCCTTCAGCACTGGCCTTCCCGGATCAGGCTGTGCCCCATGCCTTGTCCATTTCGGAAATCCAGGATGTGGTGGAAAGCTGGCGGCAGGCGGCCAGAAGGGCGGAGGCGGCAGGCTTTAAACTTCTGCAGATCCACGCTGCCCATGGTTATCTAATCCACGAGTTTCTTTCTCCCTTGAGCAACCAGCGCACTGATGAATACGGTGGATCCTTGGAAAACCGCATGCGCTTTCTCTTGGAGATTGTGGAAGCGGTGCAGAGCGAATGGCCCCAAAAGAAGCCTCTCTCAGTACGCCTGTCTGCCGTGGATTACTTAGAAGGCGGATTAACCATAGAAGATACGGTGGCCATCAGCAGGGTGCTCAAGGCCAAGGGTGTGGACTTAATGGACATCAGCAGTGGCGGGCTGCTGCCTGCACGCATTGAGCTTGCCCCCGGCTATCAAGTACCCTTTGCGGAAGCGGTGAAGAAAGGGGCGGAGATCCCCACCATTGCCGTGGGGTTGATTACCACCCCCGAGCTGGCGCAGGAGATCCTGTCTAACGGCCGCGCGGACTTTGTGGCCCTAGGCAGGGAGCTTTTGCGCAACCCTTATTGGGTTCTCCAGGCCAAACCTGATCAGGAAACCTGGCCTTGGCAGTACGAGCGGGCAATTCCCGGGAAGCAATGAAGGTCCAATTTGGTCTAGTCCACGGGAGGGAAAGGAAGTTGACAGTCAGCCGGGAGCGGTTTCCAGAAATTGATTTCTTGCGGGGCTTGAGCGTCATCGCCATGGTGCTTTTCCATCTGTTTTGGGATCTGGTGTACTTCGATTTGGTGCCATGGGATCTGTTTGGCGTCGATCCCTTGGTCATTGCCCAGACCATCGGCGCATCATTTCAGCTTATCGCTGGTATCTCCCTTTCCATCAGCTACGCGAGGCAAACAGGTGGAACCAGCACGGGAGGCTTTGGGAAGAGATATGTAGTGAGGGGCCTCAAGCTGATGGCTTGGGCCACTGTTGTTTCGCTGGTGGTCTATTTCACAGTTGACATGCCCATCTTTTTCGGCATCCTGCACTTGATCGGCAGCGCGATCATTTTGTCACCGCTGTTTCTGCCGCGGCCGCTTCTGGCGGGGGTGGTAGGTATTGTCATTATTGCTGCCACCAGGTGGCTGGCAGCCCTGCCAGTGCGCAGCTGGTGGCTGCTGCCTTTGGGGATCGGTGAAGAGTACGTGCTGATGGCCGACTACTATCCGCTCGTACCTTGGCTTGGTGTGGTTTTGCTGGGTATCTGGCTGGGCTCAATCCTCTACCCCGGCGGCGAGCGGCGTTTCCACGTTCTTGGGCTGGAGAGAATCAATTCTCTGCCGGGAGCTGCCCTTGTTAGGCTGCTCGGGCGCCACTCCCTGTTGATCTATCTGATCCACCAGCCCATAGTCTTTGGTGTAGTCTTCTGCCTGAACGGGCTGCTGGCCCTCTTTACCAGCTAACAGGTTTGCACCAAACCTTAGTCCCCCTGTCCGTCCTAGGTATAAGCGGCTGTGGACAAGGGAATTGCTGGCTGGACTAGAATAGCATGCAAGAGATGAACTAATACGTAAAGATATGCTGCGGAGGGAGATGGAGATGATCAATGCTTTGAACCGGGCAGCAGTGCCCGAGCTGGGGCCAGAACTGGATCCTGGGTTCCGGCCCGCCTCCCTGTGGAACAGGGTCTTTGCCCAGGCGGTACAGGAAACAGGGCAACCTGTGCCTTTCGCCATCGCTCTAGAACGGGATGGTGGACAGGTTGCTGTCTACGAGGTGTCCCTCTTTCCCTCAGGACAGAGGCTGGATTGGGATGAAGCAAACTGGTTTTACGTTGAACGCCTGGTGAAATGCCTGCTGTGGGTAAAGGGCGGCTGGAAGATCACCACAGCCGGTGATGCTGAGGTAGGAAGGAAGCTCCAAGCAGCCTACCGTGCAGGGGGTCTCCGGGAGTTTGATGCGGAGTTTATGAGCCGTGTCTATGAACGGGAGTTCACAGTGGAAGTAGTGGACTGGGCAGAACTGCCCCAAGCCTATGAGAAGACTGAAAAAGTGGGGGGCCATTTGGACGGCTGCCGCATCGGCTTTGATGCCGGCGGCAGTGACCGCAAGGTAGCTGCCGTTATGGACGGAGAGGTGCTGTTTAGCGACGAGACAGTCTGGCACCCCAAGGTCACTGAGGACCCGGACTATCATTTTGCCGGGATCCTAGATTCTGTGCAGCGGGCTGCCGCACACCTGCCCAGGGTGGACGCTATTGGGGTGAGTTCCGCCGGTATTTACATCAACAACCGCACCATGGTAGCTTCCCTGTTTCTGAAGGTGCCCCAGGAACTCTTTGATGCCAAAGTTAAGGACATCTATCTACGGGTGGCCAAGGAACTGGGGGATGTACCCATTGAGGTGCGTAATGACGGAGATGTTACTGCCCTGGCTGGCGCGGCTTCCCTGCAGGACACGAACATACTGGGAATCGCCATGGGCACCAGTGAAGCAGCTGGTTATGTGGACAACCAGGGGTCCCTCACTGGCTGGCTCAATGAACTGGCCTTTGTCCCTGTGGATTACAACCCCCAGGCCATGGTGGATGAGTGGTCGGGGGACTACGGCTGCGGAGTGAAATACTTTTCCCAAGATGGTGTGATCAAACTAGCTCCTGCCGCAGGCATTGAGCTGGATCCCAAGCTTACTCCGGCAGAGAAATTGAACGTGGTGCAGCAGCTTCTCACGGAAGGACACTCCGGTGCAGAGCAGATCTTCCAGAGCATCGGCCGCTACCTGGGTTACGCTATTGCCCACTACTCAGACTTTTATGACCTCAAACATGTGCTCATCCTAGGTAGGGTGACCTCAGGGAAGGGAGGAGCCCTGATCAAGCAGCAGGCGGAAGAGGTGCTCAAAGTTGAGTTTCCTGAGCTGGCGCATGTTCAGTTCCATCTGCCTGAGGAAAGCGACCGCCGGGTGGGCCAGGCTATTGCCGCAGCTGGGCTCACGCCCTTCAGTTAGCATCGGAGCAAAGAAAAGCGGGCCTAGTGGCCCGCTTCAGCGTCTTGTGTTTAGAGAAGCCTAAACTCAATCAAGTATGCCAAAAACCCTACGATTAAGGCGGGAATGGTGTTTACTACCGTGACCCAAAAAGCTGAACGCCTATCAATGGCGATCAACGGGAAGAGGGCATCGCCGTCTTGGGAAATGGCGTTGGCTAGGACCGCCGAAAAGGGCACTAGACCTCTGGTAAAGAGGGTTACAAAAATGATTTGGGGCCCGCAGCCTGGGATAACCCCAATCAGAACGCCGATCAGCACCGCTACCAGCCCGGTTTGGCTGAGAAATCCCGTGATTAGGGCTTCCCCTGCAGCATGGCTGCCTGATCCCAGGAAGAGGACAAGGAGCTCATAAGCCAGGTAGGCGGCGAACACCCAGGTACCCACAAAGGCCGTCTCCTGGGCATTGTGGATCAGGGTTTCTTTAATGCTGGCCAGCTTCATTTCCGATTCTTCGTGGGTGTCTGCGACCAAGAACTTTTTGCTTAACACCATCATGATCACAGAGAGGGCAGTACCCACCAAACCGAAAACCAGGCCTAGATGGGGAACTGCTAGGGCGTTGATATCTACCTGCAGAATATCCAAAATGCCCAGCACCAACCCAATGGAGATAAACACCCAGTATACAGCATAGGCGCTGTGGGTCAGTTTGTAACCAAGGCTGTGGGTGGGCTGGTGGCCCTTGACGCTGTGGTGCAGGATCAGGTCAATATCATCGCCTTCCGCGTGGCCGATGTGAGCCCATTCTTCATGGGTGATCCCTGTTTCTTCTTCAAAAATGCTGTGGTCCAGAGCTTCATGGGCCGCATGCTCCAACCTTCTCCGTTCCTGATCCTCTTCAAACTTCTGCACCAGGCGCTCGCCTAAGGGAAGAAGGTCCACCAGATATCCTGTGATGATGGCCACCACAAAGCTGATGGCAGACACCATCAGGAACTGTTTAGGCATAACCGTCATAAACACAAAGGCGGAGTCACCCATGGTGGCAATGAGTGCCGCGGTAATGGTGCCAAAACTGACAATGCGCCTGGGAAAGAGGGGCATGAGAAAAATGGCGCCGCCGCAGCCAGGGGTTAAGCCCAAAATAGCTCCGATAATGGGCTGAAAGCGCTTGGAGTTCTCAATCATCTTCACCAAACGTCCCGCCAGCACATAGTCCAAGTAGCCAAACAACAGCAGTACTGCGCCTACAAAGGCTGTAACCTGGACGAAGGAGTTCTCAGCGGCTTGTACAGCAAGATCTAGTATTTCTGCAAACATGTACTTCACCTCCGGCAGGCATTCACAATGGCGCGGACAGCCTCTGGATCGACGAACATATGGTAGGCTTGGGCATCGTCTGAGCCCATTTCCACAGCTGAGGAAGGCCTCATCTGGGAGGGAACCTGGGTTCTGCTTCCAGTGTGAATCTCTGTGATGGGGAGTCTCAGCAGTTCTCTCACGGTATGAGGCCGCACCCCGCCTCCTGGCATAATCGTAAGGCGGCCTGAAGCCCGTTCCATTAGTTCCCCTAAAAGAGGCATACCTTCCACGGCGGTCTTCTGCTGTCCTGACGTGAGGAGCCTATCAACTCCTAGGTCTAATAGGGTGTCTAGAGCCTCGTAGGGATCGCGGCAGACATCAAAGGCACGGTGGCAGGTAACGGACAGTCTCAGGCTCTTGGCCAGCTGCACTAGGCGCGACATAGCCATAGTGTCTAGGCGGGCATCTGCGTCCAACACGCCAAACACCACTCCATCTGCCCCCAGCGCAGCAGCGGTGCGGATATCTTCTTCCATTTCGTCAATCTCATCGCGGTTATAGAGGAAATCTCCACCCCGCGGCCGAATCATAACCATGACGCCCAGATCGCCTAGGGCGACACTTCTTTTGATCAGGCCGAAGTTGGGTGTGGTGCCGCCTGCGCCAGGATCTGCGCAGAGTTCAACTCGCTGTGCTCCTCCCTCGCGGGCCCTGAACACATCTTCCAGACAGTAACAGACAACTTCTACTAATACGCTCATAGCCGCTCCTTTCCAGGCAAAAGCAGCCTCACCGAGGATTGGCAAGGCTGTTTAAGGCTGTCTATGGAAGCAGCGGTTTACTGTTCGCTCTCCAGCAGAGCTTGAACGCGGTCAACAACTTCTTGAGACGTGAGCTCGGCGATTTTTGTCCAGAAACTCTCTGTGGCGGAACTAATAAACTCACTGACTATTTTCGTACCTTTAGTATTCCAGACCGTCAACTTGGGGCGATCCCCCTGAACGCGGAGCCGGACAAAGAAATCTCCAGCCTTAAACATGGTGCTCATTGTCATTACCTCCCCTCAATGATTCTTAATACCCTTTATGCCTTGAAAACTCCTGCCTGGCAGGAATGTTTTCTTAACAAATTAGACATGCCTAAGGCAACTCCATTTGGTATAACTAATCTGGCATGGGTAAGGGATAGTACACAGGAAAGGGACGACTAGGATGCTCGCTGAAATGGTAAAGGCTTCACTGCTGATCTTCTTGGCTGAACTAGGTGACAAGACTCAGATCTTGGCCATGGCCTTCGCACTGCAATACTCAGTGCGGCAGGTGTTGCTCGGTGTGGCACTGGGCGCCTTCCTTAACCATGGTTTAGCGGTCATTGTCGGCTCCTATCTAGCTCACCTCATACCCCTTTCCACTATCCGGCTGGCTTCTGCCTTGATGTTCCTGGGTTTTGGCTTATGGACCCTCTATTCAGATGAAGAGCACTCCAATGGGAGCAATAAGAGATTGAGCAGCCCCATTTTAGTGGTTGCCCTGGCCTTCTTTTTAGGCGAGCTGGGTGATAAGACTCAGCTGACTGCCATTGCCCTGGCCTCTAATTCCGCTTACCCCGCGGCTGTCTTGGCCGGTACCGTGCTGGGTATGGTTCTGGTCAGCTTAGGGGGCATCTTTGTAGGCACCAAGCTCGGTGGCAAGATCCCAGAGTTAGCCCTCAAGCTCGTCTCCAGCTTTGTGTTTATAGGTTTCGGCATCTTCCACCTCGTCCAGGCCGTCCCCCAGAGACTCCTGAACCCTGCCTCTATGAGCCTCTTTGTGCTGGCCTTAGGTGCAGCGGTTTTGATCCCTGTTCTGCAGCTGCTGCGCAGCAGGGCAGCGGCTGGTTCCCAGGGTGGACAGATGCAGAGAATTGCCCGCCAGCTCCATTCCTTGGATCGTCTCTTGGATCAGATCTGCCTGGGCGACGAGAACTGCCGGTCAGAGCGCTGCCCAGTAGGGTACTGCAAGAAGTTGATTAAAGCTGAGCTGAACGGCTCAGCAGGATTAAGGCGCACTACTGTGGTGCAGCCCTATGTACGCAAGGATCAGAGGTTTGACCGGCGTAAGCTGGAAGAAGCCCTCTCGTTGGTGGAGCGCTCCGATCTTTCCCCTGAGCTCCGGGCTGAGCTCAAAACCAATTTGGAAAAACTCTTCCGCCCAGTTTAGTCTTCGCCGAGGATGCGGATCTCAGGCTCCAGGCTCACTCCGAACTTCTCTTTGATTACAGTCTGAATGGTGGCGATGAGATCTAGAAAATCCCGAGCGGTGGCGTCGCCGGTTTTTACGATGAATCCAGCATGTTTAGTTGATACCTCTGCACCACCGATGCGGAAACCTTTGAGGCCGGCCTTTTCAATTAAGGGTCCCACATAATGGTCAGGCGGGCGCTTAAAGGTGCTGCCCGCGCTGGGATATTCTAAGGGCTGTTTGCTTCGCCTTTGGTTTTGGAGATCGTTCATCTTTTGGAGAATGGCCGCGGGATCCATGGGCGCCAACTCCAGCTCAACTTGGGTAACGATGGGCACAGCTCCTTCCTGCTGGAAGCGGCTGCTGCGATAAGAGAAGTTGAGCTCCTGGCGATTCCAGGTCTTGACAACTCCGTTTTGCACCAACTGCACCGAACGCACTAAGGGACCGATTTCTCCGCCATAGGCCCCTGCATTCATAAAGGTGGCTCCACCTAATCCGCCGGGGATACCCACAGAGAACTCTAGGCCGCTCAAGCCATGGTGGAAAGCCAGCTTACTTAAGGAACTCAGCAGGCAGCCTGTGGTGGCGGTTAAGATCCTGCCCTCTACTGAAGCTTTGGCAAATGGTGCGGCAATCTGCATCACTACTCCGCGGATTCCGCCATCCTTGATCAAGAGATTAGTTCCGTAGCCGATGATGGTGAGGGGGTAGCCGCCATCCAGTGCGAAACGCTGGGCTTGAACAACCTCAGCCAAGGTTGAAGGTTGAATAAAGAAATCGGCGGGACCGCCCACGCCTAAGGATGTCAGGTTGGCGAGGGGGTAGTTCCTCAAAAACATGCTGCCGCCTCCTGTCTGTGCCATAGTCGCCTATATTCTACCACAAAAGGCTACTGTGGTCTGTTCTGATTTATGAATAGCGAAGGTTCCAGCCAAAAATCCGTTACCCTGGACGCATCCCAGGCCGCGCCGTTGGTCCTGGGCCAAGCATTGGCAGGCAGATCAACTTTACGCATCTCAAAATGGAGATGGGCGGCGAAGGTGTCGTTGGGCCCCCTGCCCACAGTGCCAATGGGCTGGCGGCGGTACACTCTCTCGCCTTTGTCTACATAGCGCTGGTCCAAGTGGGCGTACTGCGACCAGACAAACTCAGTGGGTGAAATGGCATGTTTGATCAGGACGATGTTGCCCAGGGCGGTGTTCCAGCCAGAAAAGACCACTTCGCCATTGGCTACCGCATAGACGGGTTTCCCCTGATCGCCGTTGCCCGCCCCTGGAATGTTCCAGTCTTCACCGGGATGGTAGGAGTTGCTGTAAGCGCTCCACTGGAGGAAACGGTAGCCTGTGATGTCCCAGCCTCCGCCATCGGGGTCACCCACAGGGAAGTCAAAACCGTCCGTGAGCCAGTACATATTCTCATCGCCAGGGAGCAGCCCTCCCTGGTGGGCAGGGGGTAGGCAGCCTGTCAAGGCGATGGCTAAAGTGAGATACAAAGCTAGCATCCAGCATTTTCTAGTCAAGAAAGATTCCTCCTTTTGTGGTAAGATTATTGTACAAAACAAGGGGGAAACAGGCACGAATGGTGTTAAGTGCCAGGCCGTGCCTCTGCATTATTGGAGGGCTTTCTATGCAGAAAAAGATCTGTTCAATCGTTATAGTCGTACTTAGTATGGTGCTTTGCTCCGGGGCCGTGGTGGCGCAGGGTACTCCCGTGATGCTGGGGGCGGGGCAGGAACTCCGCATTGACCTTCCCCTGCAGCCCGGAAGGAGCTATGAGATCAGCATGGATGTACGCACCGAGCTGCCGGATGCAGCTGCTGTTATGACTCTATGCTTGATTGGGGAGAATAATCAGGTTCTGGAGACCTGGGAGGCCAAAACTGTTCTGCCGGAGACAGGCGAGTGGGCCATTTTGGGGTTTTCCCATGTACCCCTTCCCCAGAAATCGGGGCGCTGGGAGCTGGTTGTAACTGCCGACCAAGAAGGCCGCTATTACTGGCAAAATCTCAGAGTCCTACGCTCTTACAATGAGTCTCAGGAAACCATCGCCTATTGGAATGACAAACTGTCTTCCCAGGGTGAGTTCTACACAGGCCTTGTTGTGGATGCCCGACACCTGGATGTGCGCAGGGGGATCAGCCCGCGAATCTACAGCGAGAATGGGCAGCTGATTTACGGGGGAGTGTTGGCATCCCAAGATCTGGTTCAGGAGCGGGGGGTGGTGGGCTATGGCTCAGAGCTCACGCCTGAACTGCTCCAACGGCTGGAGGTGGATCCAGATTACCCCTATGCCAAGCCGTTGGTTGTGGAGGCCATTGGAGTTGCTGATGCTGCCCAGACCGGCGTGTACATCAGCAACGAGGATACCCAGAGGGTTTTAGAGGCCATGGCCCAGTATGACTTTTTCGCTCGCTATGCGGTAATCTTTTTGATCAATTAGCAGGCGCGGGCGGGTGAAACGGAGAACAGTCATTGTTAGGAATGCTTTAGAGAAGTGATCAGGAGGTTCGGGAATCACATGCAGAGTCTGTTGAGGAAGTTACATGAACGCCTGCAGGAACTACGCCCCGCTCATCTCAAGGTAGTTGTCGGTTTCGACGGTTTTGTTGATGAGATCGTGGAAGCGGTGGACCGCAGGCACTCTTTCGCATCATACACCAGGATGAGTAATATGACCCAATTTGGGGAGCGCATCTCTAAGGCCGCGGGTTTAAGCACCAATATTGAGCTAGTTCCCAAAACTATGAAGCTGGGTGGGAATGGGCCGATTATGGCCAATGCCCTAGTGAAGCTGGGCACCAGTGTTTCCTATATGGGAGCCCTGGGCAGGCCCAATGTGCATCCTGTATTTAATGAACTGGTGGAAGGATGCACCGAAGTGTATTCCCTTGCTGAACCTGGCCACACCGATGCTGTGGAGTTTGATGATGGCAAGGTGATGCTGGGCAAGATGGAGGGCCTCAATGATATTCGCTGGGCTGCCCTCAAAGAGGTGGTGGGCACAGACAAGCTCCAAGCGGCGTTTAGCGATTGCGATTTAGCTGCCACGCTGAATTGGGTTATGACTCCCCACCTCAATGAGATTTGGACAGGGCTGCTGGAATTGCTCAGGCCCAGGGAAGATGGCACCAAGCCGTTTCTCTTTGTGGATCTCTGCGATCCAGGCAAGCGCCAGCCGGAGGATATTCTGGAAGCCATGGATATGATTGGGGAATTTTCCAAGTTTTACCGGGTTATCCTAGGGTTAAACCGCAAGGAAGCCTCGGAAATCGCCAATGTGCGTAGGCTGCGCCTGA